>JAJRWQ010000008.1 GCA_024276735.1 Actinomycetes bacterium
CGGTGGCAGGGCCGGTACTGAAACATGAGGTTGAAGTAGGTTCCGGGGAGGTGGGCCGCCGTCCACTCCATCACCGGCCTGGTGCAGCAGTCCAGGTGTCCGGGCAGCACCAGGTGCCTGATCATCAGCTCCGAGCGCCGCGCCGCCAGCAGCAGGTTGCGTGTCACCGTCTCCAGGTAGCGGTCGACGCCGGAGAGGCGCCGGGCGCACCCGTCGTTCCCGTAGCGGAAATCGCTGAGGAAGACGTCCACCACCCGCGCGAGGATTTCCATCGCTTCCCCGGAGGCGTAGGCGTTGGAGTTCCAGACCACCGGTACCCCCGAGCGCACGTGCCGCAGGGTCTCGATGCAGGTGTGCAGGTGCGGGCCCGGGTCACCGCCCACGAAGTTCACGTTGCGGGAGCCCTGGCGGCGGCGCTCGTCGATCACGGCGGCCAGGCGGGGCGGGTCGACCGCCGCTCCCAGCCGCGGCCGGGTGGCGATATCGGCGTTCTGGCAATAGGCGCAGCGGAAGTTGCAGCCGGCAAAGAAAATCGTGTGCGAGGGCACCAGCTCCGGCTCCTCGCCGAAATGCAGGAACTCGCTGGCCAGGCGCGGGCGCGGCGGCACGCCGCATTCCCCCACCTCGCCGCGGTGGCGGGCGGCGCCGCAGCGGCGCCGGCAAAAGCGGCAGCCGGCGAGCAGCCGCCGTGACAGCTCCGTCCCCAGGTCCAGCAGCGAGGCCTCGCCCTCCCCGGGCGCGCCGCCTGCGCCGGCGGGGCGGCGCCGGAAGAGATCCAGCAGCAGGTCGTCCGCCGCCGTTTCCAGGTCGGCGGCGGCGATGCCTGCCGGTCGCCGGCGCAGGAGCTGAAAGCGCGGCTCCTGCCTCCCGGCTGCTTTCTCCAGGTAGCGCGCCAACATCTCGCCCCGAGTCTAGCAAAGCCGGCCGCGGGCAGTGCCCTTGACAGCCAGGGTTCGCTGGGCTAGTTTGTTTACAGGAGGCCGAAGCCTCCGCGGGTGGAGCCGCAGGCTCGTGCCCCAGGACATACCCGGATAACTTGCGATGTTACGGCCTCGAAGGCCGGTTGGAGCCGCGGTGGCTTCCCGGCCTCGGGGTTTTTTCGTCCTCGGGGCTGCTGACGACGGAGAGTTACCTTGCATGGGTGAAAAGGAAGCGAAAAAGGGGCCGGTGATAGCCGTTATCGACGGCATGGGAGGCAACATCGGCCACCAGATCATCAGCCAGCTGCGGCGGGAGCTCCCCCCGGAGACGGAGATCATCGCCTTCGGCACCAACGCCGCCGCCACCGCCAACATGATGAAGGCCCGTGCCAGCAGGGGCGCCACCGGCGAGAACGCCATCCGCGTATCCATCTCGCAAGCGGACGTGATCGTGGCGCCGGCGGCAGCGGTGATCGCCAATTCCTACCTGGGTGAACTGACCCCGGGAATGGCCGAGGCCATCGCCTCGGCGCGGGCGGAAAAGATACTGCTGCCCATGGCGCAGCCGGGAATCAGCTTCGTGGCCGCGGCGCGGGTCCCGCTTCCCCACCTGATGGAGGAAGCCGTGGAGAAGCTGCGCCGGATGATCGCGGCAGAGGAGGTGGATACGGATGTGTGAGCTCACCGTCTACCTGCTGGAGGACGGCAGGGAGGAGAAAGTCATGGAAGACGTGGCCGCCATCACCCCGGAGGGTGAACGGCTGGTCCTGGTGGACCTGCTGGGACAGCAGAAAGTGGTGGAAGCCAGGATCAAGGAACTGAAGCTGCTCGAGCACAAGGTCTACCTCACCCGTTGAGCAGGGGCGGGCGGCCTAACCGCCCGCGAACCTCTCCATGCGGAAGCGAACTCCGGGCCGCGCAGGCCCGTGCCCCGGCCGCAGCCGGGGTGGAGCCGTGCGTGCGATGCCCCCTTGAGGGGCGGAAAGGAGTCGTGAGATGCATATCCCCGATGGTTACATCAGTCCCCAGACCGCGGGCGGCCTGTGGGCGGCGATGGTGCCCGCCTGGTACTACGCCGGACGCAAGGTACGCGGCGCCCTCGCGGGACGGCGGGCGCCGCTGATAGCCGCCAGCGCCGCCTTCGCCTTCGTGGTGATGATGTTCAACGTGCCGGTGCCGGGCGGCACCACCGGGCACGTGGTGGGCGGCACCCTGCTGGCGGTGGTGGTCGGCCCCTGGGCCGCGGTGCTGGCCGTTACCGCGGCGCTGGTGATCCAGGCGCTCTTCTTCGGCGATGGCGGCATCATCGCCCTGGGCGCCAACTGCTTCAACATCGCCTTCGTCTCGCCGGTGGCCGGCTACTTCGTCTACCGGCTCGTCTCGGGGAGATCGCCGATCTCCTCCTATCGCCATCCCCTGGGAGCCGGCATCGGCGCCTACGTGGGTCTCAACGCCGCCGCTTTGCTGACGGCACTGGAGCTGGGCATCCAGCCGCTGCTGTTCCACGACGCCGCCGGTACCGCCCTCTACTCGCCCTACGACCTTTCCCAGACGGTGCCGGCGATGATGTCCGTCCACTTGCTGGTGATCGGCGTCCTGGAGGCGGTGGTCACCTCGCTGGCCGTGGCCTGGATGCAGCGCACCAATCCCGGCCTGCTCTTCGCCGCCGCCCCCGGCGAGACGGCGGGAGAGCGCTTCCGCCTGCGCCCGCTGCTGGTGGCGCTGGCGCTGATGCTGGTGTTCGTGCCCCTGGGACTCCTAGCCTCGGCGCCCGCCTGGGGCGAATGGAGCAGCGAGGAGATCGCCGCCGACCTGGGCTTCGTCCCCGCCGGCATGGAGCGCCTGGAAGGGCTCTGGAGCGGGGTCCTGCCCGACTACGGTTTCCCGGGCGGCGGCGAAGGTGTTTCCCAGGCTGTGGGCGGTTACCTGGTCTCCGCCGCCCTGGGCCTGGCGGCGGCGGCGCTGGTGGCGGTGGTGCTGGCACAGGTAGTGCGGCGGCGCTCCAGTCATGACGGCTGAGGCGCCCACCAGCCTGCCGGCCTGGATGCTGGAGACCGAGGGGGGCGGCATCGCTCCCTCCGGCCGCCGGCGCCGGCGCGGCGCCGCCGAGCGCACCCTCGACGGCGTCGCCCGCGCGCTCGAGCGCTCGCTGTTCTCGGAGGAACTGGCGGCGCGGGCGGGGACCCTCCAGGAGATGGACCCGCGCCTGAAGACGGTCTGCCTGGCGGTGCTGCTGCTGGCGGCGCTGCTGGTGCGGCACCTGCCGGTGCTGGCGGCGATGTACGCCCTGGTGTTGGTGCTGGCGTGGGCTTCCCTCGTGCCCCTGGGGCGCTTCGCCGGCCGGGTATGGCTGTTCGTACCCCTTTTCACCGGCCTGATCGTGCTGCCCAGTATCTTCAACCTCTTCCGTCCCGGCGACCCCTTGCTGGTGCTCTGGCACTTCGGCGAGGGCGCCTCGCTGGGCCCCTGGCAGCTGCCGGCGGAGCTGGCGGTCACCCGCCAGGGCCTGCAGGGGGCGCTGCTGCTGGTGACACGGACCGCCGTCTCCGTGTCGCTGGTGGTGCTGCTGGTGCTCACCACCCGCTGGTCGGTGCTGATGGGCGCCCTGCGCGCCCTGCGCCTGCCCCGGGTGTTCGTGCTGGTGCTGGCGATGACCTACCGCTACATTCACCTGCTGCTGGGGCTGGTGACGGAGATGCACCTCGCCCGCCTCAGCCGCACGGCCACGCGGCTGCCGGCGCGGCGCGAGCGCCGGCTGGCGGCTGCCGGCATCGGCACCGTGCTGGAAAAATCACAGGTGCTGGGGACCGAGATCCACGAGGCGATGATCAGCCGCGGCTACAGCGGCGAGCCGCTGACGCTCAGCACCTTCTCCCTGCGGCCGGCCGACCTGCCGCCGGCGGCGCTGATGCTGCTCTCGGCCGCCGCCGCCTGGGGAGGTGACCGCCTGCTTGGCTGAGACCGGGGAGGAACTGGTATTCGAACTGCGCGACGTGCACTTCAGCTACCGCGACCACGTCGCCCTGGACGGCCTGAGCATGTCGGTGCAACGCGGCGAGCGGCTGGTGCTCCTGGGCGCCAACGGCTCCGGCAAGTCGACACTGCTGAAGCTGCTGGACGGGCTGATCTTTCCCGACCGCGGCAGCATCCACGCCTTTGGACGAAAGCTGACCGCCGAGGCGCTCGCCGACGAGGGGCTGGCGCGATCGTTCCGCCGCCGCGTGGGTTTCGTCTTCCAGAACTCCGATGCCCAGCTCTTCTCGGCCAGCGTTCGCGACGAGGTGGCCTTCGGGCCCCTGCACCTGGGGCTGGAGCACCGCGAGGTGGAACGCCGCGTCGCCGACACCCTGCACATCATGGGCCTGGAACACCTGGCCGACCGCCCTCCCTACCACCTGAGCGGCGGCGAGAAGAAGAAGGTGGCCCTGGCCTCGGTGCTGGCCATCAACCCCGAGGTGCTGCTCTTGGACGAGCCTACCGCGGGCCTGGACCCGAAGACTGTGGGCTTCCTGGAGCGGCTGCTGAACCAGCTGGCGGAAGCCGGCAAGACGGTGGTCACCGCCACCCAGGACCTGGACCTGGCGGCTGCCATTGCCGACAGGCTGCTGGTGCTGGGAGAGGATCATCGCCGGGCGGGAGAGGGAACGCCCCCGGAGGTGCTTGCCGACCGGCGCCTGCTGCTGGAGTCGAACCTGGTGCACGACCATCCCCACCGTCACGACGGCCGCGAGCACCGCCATCCCCACAGCCACCTCGAGGACCACGGGCACCGGCACCGGGACTGAGCCGGGCGGCGCCGGGGACAGCGGCTAGGCCAGCACTCTCAGGCCCTTGTACTTGAGGCGCCGCAGGCGCCGCACCCGCAGGGCCAGGTAGACGAACAAGAGCAGCACCAGGTAACCGGTGGGCGGCACCAGCATCACCAGGAAGGACAGCGCCAGCACGGAAAGGTCCAGCGCCGGCCCCGGGTCGCCGCTCTCGGTGAAGGCGCCGCGGTAGACATATACTCCCAGCAGTCCCAGCAGCGCCCCCGCCACTGCTCCCGCCAGGTAGAGATACCAGGGAAGCACGCCGGCCAGGGAGGCCCCTGCCAGCAGCGCTGCCGCGGCCAGCGATGCCGGCAGCCGCAGCAGGCGCTCGACCCCCGCCAGCGCCGGCAGCCGGGTCGCCGCCACCTCCAGCACCACCAGCGCCAGCAGCACGATCACGGCGGCCCCGGAAAAGAGGAAGTCGAAGGGTGTATCGGAAACATGAAACCACCATGTCCACTGCATCCGCACCACGAGCATGAATACGGCAAGCGGCAGGAAGGCTCTCGGCCCCGAAAGGACCGCCAACCCCGCGCCGGCGCCTATGGCCCAGGCTGTTTCCATCAGACCTCCCGCTGCTTGCCCCAGCTTACGACCGTGATTCTAACATACCGCAGTATTGCTTATGTATACGCCGCTAACTAGAATCAAGGCTCATGACCAGGATCGATTTCGACAGGTATGAGAGCTTCTATGCCCGCCGCACCGGGGGGCTGCGCTCGTCGGTGATGCGCGACCTGATGGCGGTTACCGCGCGTCCGGAGATCATCTCCCTCGCCGGCGGCCTGCCCAACACCGAGAGCTTCCCGGCCATGACGCTGGCGAAGATCACCCACGACGTGGCCATGGAGGACTGCGCCGCGGCGCTGCAGTACGGCCCCACCGAGGGCCTGGAAGAAACCAAGCGCAACATCGTCAAGGTAATGGAAAGCGAGGGCACGCTCGCCGACAGCGACGACATCCTCGTCACCACCGGCGGCCAGCAGGGCATCGACCTGGTCACCCGCACGCTGGTGGATCCCGGCGATCCCGTCATCGCCGAGGCTCCCACCTATCCCGGCGCCGTGCCTTCCTTCTCCAGCTTCGAGGCCGACGTGATCCAGGTCCCGCTCGACGACGACGGCATCCGCATCGACCTGCTGGAAGAGGCCCTGGACCGCCTCGAGGCCGGCGAGCGCCGGCCCAAGTTCATTTACGTGATCCCCAATTTTCACAACCCGGCGGGGGTTTCGCTGAGCCGCGAGCGCCGGCTGGAGCTCGTTGCCCTCGCCCGCAGCCGCGGGGTGATGATCCTCGAGGACAATCCCTACGGCCAGCTTCGCTTCGAGGGGGAGCCGCTGCCCACGCTCTACTCGCTGGACGACGACGACAACGTCATCTACCTGGGCACCTTCTCCAAGATCATCTCGCCCGGCATCAGGCTGGGCTGGCTGGTGGCGCCGCCGCCGGTGCTGCAAAAGCTGAACCTGGGAAAACAGGCCGCCGACCTCTGCCCTTCGACGCTGGCACAGAAGATCGTCAACCGCTACTTCCGCGACTTCCACTGGCGGGACTACGTGGAGAAGACCACCGCCATCTACCGCCGCCGCCGCGACGCCATGCTGGCGGCGCTGGCGGAATACTTCCCCCCCGAGGCCGAGTGGACGCAGCCCCGCGGGGGGTTCTACATCTGGGTGACGCTCCCCGAGTACCTGGACACCACCGACCTGCTGGCGCTGGCGATCGAGCAGGAGCAGGTGGCCTTCGTGCCGGGAGCGGGCGCCTACATGGACGGCAGCGGCGCCAACCACATGCGGCTGGCGTTCTGCGCCGTGGCCGAGGACAGGATCGAGGAAGGGATCAAGCGGCTGGCGAAGGTGATCAAGGAACAGATGGCCCTTTACCGGGCCCTCAAGGGATAGGCTTCGACAACCATCACCTGACGGGGGAACGATCATGAGCAAGAGCAAGCCACACGTAGCAGTCCTCAAGGGCGGCCGCTCGCTGGAGCGGAACGTCTCGCTCAAGTCCGGGGCCAGGGTGGAGAAGGCCCTCGCCCAGTTGGGTTACCGCGTCGACGCCATCGATGTCGACGCCCGCCTGGTGGAGAAGCTGAAGGAGATCCGTCCCGATGCCGCCTTCATCGCCATGCACGGCCGCGGCGGCGAGGACGGCACCGTCCAGGAGCTGCTGGACATCCTGGGCATTCCCTACACCGGCTCCGACGTCCTGCCCTCGCTGCGTTGCATGGACAAGGTGCTTTCCAAGCACATCTTCGAGGCCGACGGCATCCCCACGCCGGCCTTCTATGCCTTCAACCGGGATGCCTTCCAGGAGCTGGGAGCAGCGGACACCCTGCCCATCATCGGCGAAGAGCTGGGATTTCCCATCGTGGTCAAGCCGGCGGCCCAGGGCTCGGCGCTGGGCATCCGCTTCGCCCACAATGCCGACGAGCTGCCGGCGGCGCTCATCAGCGCCTTTAGCTTCGACGACAAGGTGCTGCTGGAAAGCTACGTCAAGGGCAGGGAGCTGTCGGTGAGCATCATCGGCTCCGAGCCCCGGACGCTACCCGTGGTGGAGGCGATCCCCAAGACCGAGTTCTTCGACTTCGAATCACGCTACACCATGGGCAAGGCGGACTACGTGGTGCCGGCGGAGATCCCCGCGGAAACGGCGGCGCAGGCGGAGTCGATCTCGCTGAAGGCGTTCCGGTCGCTCCATTGCAGCGGTTTCGGCCGCGTGGACATGATCATGGACGAGGACGGCGAGCTGCACGTGCTGGAGATCAATACCATTCCCGGGCTCACCGAGACCAGCCTGATGCCCATGGCCGCCGAGGCCGCCGGCATGAGTTTCAACGATCTCGTGGACGAAATGCTGCAGATCGCCATCGGGCGGAACTAGGCCCACTTTCTGCTTGGCTGCGATCGGGCGAAGGCTCTAGTATATGGGTGCGGCGCCCGTGAGCGCCGTCGATATGCCCCGATAGCTCAGAGGATTAGAGCGAGTGCCTCCTAAGCACTAGGTCGAAGGTTCGAATCCTTCTCGGGGCGCCAGCGTCATCCCGGCGTACGGCTGACCGGTAACGGTGACTTACTGAATGCATACCAGCGGACATGAAAAGCAATCATGGCTCGGCTCCATCTTCGTGCGCAACATGCGGGCGATGGACCAGCTGGAAGCCTTCCTGGTTGCGTCGGTCACCATCATCCTCCTCATCCGCATCTTCCTGAAGCTGAGCGGCTACCCGCAACTGGGCGGCGGCGGCCTGCACATAGCCCACATGCTCTGGGGCGGGTTGGGGATGCTGGTGGCGGCGCTGCTGCGGCTGATGCTGCTGGGCAAGTGGGTCGAATACGCCAGCGCCTTCATCGGCGGCATCGGCTTTGGAACCTTCATCGACGAGATCGGCAAGTTCGTCACCCAGGACAACGACTACTTCTTCGCACCCTCCTTCTCCCTGATGTACGTGACCTTCGTGGCCGTCTACCTGGTGGCCCATTGGGCGCTCACCAGCCGGGGATACTCCCGTACCGAGTACCTGATGAACTCCCTGAATTCACTGCTGGAATACCGCAACGGCCGCCTGCCCGAAGACCAGAAGCTGGCGATAGAGACATACCTGGACAAGTGCGATCCCGGTGATCCGCTCGCTGCGGCTCTCTCCGGCTTCATCGGTGACATCGAGACGGAGCCCGCGGAGGACCCCGGATTGTACGTACGCCTGCGGGAAAGGCTTCACCGCACCTACGTTCGTATCGTGGAGTACCGCCATTTCGAAGCCCTGCTCAATGCCTTTTTCGTCCTGCAGCTACTGGCGGGAGTGGCTTTCGTTCTTCTGGAGATCCTGACCGAGGGAAGCTACGGGCAGAACCAGGGCGAACTGGGTTTTTCGGAGGTGGCCCTGATGATCTCCAGCAGCATATCGGGTCTCTTCATCTTCCTGGGCGTGATCAACCTGCGCCGCTCGCACCTCGCCGCCTACAAGATGTTCGAACGCGCCATGCTGGTGAAAATCCTGCTCAGCCAGGTCTTTCTATTCACGCTCAACCAGCTGGGGGCCATCGTCGGCCTCATTTTCAGCCTGCTGGTGCTGGCGGCGCTGCGTTTCCTCATCAGCCGCGAGACCGCCCGGCAGGCGGAGCTGGCGGCGGGCACCGCCGATGACCGTGAAGACGGCTGAGACAACAGCCGCGTGCAAGATTGCAACCGTGGGTATAATAATCTAGGATGCATTGAGGTCTTAATTACTGGTAATGAGCACGAAGCGGGGGCGAAGTCGCCCCCAGGAAAGCAGGCAGGATTCAATATGAAGGTTCTTCTCGTACAGCCACCACAGTTCGGATCCCCGGGTTTCAGCAAGATCGCCCTCGTTGAGCCCCTGGGGCTGGAAATGGTGGCGGGAGCCCTGCTTCCCGAGCACGACGTGCGCATCCACGACATGCGCATGGGCGGTGACCTGGAAAAGGCGGTGCGCTCGTTTGCGCCCGACGCCGTCGGCATCAGCTGTTGCTTCACCATCGATGTCTACCGCGCCCGCCGGATCGCCCAGAAGATCAAGGAATACTACGACGGCGCCAAGGCGCCCTTCGTCTTCGTGGGCGGGCTGCACGCCTCGCTCAACCCCCCGGACTTCGAAGACCCGGCTATCGACTGCGTGGTGGTGGGCGAGGGCGAGTTCGCCAGCCGTGACCTGGTGGACACGCTCGCCGGCGACGGTGACCTGGGACGCGTCCCGGGGCTGGTGCTGAACACTCCCGAGGGGCAGCACTTCACCGGGCCCCGCTAGCCGGTGGCCGACCTCGACGAGCTGCCGATGCCGGCGCGCCAGCTGCTGCCCAAGGGCCGGCGCGGCCGCTACTTCTTCAACTTCTGGAAACCGCTGGCGACGCTGGAGACCGCCCGTGGCTGTCCCCACCGCTGCAACTTCTGCAGTGTCTGGGCCTTCTTCCAGGGGCGCTGCCGCACCAAGAGCCCCGAGCGGGTCGCCGACGAGCTGGAGATGCGGCGGGAGCGGTACATCCTGATCACCGACGACAACTTCCTGCTCAGCGTGAAGCGGGCGCGGGAGATCGGCGAGCAGATCGCCGAGCGCGGCATCAAGAAGCGCTACTCGTTCCAGGCGCGCAGCGACACCATCGTCAAGCACCCGGAGATCATCAGCCAGTGGCGCGAAATCGGTCTTTCGCACGTGTTCATCGGCTTCGAGAGCCTCGACCAGGAAGACCTCCAGGCCATCAACAAGAAAAACAGCGTCGAGACCAACGAGAAGGCGCTGCAGATAGTGCAGGATCACGGCATCTCCGTGACCACCGCCTTCATCATCAATCCCGACTTCGAGCAGAGTGATTTCGAGCGGCTGCGCAACTACATCGCCAGCAAGCGCATCACCGTGCCCCAGTTCACGGTGCTGACGCCGCTGCCGGGAACCGATCTCTTCCGCGAGATCGAAAAGAAGATCCTCACCCGCAACTACGAGCTCTACGACTTCACCCACTCGGTGCTGCCCACCAAGCTGGATGCGCGCGAGTTCTACAACGAGTTCGCCAGCCTCTACCGCACCGCTTACATCAACTCCGGCGTGCTCAAGCGCCGGGCCTTCCAGCTGCTGGCGGGCCTGGCGACGCGCAGGATCAGCCTCACCCACATCATCAGGATCATGCGCGCCGCCCGCGAGTTCGCCGACGGCGCCAACTACATGCGCTCCCTGAAGGCCGCCGAGCAGCAGGGTGAGCTGGGCTGAGCCGCTGAGCGTGGCCGATCCAGCTTCACCCCGAAAGGCGATCGCGGCGGTAGCAGCGGCCCTGGCCAGGGAGCGCAAGGTACTGGTGACCACCCACGTCAAGCCGGACGGCGATGCCCTGGGGTGCGTGGCGGCCATGCACCTGGCCCTCGCGGGGGCGGGCGCGGACAGCGCCATCTACCTTGCCGGCGACGCCCCCCTGGCTCCCGAGTTCGACTTCCTGGCCGGCCTGGAGGATGCCCGCCGCGGCTCTCCCCCCGCGTACGCGGACGAGCGCACCCTGGTGGCCCTCGACTGCGGCGATGCCGAGCGCATCGGCGACGACGCCCTGGTGAAAGCGGCGCCGCGGATCATCAACATCGACCACCACAAGGGCAACCCCCACTTCGGCGAGATCAACCTGGTGATCTCCAGCGCCAGCTCCACGGCGGAGATCGTCTTCTTCGTCCTGGGCGAGATGGAAGTGGAGCTCACCCCGGAGATCGCGGAAGCGCTCTACCTGGGAATACTGGTGGACAGCGGCCGCTTCCAGTACGCGTGCACCAGCCCGCTCACCCTGCGGGTGGCGGCGACGCTGATGGAACGGGGCGCCGATCATACGAAGATCTTCAGGCGGGTATACGAGTCGGTGCCGCCGGCCAAGGCGCGGCTGCGCTGTCGCATGCTGGACAACCTGCGCCTGGAATGCGACGGCCGGCTGGCCATCGGCATCCTCGGGCAGGAAGACTTCCGGCAGGCCGGGGCGGGGCCCGAGCTCACCGACGGGCTGATCAACAGCCTGCGGGAGCTGAAGGGGGGGGAGGTGGCGGCGCTCGTCTATGCCAACAGCGACGACGGCGGGGACGAATACCGGGTGAGCCTGCGCTCGGCGGGCGGGGTGGACGTCAGGCGGATAGCACGCGCCGAGGGCGGTGGCGGACACACCCAGGCTGCCGGCTTTTCCACCTCCGGCCAGCCGGACGAGATCGTCGCCCGCCTCGTCGAAAGCATCGGCAAGGAGCTGGCGCGCCGGAAACGGCGCCGGTAAGCAGCGGCAAGACGGCGCGGCGAGGGTAGGAAAAAGGCGCGCCGCGCAGAAAATGATACCAGCCCCGGCGGTAGGACGCTTTCTTGTAAGGGCTCGTGAGCGTGGGGTATAATTTACCCCGATTCTCGCCTCCTGTGAGGCCGTTTTTTTGTGATCGAAAAGGATGCAACCCTGAAGGCCATGTTACCGTTCAGAACAAGAGGGAGGCATTACCAGAAGCCCGCGCTCTGGAAGAGAATCGTCAAGTGGACGCTGCTGTCGGTTCTCTTCATCGTGCTCACCGCCGGTCTTGCCGGTTTCATTTTCGTCTACCGCACCCTGGGGAAGATAGGCACCAATACCGAGGTGATCTACGAGGCGGAGCAGAAGCTGGATATCCCCCTTCCCGACGAGCCGGTGAACATCCTGCTGATGGGCACCGACCAGGATCCCGACGGCGACTCCAAGCGCTCGGACTCCATCATGCTGGTGCGGGTCAATCCCCAGGGCGAGTGTCTCTCGATACTCTCCATTCCCCGCGACCTGCTGGTGGACATTCCCGGCGTGGGACAGGACAAGATCAACGCCGCCTACGCCATCGGCGGCGTGCCGCTGGCGATCGAAACCGTCCGCGATTTCACGGGCCTGCCGATCCATCACTTCGTGCTGGTGGACTACGACGGGTTCCGCCAGGCCGTCGACGCCGTGGGCGGAGTCTACGTCGACGTCGACCGCCGTTATTTCAACGACAACAGCAACGCCGCCTGGGGCGAGGCATACGAGCCCATCGATCTCCAGCCCGGCTACCAGAAGCTCAACGGCGCGGACGCCCTCTCGTACGTCCGCTACCGCCACGAGGACAGCGACTTCGTGCGCATCAAGCGCCAGCAGTACTTCCTCCGCGATGCCAAGGCGCAGGCGCTTCACTGGGGGAACTTCACCAAGATACCGGAGCTGGCGGACGTCTTCGCCAGCAATACCACCTCCGACATCAGCCGCAGCGAGATCCTCTCGCTCACCAAGTTCATCCTCTCCGTGGACCGGAACCACATCTTCCAGGCGCAGGCACCGATAGACGAGTCGGGCGGCATGGGCAGCTACCTGCTGCCCTCCGAGGACCAGCTGCCGCAGGTGATCGCCGCCTTCGAAGACCCTGACTTCCAGACGCCCGAGCCACCGGCCCCGGAGGAGCAGGCGGGGCTCTCCGACGCCGCCAAGCAGGCCTCCATCGAGGTTCTCAACGGCAACGGTGTCGAGGGATCCGCCGCCGATGCCGCGCAGGTGCTCACCAGCAACGGCTGCACTTCCGTGAGTGTCGGTGGAAACGCCGAGTTCGACTACGACCAGAACCAGGTTTACTACCGCCCGGGGGCACGGGCGGCGGCCGAGGAGATCGGCAAGCTGATGCAGCCCGCCGAGGTTGCTCCCCTGCCTGCCGGGATCGACACCCAGGCGCAGCTGCTGCTGGTGGTCGGCGACAGCTTTGCCGCCGAGCGCACCCGCGAGCAGGTATCGAGCGAGGGCCTGCACTTCGTCTCCGATCCCGACGAGGGGCGCATGCGCTGGCAAGAGGCGGATGACCAGATGCCCTTCGCGGCCAGCAAGCCGGGAGAATTTCCGCGCGAGTTCGAGTACGTCGACTTCCACACCTACGAGATCGACACCGACGAGGGGCCCCAGCCGGCGCTGAAAGTGGTGGCGCGGGACGAGAACGGTTACTACTGGGGAATCATGGAGACGACCTTCAAGGACGCGCCCCTGCTGGACAATCCCACGGTCACCAGGGAGATCGATGGCCGCACCTATAATTTCTATTACGAGGGCGACAACCTGCGGGTGCTCTCGTGGGAGGATGGCGACATCGTCGTCTGGATATCCAACTCCCTGCAAAACTCGCTCAGCGAAGAGACCATGCTGAGGCTGGCCCGTTCGTTCACCAGCGTACGATGACGGCATTTTCCCACCGACGTGAAAAAACCAATGGGGGCCATACTCTCGCATGCCTGCAGGTGCGGGTAGATAACTCGAGTCCCGGGAGCGGTAACGTTGAACTCCGCTGAGAAGGCCATCGGCGTCATCGGCATCGGCTACGTGGGGCTGGTTACCGGCACCTGCCTCGCCGAGCTGGGGCACCACGTGTGCTGCATGGACATCGACGCCATGAAGATCTCGATGCTCGAGAAGGGCGAGACCCCCATCTACGAGCCGGGGCTTCCGGAGCTGCTCGAGAAGAACCGCGAGCGCATGACCTTCACCACCTCGCTGGAAGAGGTCTTTGCCGCCTGCGAGATCGTCTTCATCGCCGTGGACACCCCGCCCACCTTCACCGGCGACGCCGACCTCAGCCGCGTCTTCCAGGTGCTGTCCTCCCTGCCGGGGGTCTCCACCGGGCATCACGTCCTGGTGATGAAGAGCACGGTGCCGGTGGGCACCGGCACCAAGATCAGCTCCGAGCTGGCACGCCAGGAAGCGGGAGACATCGACTACGTCTCCAACCCCGAGTTCCTGCGCGAGGGCACCGCCATCGACGACTTCATGCATCCCGACCGCATCGTCATCGGCTCCCGCAACCCCGAGGCCGGGGCGAGGGTGGCCGCCCTCTACGAGAAGCTCGATGCACCGGTACTGGAAACCAACGTGCCCACGGCGGAGATGATCAAGTACGCATCCAACGCCTTCCTGGCCACCAAGATCTCGTTCATCAACGAGATCGCCAACGTCTGCGAGGCAGTGGGCGCCGACGTCACCGTCGTCGCCAGGGGCATGGGGCAGGACCACCGTATCGGCCCCTACTTCCTGGACGCCGGCATCGGCTTCGGCGGCTCCTGTTTCCCCAAGGACGTGGCGGCGCTGAAACAGATCGCCGGCAACTCCGGCTACCATTTCCAGCTGCTGACGGCGGTGATCGAGGTCAATGAACTCCAGAAGCGACGCGTGGTCAACAAGCTGCAGAAGCACCTGGGGGCGCTGACGGACAAGACCATCGCCCTGCTGGGACTGGCCTTCAAGCCCAACACCGACGACCTGCGCGAAGCGTCGTCGATCGTGCTCGCCTCGCGCCTGATGGGCGACGGGGCGAACGTGAAGGCCTACGACCCCATTGCCCTGCCCAACGCCGCCAGGGCGGTGCGGGGAGTGCTGCTTTGCGACGACGTGCTCTCCGCGGGCGAGGGCAGCGACGCCGCGGTGCTGGTGACCGAGTGGGACGAGTTCGCCGACCTGCCCCTGGAGAAAATGAAGGAACTGATGAACCACCCCCTGATCATCGACGGCCGCAATTTCCTCGACCCCGAAAAGATCCGCGCCGCCGGCTTCACCTACGAAGGCATCGGCCGCTGAGCCCCCGCGCTGCCGCCCCCCGCAGGCGGCGATGTTTAAAACCCCGCCTGCGACTCAATAATCAATCTTGACTGCGTTGCCGGCAGGCGGCGGCGCCGTCCACGAAACATGGCACGCCTGAAGAAAACCATCACCGAAGCGTTGGCCGCCGGCGAGCTCGAGCAGGTGGCGCAGCTGGCGCTGGAAAACAAGAAGACGCTGGCGCTCTTGATCTCTCTCTCCTTCGACAAGAGCAAGCTGGTCTGCTGGCGGGCCATCGAGGCCATGGGCGTGGCCACGGCACAGGTGTTCGACGCCAAGGGGCCAACGCCGGTAAGAAACATCGTCCGGCGCATCATCTGGTCGGCGCGCGAGGAGTCGGGCGGCATGGGCTGGAGCGCGCCCGAGCTCCTGGGGGAGATCGTCCGCGGCAACCCGCGGGCCTTCACCGACATCCCTCCCATCATCCTCTCCCTCCACGAGGAAGACGAAGAGGGGGGGTTCCTCCGGGGCGTTCTCTGGTCCCTCGGCCGCATGGCCGAAGCAGGCGTGAACGGCATCGAGGGATCGCGGGAGCTGGTGCTGGCGAACCTGGACGCCGAGAGCGCCCAGTTGCGCGGCCTGGCAGCCTGGACGGCCGGCCGCATGCGCCTCTCCGCGGCAGCCCCGAAGCTGGAGGAGCTGCGCGGCGACGGCGACAGCCTGCAGCTCTACGAAGACGGGGAGCTGGAAGAGACCAGTGTCGGCATGCTGGCCGCGGAATCCCTGGAGCTGGTGGGCGCTACCAGGGACGTCAAAACCTGATGCTTCCCGCCTTGACCTCGGTCCCGGGATAGATCCGGATCTTGTTGGCCAGCACGTTGTCGGCGGCGATGGCGGCGTCGTTGCCCACGATCGCGCCGCCGGTGATCACCGTCCGCTCGCCGATGCGGGCGCCGCCAGCGATGATGCTGCGGCGCACGCGCACGTCGCCGGCCAGCTCCACCCCCTCCTGGACGATCGATTCCTCCACCACGCAGCCGGAGGAAATGGTGCAGCCGGGGCCGATCACCGCCATGCGGCCCACCCGCGCGCCGGCCTTTATGGTGGTGCCGGCGCCGATGACCACCGGTGGCACCAGCTTGGCGCCGATCTCCAGGTCGATGTCCCCCTGGACGCAGACGTAATCACCGTCCAGGCATTCGGAGATACTGGTTTCGACGTTACGCTCCAGGATGTCGTAGTGGGCCTGCAGGTACTTCTCCGGGGTGCCGATGTCCAGCCAGTAGGCGTCGCTCCGGTAGCCGTGAAGGCCCTTGCCCACCAGCCGGGGAAAGACCCCCCGCTCGAAGGAGTACTCCACTCCCGCGGGTATCATTTCCAGGACCTCGCTGCGGAGAACGTAGGTGCCGGCATTGATGAGGTTGGTGTCGATCTGGTCCCAGCTGGGCTTCTCCAGGAATCCCAGCACCTCGCCCTCGCCGCCGATGCGCACCAGCCCGTAGGCGGTGGGGTCGTCGACGGGGGTGAGGGCGATGGTGCCCACCGCCTGCCTTTCGCGGTGCCAGGCGACCAGCGCCCCCACGTCCAGGTCGGTGAGGATGTCGCCGTTGAGCACCAGGAAGTCCCCGTCGCGCACGTATTTCTCCACGTTCTTGACCGCGCCGGCGGTTCCCAGGGGGCTGTCCTCGACCACGTAGGTGAGGTTGACGCCCATGGCGGCGCCGTCGCCGAAGTAGGCCTTGATACCCTCGGGAAGGTATCCCATGGAAAAGACGATGTCCTCGATGCCGTGGGACTTCAGGTGTTCCAGCACGTAGGCAACGAAGGGCTTGTTCGCCAGCGGCACCATCGGTTTCGGCGTCGCCAGCGTCAGCGGCCGCAGCCGGGTTCCCTTGCCGCCGACGAGAATCACTGCTTTCAATGTGGCACCTCCTGCCGTGACGGCCGAAACGGGAATCGCCGGTATCGGCCGGTAGCGCCGTTGCGGCGGCGCAAAACCCTACAGAAGACTAGTCGGCCGCATGATGACTGTCAAACCGCATGTCCCCCCCGCTGCCGGGTCAGGCGGGCGCGTAATCGAGGTAGCGCTTCCAGGAGCGGTGTATCTCGGAGGCAGCCATGTAGACGAAGGCGAGGCGGCCCGGCGGACGCGGCCGCAGCCGCAGCCGCATGCGGGCCTCCCGCGGCAGGCGGTTCCCCTTGCGGGAGTTGCAGGAGGCGCAGGACGTGACCACGTTTTCCCAGGTGCTGTCGCCGCCGCGGCTCAGCGGTACCACGTGATCGATGGTGAGATGCTTGCGGCTGCCGCAGTACTGGCAGCGGTGCCGGTCCCTTGCCAGCACCGCCCGCCGCGAGACCCGCGGCGTGCATGACCGCGGGACGCTAACGTAGTAATTCAGGCGGATCACGCTGGGAAGCGGGAAGGTTTCCCGCTCGGAGCGCATTACCCGGCCCGACACCTCGAGCGCTTCCGCCTTTTCCTTGAAGACCAGTACCAGGGCTCTCCTGGCGCTGCAGACGTTGAG
>JAJRWQ010000009.1 GCA_024276735.1 Actinomycetes bacterium
GCCGCCAGCGCCGCGGCGGTGGCTCCCGCCAGGCGGCGGCACCAGCGGTAGACGATGGCGCCCATGGCGGCGTAAGCGAGCGCCCAGGCGACGAACAGTTCCCGGTCCACCATCGCCAGCAGCCGCTCGCTGCCGGCGAAGTGCCAGGGCAACGCCAGCAGGGCGCGGATGGCATCCAGCGCCGGCGGCTGGATGTGCAGGTAGAACAGGGCGCTGAAAGGGTTGTTGCGCAGGTCGAGGATGGAGACCGCCTGGTAGAAATCCTCGGAACTGATGCCGGGACCGCAAACCTCCCACCCGGTAAAGAGCCTCAGGGTGAGGATGAAGGCCAGGCCGAGCAGAAATACCTTTTTCGTCATCTGGAACCGGTCTCCGTCTCCAAGTCTGGTGGCAGCCGCGGCGCGGCGCCTGCCGCGCTTGCCACCGGGTGCCATGGTTACCTTCCCCCTGCCGCCTCCGTCCCCTGCCCCGGGGGCCGGCGGCTAGAAAAGACCTCCCTGGGCGGGGGCTTCATGCCGGCGGACCATGGCCGTCGCCGGGAACGGCTCTACCAGCGCCAGCAGGCGGGAGAAGTCGGTCTCGGCGGGATCCAGCCACTGCTTCACCGCTGCCGGCGGCAGGATGAAGGGCATGCGGTCGTGCACCGCCGCCACCAGCTCGTTGGCCGGGACGGTGATGATGCTGCAACTGTAGCGACGGTCGCTCTCGTCGCCGGGGTTCACCCAAACGCTATAGATACCGCCCAGGGGGACCAGCTCCGATTCGCCCAGGGCAAAGGCGTACGACTCCCGGCCCGTGTCTCCCCCGCCCCCGCGCCGCCGCGTTTCGAAGAAGCGGCTGGCGGGGATGACGCACCGCCGGTGGGCCAGCAGCTCCCGGTTGTGCCGCTTCGACAGCGACTCCCTGCGGGTATTGAACTGGGTGTAGGACGACTTGAACTCCCGGTTCCAGGGATGGATGAGCTGCCAGTACATGGGGCGGGCGCGCACGCCCCCATCGGCGGCATGGATCACCGGCACGTCGCGAAAGGGCAGGTAGGCAGCCCCTCCCGGAGGCAACACCTTTTCCAGGTTTTCGGAGGCGGCCACTTCGACGCCGTACTCTTCCTGGAAGCGCCGGAGCAGCCTCGTTCCCCCGGTAATCACGAAGCGTCCGCACATCCAGGGTTTCCTCCCGTGCCCGTCGCCCTTGCGCCGCGAGACTTGAACTTGGCGAAGAAAAGCATTTTATAATTATATTCCAGCCAAGCGAACGATGGAGCAGAATTGCAGGTCACAGTAGACGCCATCTGCAAGGAGTTCGACATCCGCCCGGAAGAGGTGTTTGCCTTCATGGACGAGGAGAACATCCAGCTGGGCGGCGATTTCATGCACGATATCGCCATCGACCTCCCCGACTTCCGCAAGTTCGTCGAGTACCGCCGGCGACGGCTCGCAGAACAGATCCGGCGGGCCCAGGACGACCTCGACCGCCTCGACGACCAGGTGGAGGATTTCCTCTCCCGCCAGCGCAACATCCGCTTCCAGGACTACAGCTGATCCTGCCCCGCGGCTGCCTCGTGGGAAGCGGTATCGCAGGCCTCGCCGGCGCGCTCGCCGCACCCGTACAGCCAGCGGCGCCGGTCACGCCCGAGCAGCTCGTCGGCCTCCGCGGGGCCCCAGGTCCCCGGCTCGTACACCGGGCAGGGACGCCGTTCGGCGTCGAGGCGGAAACCCTCGATCACCGGGTCCATCAGCCGCCAGCCGATCTCGATGCCGTCGTTGCGCACGAAGAGCGAGCGGTCGCCGGCCACGGCATCCAGCAGCAGCCGTTCGTAGGCATCGGGAATGGCGCTCTCGCCGAAGGACTCCGCGTAACGGAACTCCATGTCCACCGGCCGCATCTCGGCGACGGTGTCCGGCACCTTGGCCTCGAAACGCAGGTGCACGCCCTCGTCCGGCTGCAGGCACAGCGCCAGCAGGTTGGACCGCGCCCGGAAGCCGCCGGCACCGGGGAAGACCAGGTGCGGCGGGCGCTTGAACTGCACCAGGATCTCGGTAACCTTGCGCGCCAGCTTCTTGCCCGAGCGCAGGTAGAAAGGCACCCCGTCCCAGCGCCAGTTGTCGATGTAGAGCTTGAGGGCGGCAAAGGTGGCCGTCTCCGAGTCCGGCGCCACCCCCGGCTCCTCCCTGAATCCCCGGTAGCGCCCACGGAGGGCGTAGCGCTCTACCTCCCCCGGCTCCATCACCCGCACTGCCGCCAGCAGCTTCACCTTCTCGTTGTGCAGGGCGTCCGCTTCCAGCGCCGCCGGCGGCTCCATCGCCACCACCGCCATCAGCTGCATCAGGTGGTTCTGGAAGATGTCGCGGATCACGCCCACGCGGTCGTAGAAGGCGCCCCGGTGCTCCACTCCCACCTCCTCGGCGAGGGTGATCTGCACGTGGTCCACGTAGTTGCGGTTCCACAGGGGCTCGAAGATGGTGTTGGCGAAACGCAGCACCAGCAGGTTCTGCACCGTCTCCTTGGCCACGTAGTGGTCGATGCGGTAGATCTGGTCCTCGCGCAGCACCGCGTGGATGTCGCGGTTCAGGCGCCGCGCCGATTCCAGGTCGTGCCCGAAGGGCTTCTCCACCACCACCCGCCGCCAGCCGCCGTCCTCGCGGGTGATGCCGCTCTCCCCCAGGCGGCGGATCACCTCGACGATGAAGCGCGGCGGCACCGCCAGGTAGCAGAGGCAGCCGCCGGGGCCGGCCTGGTCGAGAATCGACTTCAGCTCGCCGTAGCCCGCGTCCTCCTCGAACCCGGAGCGCAGGTAGCGGATGCGGCCGGCGAACTCCCGCCAGCGCTGCTCGTCCACGCCGCCGCCGTGCGCCTCGATCCACTCGCGGTAGGAGCGGCGGATACCCTCGTCGTCGAAGTCGTCGATGGCGAAACCGACGATGGTGAGATCCTGCGGCAAACGCTGCTTCACGTACAGGCTGTAGAGCGCCGGTATCAGCTTACGATGGGCCAGGTCGCCGGAGGCGCCGAAGATCACCAGCGTCGCCGGGCCGGCGGTCATTCTTCCTCCACCCTGTGCACCTCGTGGCCGCCGAAACGGTTCCTGAGCGCCGCCAGCAGCCTGTCGGCGTAGGCATCCGCCTGGCGGGAACGGAAGCGCCGCAGCAGGGAGAGGGTGATCACCGGCGCCGGTACGTCCAGGTCGATGGCCTCCTGCACCGTCCAGCGTCCCTCGCCGGTATCGGCCACCCAACCCTCGATCTCCGCCAGCTCCTGGTCACCGGCCAGCGCCTCGCCGATCAGCTCCAGGAGCCACGACCGTACCACGCTGCCGCTGCCCCAGATGTCCGCCACCTGCTTGAGATCCAGGGAGAACTCCGACTTGGCCTTCATGATCTCGAAGCCCTCGGCGTAGGCCTGCATCAGCCCGTACTCGATGCCGTTGTGAACCATCTTCACGAAGTGCCCCGCCCCGGGGCCGCCCACGCGGCCCCAGCCGCGGTCGGCGGCCGGTGCCAGCGTCTCGAACAGGGGCCGGTGACGCGCCACCACCTCCGCCTCGCCGCCGATCATCAGGCTGTAGCCCTCGGCCAGGCCCCAGACGCCGCCGCTGGTGCCCACGTCGATGAAGCCGATTCCCCGCTTCGCCAGCAGGCCGGCCCGCCGCTGCGAATCGTGGTAATTGGAGTTGCCGCCGTCGATGACGGTATCGCCGGGCTCCAGGAGATCGGCCAGTGCAGTCATGGTTTCCTCGGTGGGATCCCCGGAAGGCACCATCAGCCACACGCTGCGCGGCGGTTGCAACCGCTCGCCCAGCTCCGCCAGCGAGGAGGCGGGCTCGGCCCCTGCCGCCGCCAGCGCCTCTACCGCCGCCGGCTGCGGGTCGTAGGCCACCACCTGGTGGCCGCCGGCCAGGAGCCTCTGCGCCATGTTGGCGCCCATCTTCCCCAGGCCCACCATGCCCAGCTTCATCGCTGCCCCTCCCGGTTGCGGATCGCGCGGCTGTCGCCGCCGTCAGGTACCGGCCACCACCCGGCTGCGCTTCTCCTCCACGATCGCCAGCAGCTCGTCCAGCGACTTCGAGAAGGCCTCCACGCCGGCGACCACCAGGTCGCTGGTCACCTGTTCCATGTCGATGCCGGCGTCGGCCAGCTCGCTCATCACCGCTTCTGCTTCCTCCAGGTCCGCCTCCAGGGTAGGCGCCGCCCGGCCGTGATCCCGGAAGGCGTCGAAGGTGGCGCCGGGAAGCGTGTTCACCGTGTCCGGCCCGATCAGGGTCTCCACGTAGAGCACGTCGCTGTAAGCGGGGTTCTTGGTGCTGGTGCTGGCCCAGAGCGGGCGCTGCACGCGGGCGCCCTGCTCTTCCAGGGCCCGGAAGCGGTCGTCGTGGAATACTTCCTTGAAGCGCTGGTAGGCGACCTTGGAGTTGGCGACCGCCGCCTTGCCCAGCAGCCGCTCCAGCTCCGGGCGTCCGCCCTCGATCAGCTCCTGCAACTGCTTGTCCACGGCGGTATCCACGCGGCTGACGAAAAAGGACGCCACCGAGGCCACCTGCGAAGGGTCGCCGCCGCCGGCCGCCAGCTTCTCCAGGGCGGAGACGTACGCCCGCGCCACCTTCTCGTAAGTGCCGGGCGAGAAGAGCAGGGTGATATTGATGTTGTAGCCCTCCGACAGGAGCTGCTCGATGGCGGGTATCGCCTCCAGCGTCCCCGGCGCCTTGGCCATCACGTTGGGGCGGTCGAGAGTGTCGAGAATCCTCCTGATCTCCGCCACCGTGCCCTCGACGTCGTAGGCCAGCGCCGGGTTGGGCTCGATGGAAACGTAGCCGTCGGCGCCGCCGGTTTCATCGTATACCGGCCGCAGCAGGTCGGCGGCGGCGGCGATGTCCTCCAGCACCAGGGCGTCGTAGATCTCGTACGCCGAAAGCCCCCGGCGCGCCAGGTCGGCGATGGCCTCGTCGTAGGCGTCGCTGCCGCTGATCGCCTTCATGAAGATGGTGGGGTTGGAGGTGACACCGGTGATGCCCTCGGCGATCAGCCGCGCCATCTCCCCCGACTTCAGCATCCCCCGCTCGATGTTGTCATACCAGAGCGATTGTCCCAGGGCCTTCAGTTCCTTCACCTGGTCCGTCACTTTCTCACCCCTATCACTCGCCTGTTTGCCTGCCGAAAACCTACCCGCTGCCGCCGGCTCCCAATCCGCGGGCCGGCCGGCCGCTTTTTTATCTTATCACGCCCGCCGCGGCCGCAACCCGGGGGTAGTTTTCAACGCCAGGGGGAATGCTTACCATGCAGCGGCCGCCGCGACCCGGCCGGTGCCGGCAGGCCGATTTTGGTCGCGCATCAACAGGGAGGTGCGACATGAGTGGCAAGGCAACGGGAAAGAAGCGCAACCGCGCCGCACAGGGAAAGCCCCACGGTTTCCAGGAATCTCCCGGGGACGCGGCCGCCGGCAACCGGCAGCGGGAACCGGTACCGCCCCCGGAACTGGATAAACCCAGGAGGGGAGCCGGCTCCAACCGGCGACACCGCGGCCGGGGCGCCAACTGAGCTTCACCGGCGGGGCACAGGCACGGCCGGGCACGGGGGCCGTCCGAAGCGTAGGCACCGGCCTCAGCCGGAGGCCAGGCGTTCGCGCACCCGCTTGATGTCCTCCCATACCAGCTTCTTCAACTCCCTGGCGCCGGAGCCGGCGCCGCCGCGCCGGAGGATGAACGCCGGGTGAAAGGTGGCCATCATCATCGAGCCGTACGGCCCTTCGAACCACTGCCCCCGCTGCTCGCTGATGTTGAAGCCCTTGTCGATGACGCCGCGGCCGGCCGGTGCTCCCAGGCAGAGGATCACCTTCGGCTGGATGATCTCCACCTGCCGCACCAGGGATGGGCGGCAGGCATTCACCTCGGGGGCCAGCGGCGCCCGGTTCTGCAGCTTGCCGTCGACCGTCTCGGTGGCCCGGCACTTGACGATGTTGGTGATGAACACCGTCTCCCGGGGAATCTCGGCCGCCTCCAGGATGCGGTCCAGGAGCTCTCCCGCCTTGCCCACGAAAGGCCGTCCCTGCAGGTCCTCGTTCTCTCCCGGTCCCTCGCCCACGATCATCAGCCCCGAGGAGGCGTCACCCTCGCCGGGAACCACTTGCCGCCGCCCGGCGTGCAGGGGACAGAGACGGCACTCGGCGATATGCTCGTGGAGCACCGCCAGCTGCGCCTCCATGGTTTCCTGTTCGCCGATGGCGGCATCGAGGGGATCGAAGAGGTCGAGATTTCGTACCAGCAACGACATGACGGGCCAAATCTATCACAAACGCCGCGGCAGGAAAACGCCGCCGCTTTCCCCGCGGGAATATCGCCGCCGCTTCTGCTATTCTTTGGCGGTGCCTTAACCCCGAGCCGGGCAAGACGAGGTGATGGGTCATGCTCGCTGGTGAAAAAGAGGCCTGGAAACGGCTGGAGCTACGCGACCCCCAGGAGGCGGCCGACTGCGCCGGCGCCGAGTACTGGGGTGACGACGACGTGTTCGTGGTGCCGGTGTTCGGCCAGTCATACCTGGTGGACGCCACCGCCCGCGAGATCCGCGCCATCGGCGTCCACGACTTCGAGCTCGAGGACCGCACGCACCTGGACCTGCTGGTACCCCTATACCTGGGAGCATGTTCCCGGGCGGAGCCCAGCGGCCGCCTGGTGAAGCCGCAGTCCCTGCCCGGTGGCGCCGCCTTCTTCAAGGGCCCGCACGAGCTGCCGGAGGAGGTCATCGCCCACCACTTCAACTCCACGCCCGACCGGTTCGTGGAGGTGGGCCTCCGGCTGGGCGGCCGCCGCGCCGAGGGCGGCGATGCCGCCGTCACGGTGCCTGCCTTTCCCAAGCTGCCGGTGACGCTGATCCTCTGGCTGGGAGACCTGGAGTTCCCGGCGCGGGCGCAGCTGCTGCTGGACGAGACCGCCAGCGACCACCTGCCCGTCGATGCCCTCTGGGCGTTGATGGTGATGACCAGCCGGGCGATGATCCAGCTCGCCGGGCCCCATCACTGACCGGGGGCGACCCGGCCGCCACTCAGTCCTCCGCCAGCTCCTGGTACTTCTCGGCGTGCTTGGCCTCCTCGCGCGCCAGCGAGCGGAAGTACTGGGCCACCTGGGGGAACCCCTCGTCTTCGGCCACCTGGGCGAACTGGGGATACATGGTGTCCTTCTCGTAGCTCTCGCCCTCGATGGCGGCCTGGAGGTTGGCCCGGCTGTCCCCGATCATTCCCAGGTAAGCCAAGTGCGAATGGGCATGCAGGGTCTCGTCCGCCGCCGCCGCCTCGAAGACCTCGGTTACCGCCTGGTTGTCTTCGGACCTGGCCACCTGGGCGAAGGCCAGGTAGCGCCGGTTGGCCTGCGATTCGCCGGCCAGGGCCGCCTTCAGGTTCTCCTCCGTCTTGCTGCCGGCGAGCCCATCCACCCCGGAAAAAGGCTCGAACTTCGACTTGGGAGCGCCACACATGGGACAGGTGTCGGGATCGTCACCCGGCAGGATGATGTTGCCGCACACGCTGCAGCGTCGCATCGTTCCTCCTTTGCTCTCGCGTTGCCACGGGAATTGAAAACATCGGGGGTACTATACCCGCGGACCGCCGTTTCAATCGGCGGCCGTTTCGACCGCCGCCGGCGCGGGTACCCCTACCTTGTAAGCAATAATACCTTGCGGGAGGTTCGAAATGACACCGGAACACGCAACGGCCAAGCAGGCGGAGAACATCGACGACATGAGCGATGCCGAAAAGAAGCACGTGCCACTGGTTCACGTCGAGGGCGATCCCTCGCCGGGCGAGAGCTTCCCGGTAACCGTCTGGGTGGGCGAGCAGCTGGCGCACCCGATGGAGGCCGATCACCACATCGAGTACGTAGAGCTGTACCTGGACGATACCCTGGTCGCCCGCTGCGACCTCTCCTGGCAGCATGCCACGCCAAAGGTCACCTTCATGGTCAAGGCCGACGGGCCGGGGACGCTCCGTGCCTACGAGCGCTGCAACCTGCACGGGGACTGGACCTACAGCCTGCCCCTGGAGCTCTGAAACGCCCGGCGGGGGTGCAAACCACTGCCCCCGGTCGAGAAGCGGGCACCTGGCGCACGGCAGGGGAACGCGCGGGCCGCCGGCATGGCCGCCGGCGGTTTTTCCCGCCGGGCATTCCCTGCCCGCGAACGCCGCCGTACGCTTCGTTGACGGCGGCGCCTCTCGTTGAGACCCCTGTCGAAAAGAAATAGAATCTGTGTGCGGTTGCCCGAAAGGCCGCGGCGCAAGAAGAGGCGGGCGGTGTCGATGAAGGACTCCCTGAGAACCAGGAAAAGCCTGTTGGCCGAGATCGAGCGGCTGCGCTCGCGCCTGGCGGCGCTGGAAGGGCGGCACGGGGAGAAGCTCGCCGGCAGCGGCCTCCCGGCCGGCGGCGTGCTCGACTGCCTCCCCGGGCTCTTCTATTGCCTGGACACCGACTGGCGGCTGCTCTCCTGGAACCGGCGGCTGGAACAGAAGACCGGCCACGACCCGGGTGAGCTCGCAGACATGACCATGCTCGACCTGGTCGCCGAGGACGACCGTGAACGCATGGCCGCGGAGCTGGAGCGGGCAAGGGGCGGCGACGAGACCTACGTCGAGGCGCTGCTGCTCACGGGCGACGGCTCCCGGGTGCCGTACCTCTTCAACTTCTTCCGCTACCAGGGAGACGGCGACACGCGCCTGGCAGGGATGGGGCTGGACGTCAGCGACCGCAAGCGTGCCGACGCACAGCTCAGCCAGGCACTGAAAGAATCGCAGCAACGGCGGCTGGAGACGGCGTCGCTGCTGGCGGCGGCGCGCTCGGTGCTGGAGTACCAGGACTTCGAGAAGGCGGCCCGTTCCATCTTCGACATCTGCAAGGACCTCATCGGCGCCACCAGCGGCTACATCGCCCTCTCGAGCCCCGACGGCCAGGCCAACGAGCTGGTGTTCCTCGACTCGGGGGACATGTCCTGCTCGGTGGACGAATCGCTGCCGATGCCGATCCGGGGGCTGCGCGGCGAAGTCTACCGCAGCGGCCGGGCGGCCTTCGACAACGACTTCGCCCGCAGCAAGTGGGCCGAACTGCTGCCGGACGGCCACGTGAAGCTGGAGAACGTCCTCTTTGCGCCCCTTTCCATCAAGCGCGAGCCCATCGGCCTGCTTGGAATAGCCAACAAGCCCGGGGGCTTCACCGAGGACGACGCCCGCCTGGCGACCGCCTTCGGCGAACTGGCGGCGGTGGCGCTGCTCAACGACCGCACCTTCCAGTCCCTGGAGCGCAGCGAGGAGAAATACCGTTCCCTCACCCAGTCCGCCGGCGACGCCATCGTCTCCGCCGACAGCCACGGCCGCATCATCTCCTGGAACCAGGCGGCGGAGAGAATCTTCGGCTACCGCGAGGAAGAAGTGTTGGGGCAGCCGCTGACGATATTGATGCCGGATGAGTTTCACCACCGGCACGAGGAGGGAATGGCGCGTTTCCTGGAGACCGGCGAGCCACACATCATCGGCAGCACCTCCGAGCTGACGGGACGCCGCCGGGACGGCAGTGACTTTCCCATCGAGCTGTCGCTTTCATCGTGGTCCACCAAGGAAGGTGTCTTCTTCACGGGCGTCATCCGCGACATATCGAGGCGGAAGCGCATCGAGGAAAGGGAGCTGGAGGCCCGGGCCAAGGCCCAGGGCTTTGCCACCCGCCTCTCCGTGCTCCACGAAATCGGGCTGGCGCTCAACCGGGAAACCGACAAGGCGCGCCTGCTTAAGACCGTGCTCAAGGGAGCGGCGGAGCTGACCGGGGCGGGCCTGGGCGTGATGACCCTCGTCCGTGACGATCGCACGGAGATCATCTCCGTCTACTACGCCCCCTGGCAGGAACAGCGGTGCGGCGTGGGCGAAGAGATTCCCAACCTGCACCGGCGCCTTTCGCGCCTGGTGCGCGACGGCGCCGACGTGGCCCGCGTCGACGATACCAGCGTCCTGGAAGAGCTGCCGCCGGGACACCTGCAGCTGCGGGGGCTGCTCGTTGGCGCCCTCAGGGACACCAAGGGCCGGGTCCGTGGCTACTTCATGCTCAGTGACAAGCACGGTGGCACCGACTTCACCCGCGAGGACGAGGAGATCATCTCCCTGCTGGCAGCGCAAAGCTCGGTGGCGCTGGCCAGCGCCGAGACATTCGAGCGGGAACACGAGGTGGCGCAGGCGCTGCAGGACGCGCTCCTTCCCGGGGCGCTGATCCGCGACGACATCGAGATCGGGCTCCTGTACCAGTCCTCGGCCCCCTTCGGCAAGGTCGGCGGCGATTTCTACGACTTCGTGGAGCTCGAGGGCTCGCGCCTGGCCGTGTTCGTGGGCGACGTCTGCGGCAAGGGCCTGGCGGCGGCGACCTACACGGCGATGATCAAGTACATGCTGAGGGCCTACCTGGATGAGGGCTATCCCCCCGGCGAGTGCCTCACCAAGCTCAACGCCGCCGTCAACAAGCAGGTACCCATCGAGAAGTTCGTGACGCTGGGGCTGTCGATAATCGATACCGGGGAAGCGCTGCTCACCCATGCTTCCGCCGGCCATCCCCCGCCCGTCCTCTGCCGCAGCGATGTCACGGCGCCGCTGGAGATCAAGCAGGCCGTTCCCCTGGGGGTGATCAGCAAGCATGTCTACCACGACACCACCGAGTCGCTGGCAGGGGTCTGCTCCCTGGCCATGTTCACCGACGGGCTGCTGGACGCCCGGCCGGAGGGCGGCGAGCCTTTCGGCGAGAAACGCCTGCTGGAGGCGCTCGCCGGCAGTTGCTGCGATCCGCCCCAGCAGGTGGCGCGGCAGCTGGTGTCCTCGGTGATCGAGTACTCCCGGGACAACCTGAGGGACGACATCGCCCTGCTGGTGATCCGCCTCCTCAAGCACTCGTCGCCCCTCTAGCCACGGCCGATACCGCGGCGGCCCGACACCTGCTGCCGTCCCCGAAAATCATGGTGGTTTCGCCGAGCCGGCTCGTGGCCGCCACGGGAACAACCGGCAAAATCAAAGGGCCGCCCGGGGGGCGGCCCCAAATGTCTATCGGACCGTCGCCAACAAGAACCGTGTTCAACCGCTGCTTCCAGGCGCGGCTACTCCTGGTGTTCTCACACCACGAAGCCCACGCCCCACCGGGGGCGCCGCCAATACACCCGGACGCGGCCTGAGACGATCTTCGTCCCGACGTCCGCGAATTGCCCTATTGCCTCTTACCTACTTGGCCGACTTGCGCCGCACCAGGTAGCCGGCACCCATGAGGGCGCTACCGACCGCCGCGAAGGCGATCACCTCCGCACCCGTGGAGGGAGTTCCGCCGGTAGACGTACCGCCGGTGGATGTGCCTCCGACCTGGGACTGCCCGCCGGTCGAGCCGCCGCCGTTGGATACCGTCGCGTAAGCGACCGGCGCCAGCACCATGGCGATACACACCGCCAGCAGGATGGTCACCATCAACAGGCTGCTTGCTTTCCTCAAATCACTCACCTCCTTCTCCTTGGCTTAGATAGACTATTTACTTGTATCGTCTTTGTCAATACCGGAGAAATAGCTTCCCAGGGGACGCAGCGCCGGCTGCTCGCCGGTTACGCGGTAGATGTATACCCGGTCCTCGTAGTCACCGGAGAAACCGTACGGCACCATGTTCCCGATCTGCCCCAGCCAGGAGATACGGCACTCGATGAACTCGGTCACCAGCGGCCAGCGGCGGGGGAAATCGATGGTGTCCACCAGCTCGATCCTTTCCTTGAGGCGCCAGTCGAAGTACCAGCGATTGTTGCCCACCGACTCCACGATCAGGTCCCCCGGCGCAGGCTCGTCGCTGTCCAGGATGAGCATCCGCCACCCCAGCGGCTGCACGTAGTACTGGAAACCAAGGCCGCCGTTGAACCAGACGGTGCCGCCCCCTAGCTGGTCGACCCTCTCGCTGGCGACCCGGGCAACCTCCCGGTTGTTGTCGGCCCGCAGGTGTTCTCCCACCGCCACCGCCAGCGCCAGGGCCAGGGTGCTGGCGACCACCAGCAGCGTGGCCTTGAGCAGCCTGCGCCCGTCACCTCCCCACAGCTCTTCCATCCGGCGGGCGGCGACGATCGCCAGCGGCGGCAGCAGCGGGATCATGTGCCGCGGCGATGGATAGGGAAGCAGCACGAAACAGTAGAAGAAGGTCCCCAGAAACCAGGTGCTCAAGAACAGGCGGTCGCCGCCGCTCCTGCCCGCGAGTCCGGGAACCAGCGAGCCGGCGAAGGCGGCGCCGAACCACCACACCACGGCGATGCCGGCCGCCAGCAGCAGCGGCAGGATGATCATGTGCTCCACCGGGTAGACCCCGGTGACGTAGAGCACCGCCATCCACAGCGTGGCGACAACGCCGCAGGCAGCGGCGACGTAGGTGACGGCGCGCCCGTGCAGGAAGATATACAGGGCGGCCACGGGAAAGACCAGGGCGCCGCCGGCGAGCACCAGGGTACCGCGAAACCGCACCAGCACCGAGAAGGGGTCCAGCGGCAACCCGAAGGGATAGGAGAAAGTGGGCGGCTGGCCGTAGTAAGCGATGTGGGCCGAGACGTAAGCCACGAACAGCGCCGCCGGCAGCGCCAGCGCGGTCACCGGGCCGGCGCTCACCCGGCGCTTGACGACCAGGTAGAGAAAGGCCAGGGGCAGCACCGACAGTCCCTGGTAGTAGATGAAAATGCAGATGGTGAAAAAAAGCGCCGCGGCAGCCAGCAGCAGCCGACCCCGCCGGTCCACGCCGTAAACGAAGCAGGTGATGCCGGCCAGCCAGAAGGCCACGCCGGGCACGTCGGTCATGATCAGGTGGGTGTTCACCAGGAAGGCGGGCGCCACCACCAGCAGCAGGCCGGCCAGCAGGGGATCGGCCCGGAAGCGCCGCGCCAGGAAGAAGAAAGAGGTCACGGCGACCAGGGGAAAGGGGATCATCGCCAGGTGCAACAGCGGTTCGCTGACCTCGCCGCCGTTGAGCCTCAGGAAGAGGCCCAGGTAGAGAGACTGCAGGCGGGGATGGGTGTCGTGAAACTGGTCGTAATGGACGCCGAAATAATCGTAATCGGGAAGGTGTTGCCAGAGGGGATGCTCGATTCCCTGCTTGGCCCAGTCGATGAAGAGCCGGGCGTCGACGTGGATCGCCTGGCCGGTGAAGGGCAGGGTGACGGCCAGGGCCAGCAACACCAGCAACAGGAGCCCGAAGCCGGTCGGGTAACGCTTGTAGAGTGCAAGTGCCTTCACCGGCCATCCTCCCCGCCGATGAACTTTTCCGGTATCAGCCGCGCCACCTCTTCAGGGTACTCTTCCACGTCGGCCGCCGGCAACTTGCCCTCTGCCGCCACCACCTTCATCACCTGCAGCTCCACCGGCACCCCGTCCAGGTGCAGGTAATAGGGCAGCAGCGTGGTAGAGCTCCAGCCGGAGATATCGCTTTCGTCGGTCACCGTCAGGGGACCATCGATGCGGGAAATGTGAATGTCTGCGGGCCGCAGGTGCACCATCACCTCGGGGACGGTGAACCAGGCGCCGAAGAGAGGCGAGATGACGACGGTATCGCCGGGCCGCGGGCCGTTCTCCGGCCAGTTCGATGGCCCGTCTCCCCGGCTCTCCCCCAGGATGTTGGGCAGCATCCGGTAACCTTCCCTTTCCATGTAGTAGCGGTACCCCAGCTCGCCATCGAACCAGGTCGTGCCCCCGGCGTCACCGTGCCATTCCCGCGTCCAGTCCGCCGCCGCCGGTGCCTGGCGGGCCCACTCCAGGTTGGCCAGGCCCAGGGCCACCGAAAGCGCCAGCGTCGAGGCCAGCACCGCCGCCAAGAGCGCCACCAGGGAGACCCGCCGCTCCTGCAGGGCGCCGCGAACGGTCCGCAGGGAAAAGATCACCTCCGCCGGCACCGCCGGCAACAGGTAGCGCGGCGCCGGGTATGGCAGCATGACGATACAGTAGAAAACGACACCGAAAAACCACGCGCAGAGGAAGACGGTATCCCGCGCGCTCCGGCTCGCCCGCAGGCGGCCGGCCACGGAGACCACGAAGCCCTCGGCAAGAAGGTAGGCCATCATCACCCCGGCGGGCAGGAGCAGCGAAAGCAGTATCGCCGTTCCCGCATCATAAGCACCGGTCGCTGCTTTCACCGCCGACCAGGCAGCGGTGGCCGCCAGTGAAAACAGCAGCGCCAGCCCTGCCCGCCAATTGCGCCAGAAGAGCGCCATCGCCGCCGGGGGAAAGAATACCGTGCCCCCCAGCACCACCAGCACCCCGCGAGCCTGGTTGGCGAGGCTGCGCTGGTAGCCCGGCAGGCCGTAGCGATAGTGCAGCAGCGGCGGCTCGCCGTATGCACCCATGAAGGCCAGGGCGTAGGCTGCGAAGGCCAGCGCCGCCGCCGCCGGGGGCAACAGGTACCGGGGCCGCAGCTTTTCCCGCCCCTGGAGAAACAGGTATAAAAGCGCCAGCGCCAGCGCCGAGAGCCCCTGGTAGAAGGTGAATTCCGCCAGGACGAAAAGAATGCCCGCGAGGACCAGCAGGGCGCGCCGGTCGCGGTCGACGCCGTAGATGAAGGCCGCCAGCGCTGCCAGCCACAGCGAGGTCCCGGGAACGTCCACCATCGCCAGGTGCGAGTTCACGAAGAAGGCCGGGGCGGCCAGGAAGAAGAGTGCCGCGGCCAGCCCCCCGGCACCGAAGCGGCGGCCAAGGAAGAAGACGGCCACGCCGCCGACGACGGCGAAGACGGCGGAAGCGGCGTGCACGGGGATTTCTGACGGTTCGCCGCTCACCCGCAACACCAGGCTCAGGTAGAGCGACTGCAGGCGCGGGTGGGTCTGGAAGAAGCGATCGTGGTGAATACCAAAGTAATCGAAATCCGAAAGGTGCTGCTGCCAAGGAGTTTCCACCTGCATCTCGGCGAAATCGAGCATCAGGGGCTCGTCATGGGCGAAGGGCTGCGCCGCGAAGGGAAACGTAACCGCCAGCGCCGCTACCACGACGACACACAGCTGCAAGTATGTGGACCTGATGAAAGCCAAGGTGCGTGCCGTCGTCTCCTGGATACCCGCCGCCCGGTTACCGGGCTGTTGCCGCCTGGAGCTCGGGGCGGTGGCCGGCAGGCCGAGATGGCCCAGCAGGGTGATTCTATCAAAACCCCCGGCGCTGCCACCAGAAACCGCCGGTGATGGAGCGGCGGGGATGACGCTTTTCTACCGGCCCTGCACCCTGCCGGAAACGGTGCCCCTGCCACCGTCGCTCAGCACGTCGCGCAGCGCCCGCATCAGGCTCGTGAGCGAATACGGCTTCTGCATGAAGGCGTAGCCTTTCTGTTCGATCACCGCCCTGTTCGTCTCTCCGCCCCCGTAGCCGCTGGCGAACAGCACCTTCAGGGATGGTCGCCGCCGCTTCAGCCGCTCCACCAGCTCGACACCGTCTTCGCCGGGAAGCACCACGTCACAGAAGACGATGTCGAACTCGCCGTGTTCGCGCTCGAAGATCTTCGTCGCCTCCTCGGCCCCCGCGGCGGCGTAGACCTCGTAGCCGTTCTCGCTGAGCATGCGGTTGGCCAGGGCCCGCACCGCTTCCTCGTCCTCCACCAGCAACACCCGTTCGCCCCGGCCCCTGAGCTCGGCCGCCGGCTCCTGCCGCCCCTCCTCGTCACCGGCCTCCACCAGCACGGCGGGAATGAACACCTTGAAACTGGTGCCGGCGCCAGGGGCGCTGTCGACGTCGATCCAGCCGCCGTGCTGGGAGACGATACCGTAGACCACGGCAAGGCCCAGCCCGGTGCCACCCTTCTCCTTCTTGGTGCTGAAAAAGGGTTCGAATATGCGCCGCACCGTCTGCTCGTCCATGCCCTAGCCCTGGTCGCGAACCTCCAGGCAGACGAACTCGCCTGCCTTGCTGTTGGCGTGCGTGCGCGCGTACTCCTCGTCGACGACGACGTTGTCGGTGCTGATGGTGATCACGCCGCCCTCGGGCATCGAGTCGCGGGCGTTCACCACCAGGTTCATGATCACCTGTTCCAGGTGGCCGGCATCCGCCTTCACCGTCCAGATGCTCTTCTTCAGCTGCGTCTTCAGCTGGTACCGCTCGCCGATGAGGCGGTCGAGCATCTTCTGCATGTCGAGCACCACGCGGCTGAAATCGGTGGGCTTTAAGTCCATGGGCTCGCGGCGGCCGAAGAGCAGCAGCTGCTGCGTGAGGTCGGCGGCGCGCTCCGCCGAGCGGCGCGCCTCCACCAGCTCCTCCCTGACGGGGCTGTCCTCGGGGAGGTCCATCAGGCTGAGGTCGATGTAGCCCTCGATGGCGGTAAGAAAGTTGTTGAAGTCGTGGGCGATGCCGCCAGTGAGGGTGCCGATACCCTCCATCTTCTGGGCCTGCCGCAGCTGCTCCTCCAGCTGTTTTCTCTCGGTCACGTCGGTGACCGCCACCTGGACGGCGCGCTCACCCCGGTAATTGACCGGCATCGCCGTCACCTCCACGTCGATGACGCTGCCGTCCAGCTTGACGAACTTCTCCTCGACGGTGCCCATCTTGCCGCCTCCCGCCGCCAGCTGCTTCATCCGCTGTATCGCAATTTCGCGGTAGTCCGGGTGCACGAAGTCGATCACCTGCCGCCCTATCAGCTCCTCGGGGGAATCGGCGCCGATGAGCTCGGCCCCGGCACGGTTGACGTCGATGATCACGCCGTCGCGGTGGATGGCGAGCGGCAGCGGCGACTCCTGGAAGAGGGCGCGGTAGTTCTCCTCGCTCTGCTTGAGCTCCTGCAGCGCCTTTTGCTGCTGGGTGATGTCGCGCACGTACTCGATGACCCCCTCTAGCTCGCCGCCCTCCTCGTCGAACAGGGGAAAGGAATAGAGGTCGAACCAGCCGATGACGTTGCCCTCGTCGTCGCGCTTGGGCACCACCTCGTACGCCGGGCCGAGGGTCTCCATCGTTTTCCGCACCGGGCAGACCTCGCAGGGCTCGTCGCGATTGTGGTAGACGTGGAAGCATTTCTTGCCCACCAGCGGCGTCTTGCCGGGAAACCATCTCTCCATGGCCTCGTTGGTCCTGACTATATTCATGTCCGAATCAAGAACGCTTATACCATCCTGGATGCTGGAGAAGATGCTCGAATAGTAGCGCTCGCTTTCGATCAGCTTGTGCTTGGCCTCCTCCTGGTCGGTGATGTCCACCGCTACCCCGATGACGCCGGTGATGTTCCACTGCCGGTCCCGCAGCGCGGAGTGAAAGACGTCGAAGACGGCGTCGCGCACTTCCACGACCTCCTTGTTCCCCTCGCCGGCGAGCGCCCTCCGGAAACCCTCGATCACCTGCGGGTAATCGCGGAACCGCTCGAAGACCGACTGGCCCTCCAGCTCGCCGGGGGCAAGCCCCAGGGTCGACAGGGCCCTGCCCTCGCAAAGCTCGAAGACCCCTTCCGCGTCGGTCATGAACACCACCGCCTGGATATTGGTAACCACGGTGCGGAAGCGCTCCTCGCTCTCCCTGAGCGCTGCCTCCGCCCGCTTGCGCTGGCTGATATCGCGCACGGTGCTCTGGATCACCGCGCGCCCCCCGTGCCGTACCTCCTGGGCCACGCTCTCTACCGGCACCAGCGTGCCGTCGGCGCGCGCCAGCTCCGCCTCCACCGGCCTCGCCGTGCCGTCAGGGCTCTCCACCAGCTTAGAGAAAACCTCTTCCCCGCTTCCGCCAGGGTGCAGCTCCGGCTGGCGCATGCCCACCAGCGCCTCCCGGGAGCGCCCCGTGAGCTCCGCCGCCGCCCGGTTGGCACCGACGATCTCGCCGCCGGCGGGCTCGGCGAGGATGATCGCATCCGGGGCGTGCTCGAAGAGGTCGCGGTAACGGCGCTCGCTCTCCCGCAACCGCTCCTCGGCCCGCTTCCACTCGGTGATGTCCTGGACGGTGCTGCACAGGCGCAGCGACCCGTCCTCCTCGTCGCGGCTCACCTCTCCCCGGGCGCTCATCACCCACTGCCTGCCGTCGGCGTTTACCACCCGCGCCTCGACCCGGTACGAGCCGCCGGAGTCCAGCGCCGCCCGGATGGCCCCGTCCACCTACTCGCGGTCGTCGGGGTGGACCGCCGCCAGGAAAGCGTCGTATGTTGCCGCCATCGATCCGGGCTCGACACCGAGCAGCTTCAGGAACTCCTCCGACCAGGTGATGCTCCCCTCGTCGATGTTCCAGTCCCAGCTGCCCACGCGGGCCACCCGCTGCGACAGCGCCAGCTGCCCGGTCCGGCGCTGGAGCTCCGCCGCCGTACGCCTGCGGGCGACATCCGCCCTGTCGACCGATTCCCCCACGCGCCGCGCCATCCTTATTACCAGTAGCCCGGTGAACACCAGGAAAGCCAGGCCGAGACCAGCCGATAGAAATGCGGGATTCACATTCAGAAGATGGTGATGGGCATATTCGACCACACAGCCCTCGAGGAAGATCAACAACATAGTCAGGGGCAGGAAAACCCGCATCAGGCGGGACTTGAGCGTCGGTTCCACCAGGTCCACCGGCCAATAGTCGGGGCCGGCGGCCACCGCCATGGCACCGGCAACCATCATGAAAGCGAGTGAGGAAACCAGTGACATGGGAATCATCTTGCCGTTGTGTACCAACGGTGTTGTATAAAGAAAGGCGAGAAAGACCATCATGCCACTTAGCCCCGCTAGCGTCGTCAGCACCAGCGCCGCCCTCCTGGCGAAACTGCTGCCGACGGCAATAAACAACAGGGCCGTGGCGGCGGCCACCATCGTCACCGCCGTTACCGGTGAGACCATGTTCAGGGGAAAGCCGTTGATCTCGCCGCTGCTGGCCGGTAGCCAGGCGCTAACCGGCGTAGCCGCTCCCATGAGGTCCCACGTCGCCACCAGCGACAACACCAGCGCCAACAGGGCCGCGGCCGATGCCGCCAGCCTGGACCCGCGGCTACCCGGAGCCCGCAATACCGCCAACGTGCCGCCGCCGAGAAGGATGAAGGCCACCGCCGCCGGCAGGGACATTACGTAGAAGTCGCCCCTCGACCCGGATAGCAGCGATGGAAACAGTACCCAGGAGGCAGCAAAAACGAGTGCAGCCAGGATCGTGGCGACGGCCAGCCCCTGCGCCGCCGCGGTGAGCGCGCGGCTCCCGGAAGCCTTCTCGGCGGAGACTATGGTTTTCACGGTGCCCCCCTGCCACCGACTCCGGCACCGGCCTCTTTTCCTGCCCCTCCAGCCGTTGTGTCCAGCGTCTCCATGGCCATGAATACGGGTGTTACTGTGTTACTGGTTATTCCCCGCTGCCTGGCGGTGAAAACCAGCCCCCTCGTGTCCGGGCGGCATGTCAGCGCCGCCGCGCCAACGCCGTGTAGGCGCGGGCGGCCGCCTCCGAGGAAAACCGCTCCTCCACCAGTTGCACCAGGCGCTCCCGGGTGGTCCCTTCCCGTGCCACGCCGCCCTCCAGGAGCCCGGTGACCAGGGCAGCCAGCTCCGGCGTGAGGTCGACACCAGGCTTCAACCGCCGAAGCAAAGGCAGCCGCAGCTGCTCAGCCGCCGCGTCGAGGGGATCGGTCATGCCCGTCTGGTACGTCGCCACCGGCAGCGTTCCCGCCGCCATCGCCTCCACGCTCACCAGCCCGAAGGCCTCGGGGAATACCGAGGGCGCCAGCACCAGGTCTGCCGCCGCCGCCAGCGGCGCCAGCCGTGCGTGCGGCAGGTGCCCCAGGAAGTGCACCCGCGGTCGCAGGCGTCCCCTGGCAGCCTCCAGGCAGCGCCGGTAATCGTTCCCGGCGGCGCCTGCCGGCAGCAGCGGCCCAAACTCTGGGGCGGCCCGCAGCTCCCTGCCGGCATCGACGAGCGCCTCGGCAGCGGCGGGGTCGGCCTGGTCCAGGTACCCGATGAGCCGGGCCAGCTCCTCCCGCATGAGACCATCACCGGCGATCAGCAGCCGCGCTCCTTTCCTCCGCTCCAGCACCAGCGGCAAAGCCGCCGCCACGTACTGCGGCCCCTTCGTCCAGAGCAGGCGGCCGCAGAACAGGAGAATCTCGTCATCGCCACCGATGCCCGGCGCCGAATCTTCCAGGCTGGCGAACACCTCTCCGCGCCGGTAACCGGGGTGGAAGACGTCCGTGTCCACCCCGGGAGGCAGGACCACGCTCTTGCCCGTGATCTCGAGACCGTGGGCGCGGGCGAACTCCACCACTTCGTCACGGCTGTAGGCGCTCAGCGCCGCCACGGCAGCGGCGTCCTCCAGGCCTTCCAGCGCGTAGGGAACCAGGCGCCCATCCCGCTTGACCGCGAAATTGAGGGCGCTGCCGTGCACGGTGACCGTGTAGGGTGGCGCCTCGTCCCCCGCTGCCCTGCAGACACGGCCCACCAGGTACGGCTGCAACACCACGTGGTTGGCAAGTACCAGGTCCGGCGGCCAGAGGCCGAAAACGGTCTCCAGGGCATCGAGGTTGGCACGGGCGTAGGCAGCGATGGCATCGTCGTCGGCATCGGGGAAGGGAACCGCCTCGAAACCGGGGAACGGGCCGGCGACGTAGGTGAGCAGGCGGCCGCCGATATGCGGCCGCACCAGCCGGCAGGCGCCCGGGCCGCGCGACGGCCTTTCAAAGAGCAGGTCGGCGTGGCGGTTGCCCGCGTCCAGCTGGTAAGCGCTGTCGATGAAGGCATGCTTTTCCGGCTGCTGCTCCTGGCATACCAGCGTCACCTGGTGGCCGGCGTCGGCCAGCGCCCGCGCCAGCTCGCGCACGTAGACAGCGCTGCCCGAGTCATGCAGGAAGTAACCGTGGACGACAGCTACGTGCAAGGCCGCCCCTTCCCGCGGCCCCCGCCTGCCGGCAGGGCCTCCGGGAGACGAACGGCGTCCCGCTCGCCGGTGCCCGCTTGCCGCCCCAACCCGTATCTGTCATCATCCCCATGCATGTAAGAATGGTTCGGGAGGAAACGTGCGAGTCCTTGCCATACAGCACATCGACTGCGAGCCCCTGGGCTCCCTGGAAACAGCGCTCATGGATGCCGGCGCCACGGTGGACTACTTGCGTCCGCTCGCGGGAGACACGCTGCCGGCAACGCTGGCGCCATGGGATGCCGCCGTCATCCTCGGCGGTCCGATGTCGGTGTACGACGGCGGTCTTTCCAGCCTGGAAGGGGAAGTACGGCTGGTGCGGGAGGCAGTGGAAACCGGTACCCCCCTGCTGGGCATCTGCCTCGGCTCCCAGGTGATCGCGCATGCCGGCGGCGGGCGCGTGTACGCGGGTGAAGTGCGGGAGGCCGGCTGGTCGCAGGTGGAGCTCACCGCGGCGGCAGCCGGCGATCCCCTGTTCGGGGGCCTGCCACGCCGCCTGCGGGTATTCCAGCTTCACGGCGATACCTTCGAGCTGCCGCGGGGCGCCGTGCGCCTCGCCGGCAACGAGCACTATCCCAACCAGGCCTTCCGCCTGGGTGACTGCGTGTACGGGCTCCAGTTCCACCTGGAGGTGACGCCGGCGCTGGTGCGGGAGTGGGCGGACTTTTACCGTGACTACATCGCCGGCGCCGCCGGCAGTCCGGATGTCCTCGCGGAACTCGAGGCCAGGTGCGCGGCGCTGGCCCCGGCGGCGGCCCGGGCGGCCGCGGTGCTCCTGGGAAGGGATGGCCAGGCATAAAAAAGACCGCCCGGCGGCGGTCTTCCTTGCTTCTCGACCCGGGGTCGCTACTCTTCGAACTCGATCACTTCGCGGCCGCGGTACGTGCCGCATACCGGGCAGACGCGATGCGGCCGCCGGGGGCTGTGACACTGGGGACAGAGGCTCAGGCCCGGCGCCTCCAGGCTGTCATGGGTGCGACGCTTGTCCCGCCGCGATTTCGATGTCTTGCGCTTGGGAACCGCCATTTCCATCCTTTCACGATCGGCTTTACAGGATAGCGAAAGCCAGCGGCGATGTAAAACCGGCAAGGCCGGTCAGCCCTCGTCGCGCCACTGCCTGAGCTTTTCCCAGCGGGGATCCGCCGGCGGCCGGCAGTCGCACTGCCCGGCGTTCAAGTCGGCGCCGCACTGGGAACAGAGGCCGCGGCAATCCTGCCGGCAGAGCAACTTGGCAGGCAGGTTCTCGGCAGCGACGTCACGGGCCCAGGCCGACAGGTCCAGCAGGTTGCCATCCAGGTACGGTGTCGGTATCTCTTCGTCACCGGCGTCCCCCATGGCACCGCCGGCAATGAATTCTTCGGCCGTCACCTCCAGCGCCACCTCCGCCGGGCCCAGGCAGCGCCAGCCGGGCCCCGTGAGCAGAAAGGAAAAGGAAAGGCTAACCGCGTAACCTGCTTCCAGCAGGACGAGGGACAGCCTCGCCTTCACCCGGTCGGGAACGAAACGGTACTCCCGGCCGGCAAGCTGCAGGGGTGGCAGCAGCAGTTCCAGCTCGAATTCGGCGGAGGCCCCGGTTTCCAGCCCGGCGGCCGAGAGATCGAAGGTGGTATTCTCAGCAGGCATGGACCCGAACCCCCGCTCCACTAACCGGTCCGGCGCGGCGACAGGGGTCGGCTGGCGGCGAGGCGGTCATTCGCCGCCGGCGCCGGCTTCCTCTTCGTCGGTCTTGCCCTGCAGGTGCTTGCGGCCGCGCCGCACCGCGGCCAGGAACTTGTCCAGGTTGACTTCCAGGTTCTCCAGCACGCCGTCGGCGAAATCCTCGGCCTCCAGCCGGATCTGCCGCTCGTGGGCCCGCGCCTTCTCCATGATCCGGGCGGCGTTGCGCTCGGCCATCTTCACCACTTCCTGCTCGGAGACCAGCCGCTCGGCCTGCTCGTTGGCCTCCTTGATGATGCGGTCGCTCTCCTCCTTGGCCTCCTTGAGCATCTCCTGCCGCTCCTTGACGATCCAGCGTGCCTGCTTGATCTCCTCGGGAATGGTGGAACGCATTTGATCGAGGATGTCGTAGATCTCCTCGCGCTCGATCATGACCTTGTCGGTCATCGGCATGGGACGGGCGTTGTTGATGAGATCATCAAGCTTGTCTATCAAAACCAGTACGTCCACTTTTCCTCCAAGGTGCTCGTTTGCTATTGGAAAAGCTCCGCCAAACGCCTGGCCACCGGCGCCGGCACCAGGTCTTCCACCCTGCCGCCGTACTTGGCGATCTCCTTGACGCCGCTGGAACTGAGAAAACTGTATTCCGGCGAGGCCATCAAGTAGACTGTTTCTAGATCAGGCGCCAGTTTCCTGTTCATCTGCGCCATCTGAAACTCGTACTCGAAGTCCGATATCGCCCTCAGTCCCTTGACCAGCGCCTTCGCCCCCCACTTGCGGGCAAAATCCACCAGCAGGGTATCGAAAGCCTCGACGGTTATATTACCATCATTCGCCAGTGATTCCTCGAGAAAACGGATGCGTTCGTCGACGCTGAAGAGCGTGTCCTTGCGGGGAGAGCGGGCCACCACCCCTACCACCACCCGGTCGAACATGGCCCCGGCGCGGCGGATTATGTCGAGGTGTCCCTCGGTGACCGGGTCGTAGGTTCCCGGGCATACGGCGGTAATGTCGGAGCTATCGTTCATCGGGGGCCTTTGGGAGGATCTCGCCGACCGGGAGCCGGTAGATGCTGACGGCCGTATCCCCGTAGGTCCTATGGACCAGGACCTCGAAAGGAAGGTGGCGTCCCTCCCGGGAGGAGCTTTCCATCACCATCCTCCCCGCCGCCCCGGCCACCTGCGGCAGCCATTTCACCAGCTCGCTCCGGATGACGCGGTGCATTCTATAGGGAGGGTCTACGAAAATCAAATCGTAACGCCAACCGCGGGAGGCAGCCATCCGCAGGAAGGCCAGGTAGTCGCGGCGAACGATGCTGGCGTCACCGGCGCGCATTTTTTCCACGTTTCTCCTCATTGCCTTCACGGCCGCGGCACTGTCGTCCACCATCACCGCGCTGGCGGCGCCGCGGCTGAGCGCCTCCAGCGCCATGGCGCCGCTGCCGGCGAACAGGTCCAGCACCGCCAGGCCGGTGACGTCTCCCAGGATGCTGAACACCGCCTCGCGGACCCGGTCGGCGGTGGGCCGGGTCCGGGCGCCGCGGGGGGCGACCAGCCTGGCGCCCTTCATGCTCCCGGCGATGATGCGCACCCGCCCTCCTTCACTTGCTCCCCCTGCTCATATCCGGTCCAGCCACTTGACAGAGTCGCCGAATGCAAGTCTCACTTCTTCGCGGAGCAGCAGGTTCTCCGGCCGGCCCAGCGCGGGGTCGTCGCCGATGATTCTCTCTGCCTGCTCCCTCGCCAGCGCCAGCAATTTCCGGTCGCGGGTGAGCCGGGCCAGCTTCAGGTCCGGCAGCCCCGACTGGCGGATGCCGAAGAGCTCCCCCTCGCCCCGGATCTCCAGGTCGATGTCGGCCAGGCGGAAACCGTCGTCCACTTCCTCCATGGCCTGCAGCCGCCGGCGGGCCGCCTCGGTGGCGCCCTCGCCGAACAGCAGGCAATACGACTTGTGCCGGCCGCGGCCGACACGGCCCCGGAGCTGGTGCAGCTGCGCCAGGCCGAAGCGGTCCGCCTCCTCCACCACCATCACCGTGGCGTTGGCGATGTCCACTCCCACCTCGATCACCGTCGTCGCCACCAGCACCTGCAGTTCGCCCGCCTGGAAGCGCTGCATCACCCGCCGTTTCTCCGCCGCCGGCATCTGTCCGTGCAGGATGCCCAGCCGGTAGCCGCGCAGCTCCCCCGCCGCCAGCCGCTCCGCTTCCGCCTCCACCGCCGGGGCCTCCAGCGCCTGCGATTCCTCCACCAGGGGGCAGACGATGAAACACTGGCGCCCGCGGTCAAGTTGACCGCGGATGAAATCGTAGGCCTGGGGCCGCTTCGATTCCGGCACCCAGCGGGTCACGGTGCGCTGGCGCCCGGGGGGCATGGTGTCGACGATGCTGACGTCGAGATCGCCGTAGAGCGTCAGCGCCAGCGTCCTGGGTATCGGCGTCGCCGTCACGTGCAACACGTGGGGCGTGATCCCCTCGCGGGTGGCCTTGCGCGCCAGCTGCTCGCGCTGGCGGACGCCGAAGCGGTGCTGTTCGTCCACCACGATCAGCGCCAGCCTGCGGAAGGAGACGTCGCCCTGGATGAGCGCGTGCGTGCCCACCACGATGTCTACTTCGCCGGCAGCAGTCACCGCCAGGATTCGCCGGCGCTCGGATGCCTTGAGGCCGCTGGTGAGCAGGGCCATGTCGATTCCCAGCCCTGCCAGCAGCCGTTCCAGGCCCAGGTAATGCTGCTCGGCCAGGACCTCGGTGGGAGCCATCAGTGCCGCCTGGCAACCGTTTTCCACCGCCCGCAGCAGCGCGTACACCGCCACCACCGTCTTGCCGGCCCCCACGTCCCCCTGCAGCAGCCGCTGCATGGGCCCCTCGCCGGCCAGGTCGGCATCGATCTCCCTGCAGGCCCTTTCCTGTCCGGGCGTGAGGCTGAACGGCAGGTTCTCCAGGAAGCGGCGGCTGATTCCCTTCCCCGCGCCCAGGGGCTCGCCGCGGCGACGCTCGCCGAAGAAGCGCCGGTGCATGGCCAAGCCCAGCTGCATCAGCAGCAGCTCCTCGAAGACCAGGCGCCGGCGCGCCGCCCGCAGATCCCCCCGCGAACGGGGAAAGTGCATCGCCAGCACCGCGTCCGCCTTTCCCGGCAGGTCCAGCTCGACCCTGAGCCACGCGGGCAGGGGGTCGGCCAGCACCATCGCCAGCGGCCTCACGGCGTCCAGCCAGGCCCGCAGGCGCTTTACCGATATCCGCTCCGTGGTAGGGTAGACGGGTACCAGCCCGGCGGTATGCAGGCCGCCGCCTCCCTTTTTCGTCAGCAGCTCGTGGCCCTTGACGACGAAGCTGCCGGAGCTGCCGTCGTAACGCCCGCGCAGCATCAGCCGGTCGCCGGGCGCGAGCGTATCCAGGAGGTAGTCCTGGTTGAACCACACCGCCTCCATGAAACCGCTCTCGTCCGCCACCGTCGCCACCAGCAGGCGCAGGTTGCGGCGGCGCGTGGGGCGGCGGGAGATGCTTTCGAGCCTGCAGGCGACCGTGGCCTCCTCGCCCCACTTGAGCTCGCCGATGCGGCGGCTGTTGGTGAAGTCCTCGTGGCGGAAGGGAAAGTGGAACAGCAGGTCCTGGAGGGTTTTCAGTCCCAGCTTCTCCGCCTCGCGGGCGGTAGCGGGGCCGACGCCGCGCAGCACCGTGAGCGGCCGCTGCAGCCGCGACGGGTCGGCCGCGGGCCGGGAGGTGCGGGGCAGTCCATCCTTAAGAGAGGCGGTACCGGCGAAGGGCAGGGGGCACCGGAGTTTCGTCATCGCCTCCACCTCTTGGCTGCCACCTCTTCTTGCAATCGCGGTCCGGCTATAGCATAATGTTGCCCCGCGTGTAAGTAAAGCAGGGTACCGGTTGCCGGTGCCGGCGGCCGCCGTTTACGGCGGCCGAAAAACATTCTAAACCAGGGATACCCGCACAAATGTCGAGAGTCTGCACGGTATGCGGCAAGAAGCCGGGATACGGCAACAACCGCAGTCATTCAACCCGCGCCACCAGGCGCCGGTTCAATCCCAACCTGCAGAAGGTCCGTATCGTCGTCGACGGCAAGCCGACGCGCGCCTACGTCTGCGCCAAGTGCATCAGCGCCGGCAAGGTGCAAAAGGCCGTTTGACCGCGGACTGAATGGACTTCCGGCTGCTCCAGCTCCTCAACGCCGCCGCCGGAAACCACGCCATCCTGGACTCGCTGCTGCTCTTCTTCGCCGAGTACGGGGCCTTTCTCTTCCCCGCCGCCCTGCTCGTCCTCTGGTTTCGGCGGGGCGATGACAAGAGCGCGGACTACCGGGCGGTGTTGCTGGCTGCCGCTGCCGCCGGCCTGGGACTGCTGGCGGCGCAGGTGATCGGCCACCTGTATTTCCGCCCCCGGCCCTACAGCAGCCACCCGGGGGTGGTGACGCTGCTGCTCGATCCCTCGCCGGATCCTTCCTTCCCCTCGGACCACGCCGTCTTCGCCTTTGCCATCACCACCGTGCTCTGGCTGCGTGCGCGCAACTGGGGACTGGCATTGCTTCCCGCCGCCGTGCTGCTGGCCCTCTCGCGGGTGTATTGCGGCACCCATTATCCTTCCGACGTCACCGGCGGCGCCCTGCTCGGCGCCGCCGCCGCCGGCCTGCTCTGGATGCTGCGCCGGCGCCTGGAGCCGCTGCTCTCGGTGATCGTCGCCGTCGCCGCCAGGCTGCACCTGGCCCGCACCGGCAGCGCCGCACACTGACCGCGGGTTGTCCCGGGCCGCACCCCGGGGGAGCGGTACTAAAACTCCTCGAGCAGCCTGGCCATCTCGATGGCACCGGCGGCCGCCTGCCAGCCCTTGTTGCCGGCCTTGGTGCCTGCCCGCTCCACCGCCTGCTCCACGCTGTCGGTGGTGAGCACGCCCATGGCCACCGGCACCTTGGTGTCCAGGGCTACCTTGGCAATGCCCTTGGAGACCTCGGCCGCCACGTAGTCGAAGTGGGGCGTGCCGCCGCGGATCACCGCTCCCAGGGCGATCACCGCGTCGTACCTGCCGCTCTCCGCCATCTTCGCCGCCGCCAGGGGAATCTCGAACGCCCCCGGCACCCACGCCACCTCGATGGCGCCGTCGCCGGCGTTGTGCCGCACCAGGCAGTCGACCGCCCCGTCCAGCAGGCGCGTGGAGATGAACTCGTTGAAACGGGCGACCACGATGCCGAACTTGAGCCCCTTGGCATCGAGCAGCCCCTCGTAACTCTTGTAGCTTTCTGCCATCGACCGTCCTTTCTCTCTCGGCCTGCCCGCCGGGATTACGCTTCCTCGCCGCCCTCTTTCTTTTCGAAGCGCAGGTCCTGGTGGTGCAGGATGTGACCCATCTTCTCCTTCTTGGCCCTCAGGTAGGACACGTTCTCGCACTGCGGCGGCATCTCGATGGGGACTCTTTCTACGATCTTCAGCCCGTATCCTTCCAGCCCCTTGATCTTCTTGGGATTGTTGGTCATCTGGCGGATCGTGGTCAGGCCCAGGTCGACCAGTATCTGGGCGCCGATGCCGTACTCGCGCAGGTCGGCCTTGAAGCCCAGCTCCTCGTTGGCCTCCACGGTATCGCGTCCCCTTTCCTGCAGCTCGTAGGCCTTGAGCTTGTTGAGGATGCCGATGCCCCTTCCCTCCTGGGAAAGGTACAGCAGCACGCCCCGTCCTTCTTCCTCGATCATGCGCAGCGCGTGGTTGAGCTGCTCGCCGCAGTCGCAGCGCAGGGAGCCGAAGACGTCCCCGGTGAGGCACTCCGAGTGCACGCGCACCAGCACGTTCTCGGCCCCGTCCACGTCACCCTTCACCAGTGCCACGTGCTGTTCGCCGTCCACCAGGCTCTCGTAGCCGATGGCGCGGAAGTCACCGTACTTGGACGGCAGCTTGGCCTCGGCCACGCGCCGCACCAGCTTCTCCGTCCGGCGGCGGTACTTGATCAGGTCCGCCACCGTGATCATCTTCAGGCCGTGCTTCTTGCAATAGGGGATCAGGTCCGGCACCCGGGCCATGGTGCCGTCCTCGTTCATGATCTCGCAGATGACGCCGGCCGGCTCCAGGCCCGCCAGGCGGGCGAGGTCGACCGAGGCTTCCGTCTGGCCCGTGCGCTCCAGCACGCCGCCGGGCTTGGCCCGCAGGGGGAAGACGTGGCCCGGCTGCACCAGGTCCTCCGGCTTGGCATCGGGATGGATCGCCACCTGGATGGTGTGCGCCCGGTCGGCCGCGGAAATGCCGGTGGTGACCCCCTCGCGCGCCTCGATCGAGACCGTGAAGGCGGTGCTGAACGTGGCCTCGTTCTTCTGCACCATCTGCGGCAGGTTCAGCTGCTCGCAGCGCTCGGGCGTCATCGCCAGGCAGATGAGCCCGCGGCCGTACTTGGCCATGAAGTTGATCGCCTCCGGCGTGGCGAACTGGGCCGCCAGGGTGAGGTCGCCCTCGTTCTCGCGGTCCTCGTCGTCACACACCACCACCATCTTGCCGGACCGGATGTCCTCGATGGCTTCCTCGATGGAAGCGAACGGTGACTCTTCGTCCTTCGCTTCCGTTTCCAGTTCCTTGCTTTCTTCCTGTGTCGCCATAGCTTCCTTCTTCCTGGTCGACTTGACACCTATCGGCCGGAACGGCTCCAGCGCGCCGACGGGGCGCGGTTTAGATGAAGCCCTCCTCGGCCAGCTTTTCCAGCGTGAGGCCGCCTTCTCCCCGGCCCCCCGGGAGTCCACCCTTGACCATCTTCTCGACGTATTTCCCCACCACGTCGGCCTCGAGGTTCACCTCGTAACCAACGCCGTTCTGCCCCAGGGTCGTCACCTCCAGGGTGTGGGGTATTAGCGATACGCTGAAATTCTCGGATCCCAGGCGGGCAACCGTGAGGCTGATGCCGTCCACGCCCACCGACCCCTGGGGCAGCAGGTAGCGCCTGACCGCCTCCGGCGCGGCAATGGTGTAAATGACGGCGTTGCCCTCGGGGCGGATCGACATCACCCTGCCGGTGGCATCCACGTGCCCCAGCATCAGGTGCCCTCCCAGCCGCGCCGACAGCGTCAGCGCCCGCTCCAGGTTCACGCGGCTCCCGCGCTCCAGGTTGCCCAGGTTCGTCTTGCGCAGCGTCTCCGGCATCACGTCGGCGACGAAGGTGCCGTCGCCGAGCTCCCGGGCGGTGAGGCAAACGCCGTTGACGGCTATCGAATCACCGATCTGCGCGTCCTCGAGCACCTTTTCCGCCTCGATGGTGATGGAACCGCTGTCCGCCCCCATCTCCAGCGAGGCCAGGCGCCCCATTTCTTCCACGATGCCGGTAAACATTCAGGCACCCCTCTTTCGCTCGATGAGTCCGCCGCCGCCGGCCGTTGCCTTCGTCACCGTTCGCTCACCATTCCTCTTTCGCCGCGTAAGCCGTAAGCAATATGTCGGATCCAACCTTCTCGTGCTTCAGCCGGTGCAGCTCGAGCGCTTCGCCGACGACGCCGAAGCCGCCCCCCTCCACCGGGGTGCGGGCGCCCTTGCCACCGATGATCATGGGCGCGACGAACGTCATCACCTTGTCGATGGTGCCCGCCTCCACGAACGAGGCCGCCAGGGTGGGGCCGCCCTCCAGGAGCAGGCTGAGCACCGCCGGTTCGCGCGAGCCCAGGTGCCGCAGCGCCTCGCCCACGTCCACGCGGCCGTCGAGCTCCCCCACCTCCACCACCTCCACGCCGGCCGATTCCAGCGCCCGGCGCCGCGCCGCCTCCGCGCGCCCGGTGACGAATACCAGCGTGGGATACTCGCCGGCGGTGGTGACCAGCCGACTCTCCGGGCTGATGCCGGCGTCGGAATCGAAGACCACGCGCAACGGCTGCCTGCGGGCACCCGGAATGCGGCAGGTGAGCATGGGATCGTCCACGCGGGCGGTGTCGCCGCCCACGGCGATGGCGTCTACCTCTTCCCGCAGGCGATGGACCATCTCCCGGCTCTCCTCGCAGGAGATCCCCTTGGAATCACCGGTCACGGTGGCGATCTTGCCGTCCATGCTCATGGCGGACTTGAAAATCACGAAGGGCAGGCCGGTGACCGCGTGCTTGCGGAAAGCCTCGTTCTGCATCCGTGCCCGGGCGGCCACGGCGCCGTCCAGCACCTCCACCTCGATGCCGGCCGCCATCAGCTCCGCCACTCCCTTGCCGTTGACCTTCTCGGAGGGATCCAGGGAAGCCACGAAGACCTTGCGCACGCCGGCTTCGATCAGGGCGCGGGTGCAGGGGCCGGTTTTGCCGGTGTGACAGCACGGCTCCAGGGTCACGTACACGTCGGCCCCCGCGGCATCGCCTTCCACCGATTTCAGCGCCGCCACCTCGGCATGGTCCTCGCCGGCGCGCCGGTGAAAGCCCTTGCCGATGACCTCGCCGTTCCTGACGATCACTGCTCCCACCGTGGGGTTGGGACTGGTCATGCCCCGCGCCTCGTCGGCGAGATTGAGCGCCATCTGCATGAAGCTTATGTCGATGCCCGTCGCCATTCGTCGATGGAGACCCTACCTGCCTGGCCGGAAGACCCGGCGCCACGACGCCGCCAACGATGCGGGGAAGGGATGGAAACGGAGGCTGGGGGGAGATGTGCCAGGGGAAAGACAGCTGCCGGCCGCACATCGAGCAGCCGC
>JAJRWQ010000083.1 GCA_024276735.1 Actinomycetes bacterium
ACATCGGCATCATCGCCGTGGGCAAGGTGGCGGTGGGCGACGGGGCGTGCCCCGAGGGCTGCCGCGACTGCCTGGAGAGCTGCCGCTTCGACGCCATCGAGCTGGACGGCAGCGGCGTGAAGATCAACGAGCGCTGCACCTACTGCTGCCGCTGCGTCGACGCCTGCGGCGAGGGCGTGCTGGCGGTGGAATCCACGGGCTTCCGGGTGCTGGCGGGGGGCAAGGAAGGCTCCACGGTGATGTTCGGGCGCGAGTGCGCCGCCTTCGCCGGCGACTTCGAGGTGCTGGAGCTGATCGAGCGGCTGCTGGCCGCCTACGCGGAGCGGTGCCGGCTGCGCCCGGGGATGCAGCGCAAGCGGGAGCGGCTGGGCGAGGTGATCGCGCGCGTGGGGCTGGAGGAGCTGCTGGACGAAGCCTGATGCCGAGGGCCGGCCGGGGGGCCGGCGGCCGGCGTCAGATGTTCTCCTCCATCTCCCAGACGCCGCAGGGACAGGTGCCGGCGCAGAAGCCGCAGCCGATGCAGAGGTCGTCGTCCACCACGTAGGCGAAGGAGCCGTCCTCCCCTTCCACGCGGGAGATGGCGTCGTAGTAGCAGGTGACCTCGCACATGCCGCAGTCGCGGCAAAGGCCGCAGGACATGCAGCGGTTGGCCTCCTGCTCGGGCTCGAACCCGTCCCGGGGCTCGCTCTCGTAGTAGGCGGCGCGGATGCGCTCGTAGGGAATCACCTGCTTGAGCTCGGGGGCGACGTCGTAGTCCATCATGGTGGCGTGCACCGCCTCGGCGGCGGTCCGTCCCTGGCCGATGGCGTCGGTGATGAGGCCGGGCCGGGTGGCGTCGCCCACGGCGAAGACCTTCACGTCCGTGGTCTGGCCGTTCTCGCTGACGGTGATGTGCCCCCGCTCGGTGTTGATGCCCGGGGGCAGGAAGTCCAGTACCGGCACGTCGCCGATGGAGATGATCACCTCGTCGGCGTCGATGGCGCTGCCGTCCTCGAAGTGCAGGCGGCCCCGTTCGTGGTCGAACTTGCTGGTCACCTTGGGCCAGAGGATCTCGGTGCCCCGCTCGCGGGCCATCTCCTGCTCCTTGCCGAAGCTGGCCGGTGGCTGGATGTCCACCGCCGTCACCGATTCCGCCCCCAGGTCGAACGCCTGGCAGGCGATGTCCATGCCCACGTTGCCGGCGCCGATCACCGCCACCTTCTTGCCGGTGAAGTCGTATTCCGGCCCCAGCCCCAGGTTGATGGACTTGAGGAAGTCGATGCCGGGGATGACGTCCTCCCAGCCGGGGAAGCGCAGCATGCGCGCCTCGTGGGCGCCGGTGGCGATGATCACCATCTCGTGCTCCCGGTAGATGCGGTCGAAGAGCTTGCGGTCCACCCTGGTCTCGAGGTGGACGTCGATTCCCAGGGAGCGGAAGCGCTCGATCTCCTTGGCCAGCACCTCCTGGGGCAGCCGCGAGCGGGGGATGCACCACTCGATCTTGCCGCCCAGGCGGTCGGTGGCCTCGTAGAGGTCCACCTCGTGCCCCTTGAGCGCCAGCTGCCAGGCGGCCGACATGCCGCCGGGCCCGCCGCCGATCACCGCCACCCGCCGCCCGGTGGGCTTCGCCTTCTCGGGGGCGGGGATGTCCAGGCTCAGGCGGCCCAGGCGCTGGATGTCCAGCGGCTGGTCCAGCACCACGCCGCGGGTGCAGGCATCCATGCAGAGGTTGGGACAGACCTGGCCGCAGACCGTGGCCGGGAAGGGGCTGTAGCGCAGCACCAACTCCAGCGCCTCCTCCAGCTTCCCCTGGCGGATGAGCGAGGTGCGCTCATGCGAGGGGATGCGCGAGGGACAGGCGCTGGCGCAGGGAGGCAGGTACTTGTTGTTGTTCCACGCGGGCCGGAAACGCCGGTCCTCGCCGGTGGTGATGTACGGCAGCAGGGTGCGGTCGTGGTCCAGGTACTCGCCGAAGATGCCGCCCTCGCCCACCTCCGGCTCCCAGACCTGGCGCCGGAACTCCACGGTGGACATCTTCAGCGGCTGGCGGGCCGCCTTCTCCGCCGGCGTGTAGGCGATGAGCTTGCGCCAGTCGTCGGGCGAGCGGGTGAGCTCGTCCAGGTACTCCATGCGGTCGATGGCCTTCAGGTAGGGCACGATGTTCTCGGTGAGCCACTGCCAGTCCTGCTCGCTCATCTCCAGCAGCCGCACGTCGTTCTCGCTGTAGCCCTCCACGGGGCCGCGGAAGTAAATGGTGCCGCCCACCATACCCACGCAGGGGCGGTAGCCGAGAATATTCTTGGGGTTGCGGGGCTCGACGCCGCAGACCACGGCAATGCCGCCGGCCTTGAACTCGGCGAAGGAGTCGCCCACGTCGCGGAAGTACCACGACTGCAGCGGCTCGAAGCGGGGGTTGAACTTGGTCATGGTGTCGCAGCGGGCGCCGCCGCCGCCCTGCACGTAGAGCACCCCCTGGGCACCGGCGTTGTGGGCGCCGTTGGTGACGTCTCCCAGCACGGTGATCTCGGCGCCGCAGTTGATCCAGCCCACGTCGTCGGAGGCGGAGCCACGTACCACGATCTCGGTGCCCTCCATGCCCATGCTGCCCAGGCGCTGGCCCACCGGGCCGTCCACGGTGATGCGCACCTTGCGGCCCCGGGGCCAGATGCGGCCGCCGATGCCGTGCTGGCCGTCGGCCTTGATGGTCAGCCGGTAGTGGCCCTCGGCGACGGCACGCTGGATCTGCGCCTCCAGCTCGCGGGAGGAGACGCGCCGGCCCTTGATGTTTCCCTTGATCACCATCTATACCACGTGCTTGATCTTCAGCCTCTCGGCGATTTCCCGGTTGGCGCAGCCCAGGCCGTCGGACATGCCGATGGGCAGCTCGGTGCTGCGGCCCATGGGGGCGAAAATCTTCCTCAGCTCCATGTCCGCGGCCTTGAAGACCTCCACCAGCCGCTCGGCCACCATGTCGGGGTCCAGCCGGCGGTAGAGGCGGGGATCCTGGGTGGTGATGCCGCGGGGGCAACGGCCGGTGTTGCAGAGGTTGCAGCGGTTGTACTCGTCGCCGAAACACTGGGCCGTGGCCTGCATGATGTACTTGCCGCTGTCCACCGCCGAGGCTCCCAGCATGATCATCGCCGCGGCGTTGGCCGCCAGCGAGCCGTTCTTGCCCATGCCGCCGGCGGCGATCAGCGGCAGCTCGTTCTGCTTGCCCTGCTTCACCAGGTCCAGGTAGCAGTCGCGGATGTTGGAGGCGATGGGATGGCCCATCTTGTCCATGGAGACGTTGTAGGCGGCGCCGGTACCCCCGTCCTCGCCGTCGATGCAGAGGGCGGCGGCGTAGGGGTTGCGCACGGCGTTGTTGAGCACCGCCTGCGCGGTGGTGGTTCCCGAGATCTTGGGATAGACCGGCACCCGGAAGCCCCAGGCCATGGACATCGACTGGATCATCTTGGCGATCGCTTCCTCGATGGAATACTTGGTCTGGTGCGTGGGCGGCGAGGCCAGGTCGACGTACTCGGGCACGCCGCGGATGCGGGCGATCAGCTTCAACACCTTGTAGGCCATCAGCAGGCCGCCGTCGCCGGGCTTGGCGCCCTGGCCGTACTTGATCTCGATGCCCGCCGGATCCTCGGTCATCTCCGGGATGGCGTGCACGATCTCGTCCCAGCCGAAGTAGCCGGAGGCGATCTGCAGGATGAAGTACTTGGCGAAGCGGGACTTGAGCAGCCGCGGCGGGATGCCGCCCTCGCCGGTGCACATCACCACCGGCATCCCCTCCACCTCGTTCAGGTAGGCGACGCCCATGGCCAGCCCCTCCCACATGTGGGGCGAGAGGGCGCCCACCGACATGCTGCCGATGCGGATGGGGTAGATCTCCCGCACCGGCGGGATGAAGGCCTCCTCGTCGCGCGCCAGCCGCCCACGCTTCACCTCGAGCGGCAGCTTCTCCGCCGGCAGGTTGCGACCCAGGTAGGTACGGATGCGGAACTCGTGGCGTCCGGCGTCCAGCGCCGGGTCGGTGAGCATGGAGATGCGCACGAACTTCAGCTGGTCCACGGTGGACGGCTGGGGATCGTTGCGCCGGCCGCCGCGGCGGTACGCGGCGCCGCCGCGGTTCTTGTGGAAGAGGAACTTGTGCTGCGGGTTGTACTCGGGCTCAATGGCGGTGTTGGGACAGACCAGGGTGCAGGTGCCGCAGCCGGTGCAGTAACGGTCGATGTCCCGCACCTGCCTCACCACGTGCACCAGCCGCCGCTGCGCCGCCGGCTTGGGGGCGGTGCCCTCGGAGGTGACCGTCCGCTGCACCTGGACCGTGGGCTCGATGGCACTCACCGGGCAGACGGCGGTGCAACGGCCGCAGCGGGTGCAGCGGTCGTCGCGCCAGCGCACGATGTAGGGAAACTCCTTGAGCGAAAGCTCGTAATTCTGGTCTACGCGCTCAGCTGGTTCCATACCTTCATCTCCTTCGCCCGCGGCGTCACTACCGCCATGTCGTACTTCATGGGCGAAAAGTCCCGCGAGCGGTCGCGGTCGGGAATGGCCCGGTCCAGCCCGCACTCCTCGCTCATCAGGGCGTACTTGCCGGGATAGCCGCCGACGACACCGGGCCTGAGCTTCTTGGCGTCCTGCACCATGAAGGTGGTGCCGTCGGGAATGAAGCCGATGACGCAGTTGGGGCCGTCGATGCACAGCGGCCGCAGCGAACGCTTCAGCAGCAGCAGCGCCTCGCGGTCACGCCGCTTCTCCATCTCCTCCGCCTTCAGGGGCGTGATCACGTCCTTGTAATAGCGCAGGGGATACCCCAGTTGCCGGTGGACATAGTGCAGGATATGCGTAAAGACTTCGCTGTCGCTGTTGTAGCCGGTATAGCCGGGAAAGCCGCGGCCGCCGAGAAACTCGCGGATGGGCACGAAGGCGGTGTTCTCGCCGTTGGTCATGGTGCAATACCCCTGGATGAAAAAGGGGTGACAGGCATACAGGTAGATGGCGTAGTTAGTGTTCTGCCGTCCCTGGGCGAAGATGGTGCGCGCCTCCAGCCCGGATCGCTCCAGGTTGAAGTAGCGGGCCACCGCCATGGGATCGCCCACCTCCTTGAGGGTGATCACGTCGGGGTAGAACGAGAAGACGAAGATGGACTCGTCGCTCTCGCCCATGGCCCGCAGCTCCAGGCGTACCTGCATCAGCAGGTCCTCCTTCTCCCGCTTGGGCAGCCGCTTGGCTTCCCGCGGGTAGTCGTAGACCTTGGCGCAGTAGTGGTCGCGGAGGCCAGTCTCCGGGGTGAAGTCGGGATCGATCTCCGGCTCCCAGGAAAAAACCTCGGTAAAGCCGCGCCGGGACATGTAATCGTCCACCCGCTCCATCCCCTCGTGGGAACAGATCCCCGAGAGCACCGGGTAGCGCTTGAGGCCCTCGAACTCGCCGCCCAGGTCGCGCAGCACCAGCCCCAGGCCGGAGCCGTCGTGCCCCTCCTTCATGGTGTCGAGGGCGTGGATGTTCTCCATGGGGGAGAAGTATGTCTCAGCGGTGATCGCGCTCAGGCGACACACGTTTCCTCCAGTCTTCCTGTTCGTGCACCGTCGCTCCCGTCCCGGCGGCGCCCGCGGGTCTTCCCGGGACCCTCGGCGGGAAACTCGGGGCGGGCCATGTCGGATTCGGGCCCGGGACCGGCGGTACGTAGTGCTCTACGCGCCCGCGGCCCGCTTCCGCGGGCCGGTGCCGGCGGCTCCACCGGCGGGCAGGGGGCGTGTCCCGCCGCCCGGTCACCGGGGACTTCCGGCCGACGGTCGGTGCACGGCCGGACAGGTCGGAACATTGTATCAAAAGCCGCCGGTGGCCTGGTAACCAGCGCCGCCGGCCTCAGCAGCGGAGCAGCCGCATGGCCTTCAGCCCGAAACCCAGCTTCTCCTGGTCCTCGCTGCGGCTCACGTCGAGGCCGGTGATGTCGGCAATGCGCCCCAGCCGGTAGCGGACCGTGTGGCGATGGGTATAGAGCTCCGCGGCGGTGGCGGCCACGTTGCGGTCGTTGGCCAGGTAAACCTCCAGGGTGCGCACCAGCTCGGTGTGATGCTCCTCGTCGTAGCGCCGGATGCCGGCAATGGTCTCCTCGTAGAAGTTGCGCACCTCTTCCGGGTCCTCGTCGAGGGCGCTCAGCAGCAGCTTGTAGATGCCCATGTCGTCGAAGGTGGCGATGGCGCCGGTGGCGCCCAGCCGCTGGTTGACCTGGAGGGCGGTGAGCGCCTCGCGGTACGCCCGCCCCGTCTCCAGCGGGTCGGCATGGAAGCGGCCGATGCCCACGCTGACCGTCAGCTCCGGCATCAGCTCGGCGCAGGCCTCGAGAATCTTCAGCGCCGTGGCCCGGGCCATGGTGGCGAGCTTGTCGCCGCCGTCGCCGGCCGGCGGCAGGAAGGCGATGACGTTGTCGCTCTTGGGCGTCAGCAGCGCCTGCTCGTGGTAGGCGCGCACCACCTGCTTCACGCTCCCGAAGTAACGGTTCTTGATCCGCTGCACCTCCGGCTCCGTGAGCTCGTTCTTCAACACGTAGTCGCCGAAGGCGTCGATGTCGGCGATGAGCACCAGGCAGCCGCGGCTGAGGTCGCCGCCCAGGTAGCTGGCGCGCTCGAGCATCGTCGGCCCCACGTCGAACTCGCCGGCGAGCAGGTCGTCCACGAAGTCACTCCGCAGGCGGTTCTCCGCCTCCAGGGCCGCTGCCTCGCGGCTCATCTCCACCGCCGCCACCGTGGCCACGCTCTCCAGCGCCTCCAGGTCGAGGTCGTTGAGCCGCTTGCGGAACTCGAAGCCGGAGACGTAGCCGATGACGTCGCGGCTCACCATCACCGGCACGGTGACGCGGGCGGGAAACTCGTGTCCCGGCCTCAGCGGCAGCCGGCGAAAGCGGCCGCCCTCCCCGGCGCCGTCCTCCTGGGGCCCGGCGCCGGCGCGCCGGAGCTGGTCCAGCTCGGCGGCGCGCCCGGGATCGAAACCCTCCGGCAGCGAGAAGGCCAGCTCCTCGAAGTAGGCGTTCTCCACCACCACCGGCCGGCCCAACAGGCCGGCGGCGGTATCGGCGATGGACTGCCAGCCTCCCCCCTCGATCACCACCTCCAGCAGGCGCCGGTGGATGTCCTGCGAGCGCTGGATGTGCTCCAGGTGCTCGCCGACGATGCGCTCGGAGATGTCGGCGATGAGATGGGTCCAGCGCACCTGCGCCGGCACCTCGATCACGGGAAAGTCGTGGCGGTCGCCCAGGTCCAGCATCTCCGCTCCCACCGCCTTGTGGAAACGTTCCGGCTTCACCAGCAGCCCCGAGGCGCCCGACCTGATGATCTTGCGCACAAACTCCGCCTGCGCCTCCGGGGTGGTCTCCACCGCGAAAAAGGTGGAGAGCACCAGCTCGCCGCCGGTGAGCCAGTCGCCGATGTCGGGGACCTCGCCCACCGTCACCTGCGACACCTTCCGCTCCAACCCGTCTTCGCCCGCGAGCACTCGCGCCTCGGCGAGGATGGGGAGCTCTAGAATGTCGGACAAGCTGAGTTCCATGCATCTGCCTCCAGCGGTCTCTCCCCGGCCAGCCCGCGGAGAGCCTTCGATTCATGCTAGCTGCTTTTGTACGCAAATATATTATACGCATGGATAAAGAAGATAAGGAAACCCTTGTACAAGGTTACATCAAGTAGTTCCGGGAGGGGCAAGTGAGGGCAGGAAGCGGCGCCCGCGGGTCGGCCGCCCCGCGGGCGCCGCTTCCAGGCTGCCGCCTATGAATCGTCGAAGGGAAAAACCATCTGGATGCTGCGCACCTGGACGATGGTGCAATCGGTGTCCACCGGTGCCGACCCGGGCGCGGTGCGGCTGGTGCAGCGTGCCTGGGTCACGGGAACGAAAGCGGACTCGGGCGCGTTGAGGATGTCGGAGACGCGGCCGCTGTCGATCCCCTGCTTCACCTGGACGTTGCCCTCGATCTCGAAGTCGCTGGTGAGGATCTTCGCCCGCACCAGCTGCGTCCTGGGCTTGCCGCCGCCGTAAGCCATTCCTGTCACCTCCCCCTCTGCAGCGCGGGCGCCGCCGGCGGAATGAAAACGGGACGCTCCGCGTGCTAGAGATATCGGGCAGGCGCACCCGGAGCTTGAGCCGATGCCGGCTCAGGCGAGGCCGAAGTGCACCCCGAACTGGTTGAGCAGCCCCCCCACCAGCACCGCCAGGGCGATGGTGAAGACCATGATCTCCACCGCCCTCACCCAACCCAGCTCCCGCCCCAGGGCGGCGACGGTGGCGGCGCAGGGGATGTAGATGGCGGTCACCAGCGCGAAGATGAAGAGCTGCCACTCGCTCATCAGCAGCAGCAGGTTGTCCTGGGCGGCGGCGCCGTACTCGACGATGGCCAGGGTCACCAGCAGCTGCAGGGCCAGCTCCTTGCGCAGGATGCCCATGATCAGCGTCAGCCCCGCCACCGCCGGCAGGCCCATCCAGCTCTCCACCACCGGCGCCAGCGGCGCCGCCAGGTCCCAAAGCAGGCCGCTGTCGTAGAGGAAGCCCAGGATGACGCTGCCGGCCAGCAGGATGGGCACCGCCAGGTAGAGGAAGGCCTTGAAGCGGAACCAGGTCTTGCGGAAGATGGTCTTGGGGTGGGGCCGGCGGAAGGGGAACATCTCCATCACCAGGCCCGAGGTGGTGCCGGGCATCACGAAGTTGAGCCCCAGGCCCACCAGCACCCAGAGCACCAGCAGGATGGCGTAGAGCAGCAGGGCGTACTGCCAGCCGGAATAAAAAGCCACGGACCCGAAGATCACCGCGGTGCGGGCGCTGCAGGGCACCAGCACGATGAGCACACCGGCGATCAGCCGCTCCCGCGTGGTGGAGAGCACCCGGGTGCCGATGATGGCGGGCACGTTGCAGCCGGCGCCGGCGACGATGGGGATGATGGCGCGTCCGTGCAGCCCGAAGCGGTGCATGATGGAATCGGTGAGGAAGGCCACCGAGTTGAGGTAACCGGTGTCCTCCAGCACCGCCAGCAGCAGGTAGAATACCAGCACGTAGGGGATGCCCACCGTCAGCGCCGCCTCCACGCCCCGCGCCGCCCAGATCAGCGTCTGCGACAGCAGGTTGTCCCCCATCAGTGAGATCAGCGCCGACGCCAGCGGCGTCTCCACGTAGGTGTACCAGAGGCTGCTCATCAGCGCCGCCAGGCTGTTGCCCACGAAGTAGAGGACGGCGAAGATGCTTCCCAGCACCAGGAAGAGGATGGGAATGCCGGTAGCGGGGCTGGTGGTGTAGCCCCACAGGCGTTCCCCCCAGGGTGGCGGCCCGGTCTCCTCCACCTTCTCCACCTCGGCGGCGATCATGCCCGCCAGCGCGTGGCGCTCGGCGGCGATGCGGCTGGAGGCCGGCTGGCCGTGCTCGGCGGCGATCTCCTCCCGCATGGCCGCCGCCTGCTCCAGCACCGGCTGCCACCCCGGCAACCCCGAGGTGAGCTCGATGAACTCCGGATCCTCCTCTAGCAGCAGCAGCGCCAGCGCCCGGTGCGGCAGCCCGTATGGATCCTCGAGGTCGTGCTCGGCGATCAGCGCCGCCAGTGCCGCCACCCGGCTCTCGATGTCCCGGCCGTACTCGAAGCCTTCCGGCGAGGGCTTCCTGCCGGCGGCGGCCACCGCCACCGCGGCCTCCATCAGCTCCTCCAGCCCCTCGCCGCGGTTGGCCACGGTGGGCACCACCGGCACGCCCAGCCGCCGCGACAGCCGCTCCAGGTCCAGGGAGCGCCCCTGGCGCCGGGCCACGTCCATCACGTTGAGCGCTATCACCATGGGAAAGCCCAGCTCCAGGAACTGGATCACCATGTAGAGGTTGCGGGCCAGCTTGGTGGCGTCCACCACCACTATCACGGCGTCCGGCTTGCTCTCGATCACGCCCCGCCGCGCCACCCACTGGTCCTCGGACACCGCCCCCAGGGCGTAGGTGCCGGGCAGGTCGATGATGCCGATGGCGGTGCCGTCCAGCTCGGTGACCGCCACGTTGAGCTCCACGGTCTTGCCGGGATAGTTGGCGGTCTCCACCCCCATGCCGGTGAGGCTGTTGAAGACGCTGGACTTGCCCACGTTGGGGTTGCCGGCGAGGGCGATGGTGTACTCGGTCTCGCCGTGCAGCTTGTGGATGGCGCTGTGACAGGACAGGGGCAAGGCTTACTCCCGGTCTCCGCGTCCGCGGCCGGCCTGGCGGCGGGGACGCCTCACGCGGCCCTGACGATGATCTTGGAGGCGACCTCCTGGCCCAGGGCGTACTGGGCGCCCGCCACCTGCACCAGCAGCGGCCCCTTGAAGGGGGCGATCTCCTTCACGTGTACCCGTGCCTCCGGCAGCAGGCCCAGGCTGGCCAGGTACTGCAACAGCTCCGGCTCCTCCTCCGCCACCCGCTCGATCACCGCCTCGTCGCCCACGCCCAGCTCCGAGAGCGGCTTCTGCAGGCGCTCGCGCCGCCGCGCGCCCTTGCTGCCGGGGATGGGATGGCCGTGGGGGCAGGTCTCGGGATCGCCCAGCATCTGCGCCAGCTTCTCCTCCACCTGATCGCTGATGGCGTGCTCCAGCTTGCACGCCTCGTCGTGCACCTGGTCCCAGTCGAAGCCCAGGACGTCGGTGAGGAAGCGCTCCCACAGCCGGTGCCGGCGCACCAGCTTCTCGGCCGCCTCCCGGCCCTTGGGGGTGAGGGTCACGCCCCGCTTGCGCGAGGTCTTCACCAGGCCGCCGTCCGTCATGCGCCGGAGCATGTCCGCCACCGTGGGCGGCGATACACCCAGGTGTTCCGCCAGCCGGGCGGCGATCACCGGCTCTCCCTCCAGGGACAGCTTGTAGATGGCTTCCAGGTATTCCTCAACCGCTGCAGTAATCATTTCGTCCCCCGTGAATGAAAATCATCGTTTTCCTCTTATTAGATTTACCTAATAATAATCGATCGTAAACACTGCCGCAAGGAATGTGTAATTGCGTATTCCCCGTCGACGGCGGCCCGGCGCGGCGGCGGGCGGCAGCTGGCCGCGGGGCGCCGGTTTTGCCGCCGGCCGCCGTTGCTCTATCATGAACAGGCGTAAGGACGCCGCCCCGGCGGCGCGGACCAGCGACAGGGAGAGCCGATGCCCCCACCACTGCCGGACTACCACGTGCACACGCCGTACTGCGGCCACGCCCGCGGCGAGATGAGAGACTACGTGGCCGCGGCGGTTGAGCAGGGACTGCCGGAGATGGGCTTCGCCGACCACCTGCCCCTGTTCCACCTGGAAGATCCCACCCTGGCGATGCCGCACGAGGACCTGCCCCGCTACGTGGAGTCGGTGCTTAAGCTGCGGCAATCGTTCCCGGGGCTGCCCCTGCGGCTGGGCATCGAGGCCGACTACGTGGAGGAGCACGTGGAGGACCTGGCGGAGCTGCTCTCCCGCTACGACTTCGACTACGTCTACGGCTCGGTGCACTTCATCAGCGGCTGGGGCTTCGACCAGGCGCGCTTCAAGTACGAGTTCGAGCGCCGCGACATCGACGAGGTCTACGAGGCGTACTTCCGCCTGGTGATCGACGCCGCCGGCACCGGGCTCTTCGACGTGATGACCCACCTGGACGTGGTGAAGAAATACGGCCACCGCCCCCGGCGGGACCTGACCCCCATCTACCACGAGCTGGGAGAGACGCTGGCCGCCGGCGGCGTGGCCGTGGAGCTCAACTCCTCGGGGCTGCGCAAGCCCGTGGGCGAGATCTACCCCACCCGGGAACTGCTCGAGGTGATGCACGCGCATCGGGTGCCGATAACCTTCGGCTCCGACGCCCACAAGCCGGGCGACGTGGGACGCGACTTCGACCGCCTGCTGGAGCTGGCCCGCGCGGCCGGCTACCGGGAATACGTGCGCCTGGGGCGGAAAGAGCGCCGGACGGTACCGCTGCCGTCATGAGCGCGGCGCCGGTAACCCCCGCCCGCCTGCCGGTGATCGTGGGCCTGCTGGACCGGGAGTACTTCCGCCCCCGCTGGGCGCCCCGCTTCCAGCCGGTGGAAGAGCTGGTGTACACCATCCTCTCCCAGAACCCCTCCGACACCAACTCGGAGGGGGCGCTGCGCTCGCTGGAGGAGGCCTTCCCCACCTGGGAGGAAGTGGCCGCGGCGCCGGCGGCGGAGATCGCCGCCGCCATCCGTCACGGCGGCCTAGCCGAGAGCAAGTCGGCCTACATCAAGCAGGTGCTGACGGCGCTGCTCGAGGAACACGGTGACCTCTCGCTCTCCTTCATCGAAAACATGAGCGACGAGGAGGCCATGTCCTACCTCACGCGCTTCCGGGGAGTGGGCCCCAAGACCGCCGCCTGCGTGCTGCTCTTCGCCTTCGGCAGGCCGGTGATGCCGGTGGACACACACGTCTACCGGGTCTCCCGGCGGCTGGACTTCATCGGCGAGGACATGAGCCGCGAACAGGCGCAACGGCTGCTCACCGCGATCGTGCCGCCCGAGGACATTTTCAGCCTGCACATCAACCTGGTGGCCCACGGGCGGCAGGTGTGCAAGGCGGGGCGGCCCCGCTGCACCGAGTGCGTCATCGAGCCCCTCTGCCCCTCCAGCCTGGCCTACGAGGAGATCTGGGGACGCGGCGAAGAAGAGTAGGGCCGGAAGCGCTGCAGGAAGCC
>JAJRWQ010000084.1 GCA_024276735.1 Actinomycetes bacterium
ACGCTCATCATCGCCTGCGAGGACGCCACCCGGGCGCTGCCGCCGCTGCTGAAGCTGCTGGAGGCGGCGGGCGTGCGCGCCGCCGGCCTGGAAGTGCACAAGCCCGACCTGGAGCGCCTCTTCATCCACCTCACCGGCCGCGAGCTCAGGGACTGACGCCGTGCGCCGCCTGCTACTGGTAACCGCCAAGGATCTGCTGATCGTCGCCAAGGACCGCGGCGCCTGGGTGTTCCTACTGCTGACGCCGCTGGTGGTGATCACCGTCACCTCCTTTGCCCTGGCGCCCGTTTTCGAGGGCGGGGGCAGCATCGACGCCCGCCTGCTGGTCACCGACGAGGACGGTGGCGTGGTGGCCGATGCCCTCACCGCCGCCTTCGAGAAACAAGAGGTGGAGCTGGTGCCGGCGACCCGCGCCGAGAGCGAAGCCTTGAACCAAGATGGTGAAGATTACGCAGCGGCGCTGGTGATCCCCGCCGGCAGCAGCGAGCGGGTGGCCGCGGGGAAAGAGGTACAGCTCGAGGTCTATACCGACCCCGCCGACAACGTGGCCCGCCCCTACCTCGTGGGGACCATCGAGGGTGCCGCCACCCGCATCGCCGCCGTGGAGACGGCGGCCACGGTGGCGGTGGTGGAAGTAATGAAACGGGATCCGGATGCGGACGCCGCCGCCGTAGCGGCGGCGGCGTCCGCCCAGGCCCAGGCGGCGCTGACCTCGCCGCCGGTGAGTGTCCGGGAGATATCCGCCGGCAGCGAGGAAGACTTCAACGCCTTCGACACCCAGGCGCCCGGCTACGCGGTGATGTTCATGCTCTTCGGGGTGATGAGCGCCGCCGAGGGGCTGCTGCTGGAAAAGGAGTCGGGCACCATGGCGCGGCTGCTGGTGGCGCCGATCTCGAAATCCGCGGTGCTGGGCGGCAAGCTGCTGGCCCAGTTCACCGTGGCGGTGCTGCAGATCTCGCTGCTCTTCGCCGCCGGCCACTTCGTCTTCGGCATGAACCTGGGAGGCTCCCTGCCGGCGCTGGCGCTGATGATCACGGTCACCGCCTACGCCGCCACCGCCTTCGGCATCCTGCTGGCGGGCTCGGTGAACACCCGCCGCCAGCTGACGGCGGCGGGCATCCTCGCCGTGCTCTTGATGTCGGCGCTGGGCGGCAGCTGGTGGCCGCTGGACATCGTCCCCGATTTCATGCAGTTCATCGGCCACTTCACCATCAACGCCTGGGCGCTCGACGGCATCAACGGCCTCATCCTGCGCGGCGAGGGCTTCTCTGATATCCTCCCGGAGGCAGGGGTTCTGCTTGCCTACGGCAGCACCTGTTTCCTGCTGGGCATCGGCCTGTTCCGACTCAGGAGCAAGTTTTGAACGACACGGAACCAACGCGCGAGGGAGATCACCGGCACCGCGCATTTACCGTGCTGGCGGCGGCCGCCTTCCTGCTCGCCGCGCTGCTTTTACCGGCGCCGGCACCCGCCGCCGACGAGGCGCCGCGGGTGGCGCTGATCCCCCTGGAGGGAGTGATCGATCCCGAGGCGGCGGACTACGTGGTGCGCAGCATCGGCGCCGCCGAGGAGTCGGGGGCGACGGCGGTGGTGATCACCCTGGACACTCACGGCGGCCTCGACTCCTCCATGCGCGAGATCGTGGAAAAGATGGCCGCCTCGCCGCTGCCGGTGATCGCCTACGTCCACCCGACCGGCGCCCACGCCGCCTCGGCGGGCACCTTCATCCTCATGGCCGCCGATCTCGCCGCCATGGCCCCGGGCACGGTCATCGGCGCCGCCCACCCGGTGGCGGCCGGCATCGATCCCGACAGCGAGGAGGCCGCCAAGATCCTCAACGACACCACCGCCTACATGCGCTCGCTGGCCGAGGCCAACGGCCGCGACGCCGACTGGGCGGAGCTGGCCGTGCGCCAGTCCATATCCGCCACCGCCGAGGAGGCGCAGCAGCTGGGGGTGGTGGACATGACCGCCGACAGCGTGGAATCGCTGCTGGTACAGGCGGACGGCTTCACCACCAGGGCCAAGGGCATCGAGCTGAAGACGGGGGGAGCGGTGATCGAGGAGGCGGAGATGAGCCTCCGGGAGCAGGTGCTGCACTTCGTGCTCGACCCCAACGTGGTCTTCATGCTGCTACTGCTGGGGCTGCTGGCGGTGGCCTACGAGTTCGCCCACCCGGGCGTGGGCATCGGCGCGCTCACGGGCCTGGTGGCCCTGGGCCTCGCCACCTTCGCCCTGCTCACCCTGCCGGTCAACCTCGGCGGCCTGGCGCTGGTGGCGACCGGCTTCCTGCTGCTGGTGGCGGATCTCTACGTGCCCAGCTACGGCCTGCTCTCGGCGGGCGGCGTGGCCGCCATCGTCGCCGGCTCCGTGGTGCTCTTCGACGCCGACGCCCCCTTCCTCGAGGTCTCGCTGCCGCTGAGCATCGTGCTCGCCCTGCTCACCGGCGCCTTTTTCATCTTCATCGTCCGGGCCGCCGTCAAGGCGCGGCGCCTGCCGGCGCGCACCGGCGGCGAGGCCATGGTCGGCGAGCGGGGATATGCCCGCACGCTGCTGAGCCCCCGGGGACAGGTACAGGTCCGGGGCGAGATCTGGAATGCCGAGACGGAGGCGGGGGAAACCATTGCCGATGGCGAGGAGGTGGAGGTGACGGCCGTCGCAGGACTAACCCTCAGGGTGAAGAAGACGGATTGACGGGGCCGGGCGGCATCCGGGGCAAGGCAAACCGAAAAAGGAGAGAACCATGGACATAGTAGGTGGAATCATCTTCATCATCGCCCTCGCCCTAGTAATATTGGTCCTGTTCTCGATTCGCATCGCCCGCGAGTACGAGCGGGGGGTCATCTTCCGCCTGGGGCGCCTCATCGGCACCAAGGGGCCGGGGCTCTTCCTCCTGATACCGGTCATCGACCGCATGGTCAAGGTGGACCTGCGCACCATCACCATGAACGTGCCGCCCCAGGAGCTGATCACCCGCGACAACGTGCCCGCCAAGGTCAACGCCGTGGTCTACTTCCGGGTGATGGACCCCAGCCGCGCCATCGTCGAGGTGGAAGACTACATCGCCGCCACCTCCCAGATCGCCCAGACCACCCTGCGCAGCACCCTGGGGCAATCGGACCTCGACCACCTGCTGGCGGCGCGCGAGGAGATCAACCAGCAGCTGCAGCGAATCATCGACTAGCAGACGGAGCCCTGGGGAATCAAGGTCTCCACGGTGGAAGTGAAGGACGTGGAGATACCCCAGACCATGCAGCGGGCGATGGCCCGCCAGGCGGAGGCGGAGCGGGAACGACGCGCCAAGGTGATCGCCGCCGAGGGCGAGTTCCAGGCGGCGGAGAAGCTTTCCTCCGCTGCCGGCGTCATCTCCACCGAGCCCATCGCCCTGCAGCTGCGCTTCCTGCAGACGGTGGTGGAGGTGGCCTCGGAGAACAACTCCACCACTCTCTTCCCCCTGCCGATAGCCCTCTTGAAACCGTTCATGGCGGGGTCCGGCGGCAAGTAGCCGTGGCCGCCGCGGGCGCCGCCGGCCGGCCGCCGGCGGCAACGAAGCGCAACGGGAGCAGTAATGAACGAAGGCTTTTCGCGGGAACCGGCCCCCGGCGC
>JAJRWQ010000085.1 GCA_024276735.1 Actinomycetes bacterium
CTGGTGGACTCGGTGGAGGAATGCGCCGACCGCTGTATGTGGGTGCTGGACAATCCCGACGAGGCGAAGGCGATGGGGCGGGCAGGCAAGGAGCACGTGCGGGCGAACTTTCTCATCCCCCCGCCTGCTGCGTGACTACCTGAAGCTGTTCGCCGAGCTGCGCGAGCAGTCCTGACCGGCCACGGCGCCACGGAGGATGCCGATGAAGAAAGGCAGCGACGATACCGGCCTGGTGCTCGCCGCCAACCGCGGCCCCTTCAGCTACGTTCGCGACGGGGAGGGGCGCCTGGTTACCCGCAGGGGAGGCGGCGGCCTGGTGACGGCGCTGCTGGGACTGTCGGCCACGCACGAGGTCACCTGGATCGCCAGCGCCATGAGCGCGGACGACGCAGCCTCGGCGGCGGCAGGCCTCGGCGGCGGGGAGGTGGAGTACGACGGCCACCGGCTGCGGCTGCGGCTGCTGGTTCACGATGACCGCGAGTACCACCGTTTCTACAACGAGGTCGCCAACCCCCTCATCTGGTTCATCCAGCACTACCTCTGGAACCTGCCGCTGGAGCCGGTGATCGGGCGCGAGGCGCACGCGGCCTGGGAGCACGGCTACCAGGCGGTCAACCGCCGCTTCGCGGCCGCGATATGCGACGAGATCGGCCGCGGCCGCGCCGGGCGGCCGCTGGTCATGCTCCACGACTATCACCTCTATACCTGCCCGGCGATGGTGCGGCAGCGCTGTGCCGGTGCCTTCCTGCACCACTTCGTGCACATCCCCTGGCCGCAGCCCGATGCCTGGCGCATCCTGCCCCGGCGGATGCGGGAGGAGATCTTCACGGGGCTGCTGGCGAACGACATCGTCGCCTTTCACACGCGGGCCTACCGGGACAACTTCCTGGACGGCTGCGAGAGGCTGGCCGGGCTCGAGGTCGACCGCGGCCGCTCGCTGGTGCGGGTGGAGGGACGGGAGGTCTGGGTGCGCGCCTATCCCGTCTCCATCGACTGCGAAGATTTCGACCGGCTGGCGGAAAGCGGCCCGGTGCTGGCGGCGGAGGAGCGGATAGCGGCGGCGCGCCGGGGCAAGCTCATCCTGCGCGTGGATCGTCTCGATCTCTCCAAGAACATCGTCCGCGGTTTTCTCGCCTACGACGTGCTGCTCGAGCGGCATCCCGAGCTGAAGGGCGAAGTCACCTTCCTGGCCCTGCTGCAACCGTCGCGCCAGGACATCCCCGAGTACGCGGCGTACCGGCAGCGGGTGGAGGAGGTCGCCGCCGGGATCAACGAGAGGCACGGGACCGGGGAATGGCTGCCCGTCGACCTGCGCCTGCAGGACGACTTTCCCTGCTCGGTGGCGGCCTACAAGCAGTACGACGTGCTGCTGGTCAATCCCGTCTTCGACGGCATGAACCTGATCGCCAAGGAAGCGGGGCTGGTGAACCGGCGCAACGGCGTGCTGGTACTCTCCGAGAACGCCGGTGCCCACGAGGAGCTCGCGGAGGGTGTGATCTCCGTGAATCCCTTCGACGTCGAGGGGCAGGCGGAGGCCCTCTACCGGGCGCTGACGATGGACGAGGATGAGAAAGGGCGCCTTGCGGGTATGATAAGGAAGACCGTGAGGGGCAATGATGTCGGCGCCTGGATACGGTCGCAGCTCCGTGACATCGAAACCAGGATGGGAGGAAAGCCGTGAACGACGAAGCAAAGAAGAGCGGCCTCGCCATGAAGGAGCTGATCGAGAAGGCGCTGCTCCTCGGCGTGGGTGCCGCGTCCTTGACCAAGGAAAAGCTGCAGGCCCTGGTGGACGAGTTCGTGCGGCGAGGCCAGCTGACACGCGAAGAGGGCGAGAAGCTGGTGGAGGAAGCAATGCAGCAGGCGCGCCGCGCGGGCACGAGCATCAAGGAGCGGGCCACGGAGACCCTCCAGGAGACGCTGGAGGCGATGGGTGTCGCCACCAGGGACAGCGTCGACGAGCTGGAGAGGCGCATTGCCGTGCTGGAAGCGAAGGTGTACGGCCGGCGGTCCAACGTCGAGGAACCACCCACGGGATTCTCCAGCACCACCACCGAGGACGAAGAGCCTTCGTAACGGTTCCCGCGGCAGCCGGTAACGGCGGCCGGCGGAAGGGAGTCACACCATGCCGGTGATGGCAACGATACTGGCAATGCTCGTGAGCGCCGCCGCCTTCCTGGGCGGCGGCGTCGTCTACCGGGGAGCGGCCGGCAGCGGCAGCTACGGCAACGCCGGCCTCACCACGGTGACGGCCGACGACCGCTACCTGGTGTTTGCCTCTGCCGGTGGCGGGCTGGTGGCCGGCGATACCAACGGCGCTTACGATGTCTTCATCGAGGACCGGGCCAGCGGCGCCGTGACACGGCTCTCGACCGACGCCGCCGGCGGCGAGGCAGACGGGGACAGCAAGCGCCCGCGGGTAACACCCGGCGGCGGGCTGGTGGTCTTCCAGTCCGACGCCGACAACCTGGTGCCCGGCGATACCAACGGCGCCGTGGACATCTTCGTCAAGGACGTGGCCACGGGGGCGATAACCCTGGTCTCGCGCGCCGCCGACGGCACCCAGGGGGATGGCGATTCCACCGAGGCGACGATCTCCGCCGACGGCCGCTACGTGGCCTTCCGCTCCCTGGCCGACAACCTGGTCCCCGGTGACGACAACGGCGAGATGGACGTCTTCTGGCGCGACCTGGAAACGGGCGCCACCATGCGCGTCTCCGCGGGCGCCGGCGGCAGGGGCGGAGGCGGCGGCGACCTCTACGGGCCCTGGATCTCCGCCGACGGCCGCTACGTGGCCTTCGAGTCCGCCGCCGCCGACCTGGTGCCGGGTGACACCAACGGTGTCTACGACATCTTCGTCAGGGACACGCAGGGCGGCGAGATCAAGCGCGCTTCCACCGGCGCCGGCGGCGAGCAGGCGAACGAGATGAGCGTCTATCCCTCCCTCTCCGCCGACGGCCGCTACGTGCTCTTCCGTTCCATTGCCTCGAACCTGGTTCCCGGGGACGACGTCGAGTGCCGCTACGAGTCGGCTGTCTACAGTTGCTCCGACGTCTTCGTCAAGGACACGCAGACCGGGGAGATCCGCATGGTCTCCACCAACGCCGCCGGCGAACAGGCGGACGCCTCCAGCTTCGACCCGGTGATATCGGCCGACGGCCGCTATGCCGCGTTTTCCAGCACGGCGGGAAACCTGGTTCCCGGGACGGGGGGAGAGATCCAGGTGTTCCGCAAGGATATCGCCGGCGGTGACGTCGCCCTCGCCTCCCGCACCTCCCGGGGCGCTGCTGGCAACGACTGGAGCGTCACCCCCTACTTCTCCTACGACGGCGCCTGGCTGGCGTTCGAGTCGCTGGCCGGCAACCTGGCGCCCGGTGACGACAACGGCGTCGCCGACGCCTTCCTGGCCAGGAATCCCGGTGCCTGCAACGGCCTGGTGGACCTGGTGCTGGCAGGGACGGACGGCTACTGGGCGGGATACGAGGACTACCGCGGGCGCCTGCTCAGCGTCGACTTCCACCTAGCCGGCGCCGCCGGCAGCCGGCCGGCGCTGGGCGTACAGCTGGATGACGTCCAGGCATCCGGGGAGGTGGAGCCGGCGACGCCCCTGCCCCTGTCCCTGGGTGACGTGCTGGGGGACTGGGACGCCACGGTGTTCACACTCAAGTACCGGGTGCCGGAGGATGTGACCGCCTTTACCACGACGCTGCACCTGTCGGCCCGTGACTCCTGCGGCGTGTCATACGCGTGGCCGCCGGGGGAGGGAGACTGAGCCGGGGCGGCGGCCCTCAGCTCCCGGGCACGTAAGTGGTCACCGGCGGCCAGGACTCGCTGTGGCCCAGCTCCCGGTAGGCGGCGTCGAGCTGGGACGCGAGGATCGACCTCGAGGCGCGGTCGTCCCCGAAGATCACCACCGGCAGCCGCCTGGCTTCCAGGTCCTCCGCCAGGCCGGCGAACATCGATTCGGCCTCGGGGTCGCCTCCCAGGTAAAGTTCCTCCCAGAGAAACTGGTCGTAGAAACGCCGGGCCACGGGGCGCCCGGCCTCGAGGGCGTAGCAGCCCGGCACCAGCACCGCCGTCCCGGCGTCGCTGCGCTCGTCGATGACGGACACCGCCGCCGCGACGTCGGCAGCGTTGCTGCGGCGGAAGAGGTCACGGTCCTTGATGGTCATCCCCGCGGCCGCGGTCCCCAGGAGCAGCACCGCCGCCGCCGTGGCCGCTGCCCGCCTGCGGGTGGCGAGCCCGGTGATGCCCCAGGCCGCCAGCAGGGCCAGGGGCGGCTCCGCCGGCTGGAAGAGGTTGGTATCGTGCCCGGCCGCCGGCAGCGTCAGCAGCGGTACCAGGCCGGCCACCAGCCACCCGCCGAACAGGAAGAGCTCCCCGTTGCGCCGCCGCCGGAGCGAGGAGAATGCCGGCGCCAGCCCGGTGACCGCCACCAGCAGCAGCGGCCAGTCCAGCTGCCAGACGCGGTGCAGCCCTTCGTAGAAATTGGTGAAGCCCAGGGTCTTGCTCGCCTGGGCGAAGATGATGTCGTCGAAGTAGGCGCCGCCGGTGATGGCCTCCAGCACCAGGGCCGCCAGCAGCGAGCCACCGAGGGCGGCGGCCAGGAAGGGTGCCAGCCGCTGCCGGCGGTAGCGGCAGACGAAGAGCGCCAGCGCGACCAGCAGGGGCAGGAAGGTGAGCTTGGTGAGGGTGCCGGCCACGCATACCAGCCCCGCCGCGACCGTCCGCCGGTGCGAATCACGCAGCAGCAGCAGCACGGCGACGGCCCCCGCCAGCGCTACCAGGATGTCCTGGAGGAAGAGCCGGGAGAAGTAGATTCCCAGGGGAGCGAAGAGGGCGAAGGCGCCGGCGAGGAAACCGGTGCCGGCGTCACCGGAGAGCATGGTTCCCAGCCGCCGGGTGACCAGGGCCGTGGCGGCCATCGCCAGCAGGGTGAAGATCCTGAAGGGCAGGACGCCACCGCCGGCGGCGGCCAGGGGCGCCCCGAGCAGGAAGAGCAGCGGCGGGTGCGCCGACAGGAAATCGCGGTAGGGAACGAGCCCGTGCGCCACGGCGGCCGCGGAGGCGAGGTAGGCACTGTCGGCGGCGTCGAGACAGCTGTGGTCCAGCCCTGCCAGAGCCATGGCCAGGAAACCGGCAAGGAGAACGAAGAAGGCGATACGGTAGGGGCCTTCGCCGCCGCCCTGCATTTCCTCAGGCGGCGGGGGCACTGCGCGGCGCCGGGGCGCGCCGGCAGAGCGTCGCCGGCACCGGGCTGGCTGCGGGGCGCTTGATGCGCTCGAGGATGCCGAGATGGCTCTTCAGGCGCCGCGGCCGCAGGCGTACCGTCCCGCCCAGTTCCAGCCGCATCAGGCAGCTGTCGCTGCCCCGGCGGGCTGGCACGAAGCCGCAGCGCTCCAGCAGGTCGGCAGGAAGGAAGCGGCACCCTGCCTCTCGCTGGTAACTGCCGAAGGCCTCCACGGCGGCCGTTCCCGAGTCTTCGAGGTCGGAGGCCAGCGCCATCAGCAGGCTCTTGAGGGTGGCATCGTCCCCCGCGACGGCCACGCCGCAGGTGACCAGCAGCGCATCCGGGGACGGCGGGCCCGCGGGCAGGCCCTGCGAGCGCGGGAAAAGCCGGGGCGGCCCGAACTGGATGGCGCCCAGCAGGCGCCCGTCGGCGAGCGCCAGCTTGCCCCAGTGGCCGGCCAGCGACTCGGCGTGCCGGCGCCACTCCCTCGCCTGGTCACGGGAGGGCCAACCGCCGTCGTGCCCCTGCCACCAGCCGCACTCCCGGCAGCTCCCGGGCAGCGAGTCGCTGGTGGAGCCGTCAAGATCGATCAGCCTGAAGATCATTACCGTCGCCTCCGCTCTTCGGGCGTCGCTTTCGCGGCGGCAAACGCTGCACCGTCGCCGATCTCCTTCGGGGCCATTATATCTCAGCGCCGCCGCCGGTTGGAGGGGTGTCCCCGCCGGCAGTGGCGGGCACCAGCTCCAGCAGGGTGACCTCCGGCCGGCTCAGCAACCGCAGCGGCACCAGCGTGGTGCCCACGCCGCGGGAGACGTGCATGGTGGTGGCGGGCAGGCGGTGAAGCCCGTCGCCGAAGCTGGACCCGGAATACGACAGGGGAATCTTGCCCCGCGACGGGTGCGGCAGGCAGATCTGGCCGCCGTGGGTATGCCCCGCCAGCACCAGCTGGAAGTCGCCCGCCTCCACCAGCAGCCCCGCCTCGGGGGAGTGGGAGAGAAGGATCCTCAGGGGGGCCTCGCGGTCCAGCTCGGCTCGTACCCGGTCGAGGTCGGCGAGCCCGTACTGGAGCTCGTCGATGCCACAAAGCTGGATCCGGGCGTCGCCGAAATCAATGCTGACGCACTCGTTTTCCAGCAGCCTGACGCCGGCGCGCGCCAGCAGCCTGCCGGTGGTGGCTGCCGTCATGGCGGCCTCCGCGGCCGGGACGGCGACCTGGACGCGGGTGCCGCGGCCCGCCAGGCGGCCGAGCAGGTCCTGGATCACCGTCTTCCAGAGCCCGTGGTCATGGTTTCCCAGCACCGCGAACTTGCCCCCCGGGGCCCGCAGGCGCTCCAGCAGCTCGAGGTAAGGGCGCAGGTCGTGTTGCTTGTCAACCATGTCGCCGGTGAAGAGGATGAGGTGAGGCTCGAGCGCCGCCGCCGCGGCCGCGAACTTGCGGATGGCGCTGTCGTTGAAGCCGGGGGCGCCGGCATGGAGGTCGCTCGCGTGCAGTATCTTCAGCCCGGAGAGGGATGGTGGCAGGCCCGGAAGGGGAAGGCGCCGCCGGCCCACGCGCAGCCACTGGGCCTCGAAGAGCATGTAGGCAGAAACGGCGGCAGCGGCGCCCAGCGAAAGCCTGAACGCCCGCGCCACCGCGTGAAAGCTACTCTTCCTCCCCGCCCTCGTCTTCGTCTTGGTCCTCTTCCTGCTGGGCCTCGATTTCCGCCTTCAGCCGGGCGCTGGTCTCCTCGATGCGCGTTTCGAGCTCTTCATCGCTCATGGCGTTCTCACCGGCGCCGCCTGTCTCGGTTCCCGGCTCGCCGAAGACGTCCTCTCCACCGCCGCCGAAGAGCTCGCGGCGGATCTCGCTACCGCGCTTGGGGGCCAGAAGAAGCCCGGTGGCGGCACCGATGCCGACACCGAGGATAAACATGCCGCAACGCTTGTGTATGCCCATGCTGCGCCTCCCTCGTGGTTCACCTGCTGGAGAGACCAATTCTATTCTTTCGCAGCGGCGTCCGCAACAGTCCCCCCGGGTTTGCATGCCCGCCGTCGCGGGCAAAGTAATACCACGCTGCGCCGGTCCCGGGACGGGGCCGGTGGCGACTGGAACAGCACGGGGAAGGAGACCGGGAGTAATGGCAGAAAAGGAAATCAGCGCCGAGATGGTGATCAACGACGCCATCAAGCTCCATCCCGATACGCTGACGGTCTTTCACCGTTACGACATCGACACCTGTTGCGGCGGCGCCGAGACCATCGCCCACGCCGCCATGGCGCGGGGGATCGACCTGGAGCAACTGATGGCGGAGCTGGAAGCGGTCGCCGGCGGCGCCTGAAGGTCCCGCGGCGCCGCGCCCGCGGGAAAAGAAAGCAGCAGCCGACAGAGAGGGGACGTGTATGGCCTGGATAGTAGTTGCCGTGATCGCGGTGCTGATCATCGCCGTCATCCTGCTCTACAACTCGCTGGTGCGGGCACGCAACAAGGTGGACAATGCCTGGAAGCAGATCGACGTGCAGCTGAAGCGGCGCCACGATCTCATCCCCAACCTGGTGGAGATGGTCAAGGACTACATGTCCTACGAGCAGGAAGTGCTGGAGAACGTCACCAAGGCCAGGTCCCAGGCCATGAGCGCCAGCGGGCCCCGCGAGCAGGGCAAGGCGGAGAACTTCCTCTCGGAGACGCTGAAGTCGCTGTTCGCGGTGGCGGAGAATTACCCCGAGCTCAAGGCCAACCAGAACGTGATGAAGCTCCAGGAGGAGCTCACCGCCACCGAGAACAAGATCGCCTTCGCGCGGCAGCTCTACAATGACGTGGTGATGGCCTTCAACAACAAGGTACAGACCTTTCCCTCCAACGTCATCGCCGGCGCCTTCGGCTTCAAGGAGCGCGAGTACTTCGAGATCCCCGAGGGGGAGACGGAGCCGGTGGCGGTGGACCTGCGCTAGGCGCTCCTCCCTCCATGTATGAGCAGATAGCCAGGAACAAGCGGCTGTCGTACCTGCTGATGCTGCTGGTCGTGGTGCTGCTGCTGGCGATGGGGCTGGCGTTCGGCTACGCCACCGGGTACGGGCTGCTGGGCTTGGCCGTGGCCGCAGTCGTCGCCGGGCTTTTGGCATTCTCCGCCTATTACAGCGGCGACAAGATGGTACTTACCGCCAGCCATGCCCACCGGGTCACCCACGAGGAAGAGCCCCAGCTCTGGAACGTGGTGGAGGAGATGGCGATCGCCGCAGGCGCCCCCATGCCGGCGGTCTACGTGATCGAGGACTCCGCTCCCAACGCCTTTGCCACCGGTCGTAACCCGGAGCACGCTGCCATCGCCGTCACCCGGGGGTTGCTGGAGAAACTCAACCGCGAGGAGCTCCAGGGGGTGATCGGCCACGAGATGTCCCACGTGCGCAACTACGACATCCTCTATGCCACGCTGGTGGGGATCATGGTGGGCACCATCGTGCTCTTGGCGGACTTCTACCTGCGCTGGAGCTTCTGGGGCGGCGGCCGCCGCGGGCGCAGCCGGGGCGGCGGGTACGTGCAGCTGGTCTTCCTGGCGCTGGCGCTGGTGGCGGCCATCCTGGCGCCGCTGGCGGCGCGGGCGGTGCAGTTCGCCATTTCCCGCCGCCGGGAATACCTGGCCGACGCGTCGTCGGTGGAGCTCACGCGCAACCCCATGGGGCTCGCCAGCGCCCTGGAAAAGATCGCCGCCGACCCGGACGTGCTGGAGGCGGCCAACCGGGCTACCGCGCACCTGTACATCGCCAACCCGGTGAAGCGTTTCCAGAAGAGCGCCCGCAGCATGTTCAGCAGCCATCCACCCATCGAGATGCGCATCCAGGCGCTGAAGGCGATGGCGGGGGCTCCCGCCTAGGCCCTCCCGGGAGCGGCCCCGGCCCTGGTGGCACGGCTGCACCGCCCGGACGCCGGCAGCTTGCTATGGGCCGCCGCCGCGGGTATGATTGGGCACCCTCCACCGCCCCCGCCGCGTTTCTCCCCTCCGGAAAGCGAGGTGTCTGCGTTGACGGAGCAGGGTGGGAGTTACGGCAGGAACGGTGGCGGCGGGCGGGCGGCCGAGGCGATGTCGGACGAGGAGCTGGTGAGCCTGGTGCTGGACCGCGACGAGCCGGTCCAGGCGATCGCCCGGCTTTCCGACAGCCTCTTCAGCCGGCTCTCGGGGAGAATGCTCACGCCGGTTACCGCCGAGGAGCTGGCGGCGGCGTGCCAACTGCCGCCGGAGTCGGCCCTGAGGCTGGCGGCGGCAATCGAGCTGGCGCGGCGGCTGATCCGCGCCGACGACGGCATCGGCCCGATCCGTTCGCCGCGGGACGCCTGCCGGGAGGTGGCCCGCATCCGCGGCGAGGAGAAGGAACACTTCGTGGCCCTCTACCTGAACTCCCGCAACGTCGTCATCCACCAGGAGACCATCTCCGTGGGCAGCCTAAACGCCAACATCGTGCACCCGCGGGAGGTCTTCCGTCCCGCCATCGCCCGGGCGGCCGCCGCCGTGGTGCTGGCTCACAATCACCCCTCCGGCGAGGTCGCTCCCAGCAACGAGGACATGAAGCTGACCGCGCGGATGGTGGAAGCCGGGCGGATCATCGGCATCGAGGTGCTGGACCACATCATCGTTGGTGCCGGCGGCTACATGAGCTTCAGGAGCGAGTCATACCTGTGAGGAGGGGCCGCTGCCGCCCGGCGGCGCGCCTTCGGGGACAGCCGGCGAGCGCCGGAATGGCACGGGCTCAAATACGGACTCGAGCTTCTGTTTGTGGAAAACCACGCAGCAGCAGCGGGAGCGGCCGCCGAATGATGCATATGGGGGTAGCTTGGAGAGGTTAACAACGTCGCCGCCCGGTGAAAAAAATGTAATAATGCTATTTGCAGGTATTTTATTCAATAGTACCCTTTTCGACTTCTTTTGTACTGTTTTCAGCGGCGGCGGTTACCGGTGTTGCTTGGCCTGTATATGAAGCGGAAAGGCGAGGTTTTCCACATTATCCACAGGGGGGCGGCCGTCTCTGCCCGCCCCCGGCTTCAATTTGACTTTATTTAAGAGCAGTTTGTATACTGTCAAGCCGGCTCGAAAAGACGTCAGGAGATCTCTTGAAGCGGACCTACCAGCCGAACAAGCGCAAGCGCAAGAAGACCCACGGCTTCCGGAAGCGCGCCAGCACGCGGGCCGGAAGGCGCGTGCTCAAGCGCCGCCGGGCCAAGGGCAGAAAGATACTTTCGGCCTGACAGCGGCGATTTCGTGAAGAAAAAACACCGACTCAGCCGGTCCGCCGATTTCGATCGCGTCTACCGCCGGGGCAAGTCGGTGGCCGGTCGCTACGCGGTACTCTACTACTTCGACAGGACAGGCGAAAACGGGGGGGAGGCGCCGAGGCTCGGTGTCTCGGTTTCCCGGCGCGTCGGTGGCGCCGTGGCCAGGAACAAGGTCAAGCGGACACTCAAGGAGATCTTCGGCGCCTGCGAGGAGCGACTGGCTCGAGGGTACGACTATGTAATCATCGCCCGCCCGGGGCTGGCTGAATATATCGAAAAGAAGCAGTTCAGCGAGGTGACCGACATGGTGACCGAACTCTTCCAGCGGGCAGGGCTCATCCAGGAAGCGGACTGACTTGAAACGCATACCCATTCTCATCATCAGCTTCTACCGGAAGCTGATCTCGCCGCTCTTTCCGCGGCGCTGCAAGTACTATCCCACCTGCTCGGAGTACTCCCTGGAAGCCTTTCGCGAGTGGGGGCTATTCCGCGGCGCCGCCCTCTCGGCGTGGCGGCTGCTCCGGTGCAATCCCTTTTCCGACGGCGGCTATGACCCGGTGAGGAAGCGATCGTCATGACCAACGCCCTTTCCTTCCTCATCGATCCCCTCTACTCCATCCTCGACTGGATACACGCCACCCTGGGCATCTCCTGGGGCTGGTCCATCGTCGTCCTCACGATAATGGTGCGCATCCTGCTGGTCCCCCTGGGGGTGAAGCAGTACACGTCCATGCGGGCGATGCAGAAGCTGCAGCCGAAGATCAAGGAGCTGCAGAAGAAGTACAAGAACGACAAGCAGAAGCTCAACGAAGAGATGATGAAGTTCTACAAGGAGAACAAGGTCAATCCCTTCGGCTCCTGCCTGCCGCTGCTGTTGCAGATGCCGCTGTTCATCGCCCTTTACTACATGCTGCGCAACCACCCCTTCCAGGACGATTTCTCCTGGCTCTGGATAGGGAACATCAACGACCCCGACAAGCTGATCGTCTTCTTTTACATCGCCACCCAGTTCCTTTCCAGCCGCCTGCTGAATACCGCCACCGACAAGACGCAGCAGATGATGATGACCCTTATGCCGCTGAGCTTCGGCATCATCTTCCTGATCTACCCCTTCCCCGCGGGCGTGCTCATCTACTGGGTGACCACCAACGTCTGGACCATCGGCCAGCAGCTGGTGACCCGCCGGGTGATCGAGGCGCGGGAGGCGGAGGCGGTGGCCACGCCGGCGCCCGCCGCCGGCGAAAGCACCGGCAAGAAGGGCGGCGGCGGAAAAGCCGGCACCACCAAGCCGCGTGGCAAGAAGAAGGCCCGCAAGGGGCCGGTGAAGGGAAAGCCGGCGAAAAAGAAGAAAACCGGGGGCGGAAAAAACTCCGGAGGTAACGGTGCAGGAAGAAAAAAGACAGCAGGCAAACGTGCCTGAGATAAGGGCACAGGGAAGCGGCAAGTCGGTGGCGGACGCCGAGGCGGCGGCGCTGGCGCGCCTGGAAGAGATGGTGGGCGGCTTCGACCGCGGCGACGTGGAGATCGTCGTCATCGACAAGGGCTCCCGGGGCTTCCTGGGCATGGGATCGAACCAGGCGCGGGTGGAGGCGAGGCTGCCGCTGCCGCCGGCCGCCGGCAATGACGGGGACGATGCTTCCGGCGAAGACACGGCAGCAGAAAGCAGCGAGGCGGTTCCCGCTTCCGCCGCGGGACCGGGGGAGCCGGAAGAGGCGGAAGAAGCGGCTCCGGGGCCGGAAGACGATGCCGTCTCGGCGGAGGACGCAGAGGAAGCAGCCGCCGCGGGCAGGGCCGAGGCGGAGGCACGGCTGCGGCAGTACCTGGAGCTGGTGTTCTCTTCGCTGGGGATCGATGCTTCACTGAAGATCGACGAGGACGAGGAATCCCTGCTCTGCGACGTGTCCGGCAGCGACCTGGGGATTTTCATCGGCCGTCACGGGCAGACGATCGATGCCATCCAGTATCTCGCCAACGCCATTGCCTTCAGGGGGCTGGAAGGCCGCAAGCGGATCATCGTCGACGCCGAGGGCTACCGCGCCCGGCGGGCGGAGGCCTTGAGGGCGATGGCCGACCGCGGCGTGGAGGAGATCGAGATGGGGGGAGAGCCGGAGTACGAGCTCAAGCCCATGAGCGCCGCCGAGCGGCGCATCATCCACCTGCACCTGCAGGATCGCGAAGGAGTAGAGACTTACAGCGAGGGCAGGGATCCCTACCGTCGCGTGATCATCGCCCGCGTCGAGGAGGGAGAGTAGCCGTCACTCCACCGGGTAACCGGCGGCGGCAATGGCCTCCTTGATCGCCTCCAGGTCCACCTGTCCCTCGTCGTAGGTGATTTCGACGTTCTTGCTCTCGGGGTCCGCGTTCACGGACTCCACGCCGGCGAGCGCGCCGGCGGCACCTTCCACCCTGGCCTTGCAGTGGCCGCACGACATCTTCGGAGCCTTCAGTACCACCTGCTTCATCGCTTCCTCCTCGTTTTTTTCGCACTAGTTTAGAGGATAGCAAAAGCCGGGGGAGAACATAAGAACGTTCCCGATCGGGCAAGTGGAAGGAGGACCGTAATGATGGAAGCGATGTCGGGTATCGACTGGACCGATTCGATGTGCCTGGACGCGGTGGAACGCGACTGCAGCTGGTGCGGTACGCGCGTCCCCCTGCCTGCCGGCGAGCTATGCGGCGTCTGCATCGACTGTGGCACGGTGGTGTTTCGCGATACCAGCGCCGCCGGCGAAGCGGGCGGCGGGAACGCCCAGCCCCGGGCCGCCGCCGACCTCTGACCGGCCCGTTGCTCAGCTGCGGGTGATGATCACCCTGGTGGCGCCGCTGTAGAACCAGGTGATGAACCCTGCCTGGAAGTCGGTGCGCCGGCCACCGGGGATGCCATACTCGCCGTTCACCGGCAGCCCCAGCACCGCCGGGCCGCCCAGCTCCATGTACTTGGCGCGGATGGCGCCGTAGATCTCGTGGGCGCCGGTGGCCTGGGACCAGTAGATGTCACCGCGGGCGAACCTGCTCACGCGGGCACCGGCGACCCC
>JAJRWQ010000086.1 GCA_024276735.1 Actinomycetes bacterium
AACGTAGTAATTCAGGCGGATCACGCTGGGAAGCGGGAAGGTTTCCCGCTCGGAGCGCATTACCCGGCCCGACACCTCGAGCGCTTCCGCCTTTTCCTTGAAGACCAGTACCAGGGCTCTCCTGGCGCTGCAGACGTTGAGCGGCTCGTAGGTGGCATTCAGCACCAACACCTTGTCGGCCATCGGCTCTTTTCCCTTCCGCAGCCGTAATTCGCCTGGATTTTAACCCCGCATCCGAAATGTGTCAAGGAATCCCGCGTTCCGGGCAAAGGCCGCCGCCGGGAATGGTAAAATCAGGCCATGGATCCTTCCAGCGAGCCACCGGACCTCTTCAGCGAGAGGGAAGCGGAGCAGGCAGGCACGACGCCGCTGGCTTACCGGATGCGGCCGCTCACCCTCGACCAGTTCGTGGGGCAGGAACAGCTGCTTGCCGAGGGCGGCTCCCTGCGCCGGGCCATCGAGGCGGACCGCTTGCACTCGATGATCTTCTTCGGGCCTCCCGGCACCGGCAAGACCAGCCTGGCGCGGCTGATCGCCCACCTCACCAGCGCCGAGTTCCGCCAGGTGAGCGCCGTCAGCTCCGGCGTCGCCGACCTGCGCCGCGTGTTCGCCGAGGCCGAGGACACCCGCCGGCTCCAAGGGCGGCGCCTGTTGCTGTTCGTCGATGAGATCCACCGCTTCAGCAAGTCGCAGCAGGATGCCCTGCTGCCGGTGGTGGAAAGCGGCCTGGTGACGCTCATCGGCGCCACCACCGAGAACCCCTACTTCGAGATCATCCCGCCCCTGCTCTCCCGCTGCGAGCTGCTGCAATTCGAGCCGCTCTCGCGCGACGAGCTCCGGCGGGTGCTGGAGCACGCCCTCGCAGACCGCGAGCGCGGGCTCGGCGGCTCCGGGCTGCAGCTGGGTCGGGAGGAAATGGAAACCATCGTCACCGCCGCCGGCGGTGACGCCCGCGCCGCGCTCTCGATGCTGGAAGCGGCGGTGGCGATGCTGCCGGAAGGTTTCCAGGGAAAGATCTCCGCCAGCGCCGTGGCGGAGGCCGCCGCCCGCAAGCCCATCTTCTACCAGAAGGCCGGGGACGCCCACTACGACGCTGCCTCCGCCTTCATCAAGAGCCTGCGTGGCAGCGATGCCGACGCCGCGCTCTACTGGCTGGCCACCATGCTGGCCGGCGGCGAGGACCCCCGTTTCATCGCCCGCCGCATGGTGATCTTTGCTTCCGAGGATATCGGCAATGCCGACCCCCGGGTCCTGCAGGTGGCGACCTCGGTGGCGCAGGCGGTGGAGTTCGTGGGCCTGCCCGAGTGCCGTATCAACCTGGCGCAGGGTGTCACCTACCTGGCCCTGGCGCCCAAGAGCAATGCCTCCTACCGCGCCATCGAGGAGGCCCTGGGTGACGTGCGCAAGCAGGGAAGCCGCCGGCCGCCGCCGCACCTGCGCGACGCTCATTACCGCGGGGCAGCCGAGCTGGGACATGGAAAGGGATACAAGTACCCCCACGACCACGAGGGCGCCCGCGTCGAGCAGGAATACTTTCCTCCCGGCATGCAACCCCGGCGCTATTACCGTCCCGTGGACCGGGGGTTCGAGCAACGGCTGCGCCGCCGCATGGACGAGGAGCCGGGGGAAGACGCCGACTGATCACCCCCTCCTTCCAATTTGCCGAAACAGGTAATAAGATGTAGCGAGGCTCCCGTTCCCAGGAGGAAGATGGCATGGCAAGGCTGAGCAAGTTCATGGTGGGCGGCATCATCGGCGCCGCCCTGGGCGTACTTTTCGCACCCAAGAGCGGCAAGTAACTGCGCCGCAAGCTGTTCGGCATCCAGCGGCCGGCGCTGCCCCCGTACCAGCGCGAGGAGCCTTCCGCCGCACCATCCGCCGATCTCGAGGAGAGGCTGGAGGCTACCAGGAAGCAGCTGGAGACCGAGCTGGGCGAAGCAGTAGCGCCCCCCGCCGACGAGCCGGCGGCAGGGACCGGAACCGGCGCGGCGGCTGCCGTGGAGACGCTCACGGAAGCGGAGCCGGCGGCGGCCCCGGTAGAAGAAGAGCCGACGGAAGCAGAGGCGGCCGAGGCGGAAAGTGCAGCGTCGATGGGCGAAGCGGCAGAGACGGCGGCAATCGAGATGGAAGAGGAAACAGCCGCGGCTGCTCAACCGGTGCCGGCGGTGGAGAGCGGTGAAGCAGAAGAGTCGGCGCAAGAGCCGGAAGCCGCAGCCGAGAGCGAGCCGAAAGAGACGGTGGCGGCCGAGGCGGTAGAGGCAGCCGCCCCGAGCACCGAAACGGAAACGGAGCCTCCGGCGGTCCCGGCGGAAGAAGAGCCGCCGGCAGCAGAGGCGGCCGAGGCGGAAAGCGCAGCGGCACCAGCGGCTGCGGAAGAAAAAGCGGCGGCAAGCGAAGAGGAAACACCGGCTACCGGGGAGGCACCGCAGCCGTCACACTTCGACCGCGAGGAGATGAAGCGCCGCATCGAGGAGACGCGCAACCGGCTCAAGGCCAAGGCCTTCGACAGCATGGTCGGCGGCGACAACCTGACCGCGGGCAAGGAAAGCACCCTGGAGGGCGAACGCCGCCGGGAGCCGGAAATCGACAGCGACGCCGGCAAGGCCATCGACGAGCTCCTGGACGAAGGGGACTGAACCGCGGCGCCCGTCATCTCCCTTCCCTGTCTGCAGCCCGCGGTTCCCAGAGCGGCCGGCGAAAAAGGTTGGTAAGCTCCGGCCACGGCAGCTCGCCGCTCCCGGCAACCACTTCGAAGTATCCCTTCACCTTGGCATCGAGGTTGTCCAGGTGATGCAACACCAGTGCCTCGGCCGATAGCGGCCGCTTGGGTGCTCCCCATTCCAGCTCGCCGTGGTGGCTGACGACCACGTGCATCAGCTCCAGTTCCTTGTTGGACGGGAGATCTACGGTAACCAGGCGCTCCTCGATCATTCTCCGGCCCAGCACCACGTGCCCCAGCAGGCGTCCCCGGCGGGTGAGCCGGATGCGTCCCCGGCAGGCCAGCGCCTCGATCTTGCCGATATCGTGCAGCAGGGCTGCCGTCAGCAGGAGATCGGCGTTCAGCCGCGGGTGCTCCACCACTACGTGCTGGCAAAGGGTGGCGACCGATACCGTGTGTTCCAGCAAACCTCCCAAGTAGGCATGGTGGGCGCGCTGGGAGCCGGGGGTGAAACGAAAGCGCTCCCGGAACTCCTGGTCGGTGAAGAAAGCACGCAGCAGGCGCGAATAATCGGAATCGTAGACATCGGCGACGAAGTAATCCACGAATCCCATCATCTCCTCGGGATCGCGGCTGCCGGCCGGGATGAACAGCCGCTGGTCCTGTTCCTCCCCGGGCAGCAGCTTCACCGCCTGTACCTCTACCTGGGGCCTCCCCCGGAAGCTGCCCACGCGACCGCGCACGCGGGCGAACATCTCGCCGCGGATACGGCCCCGGACTCCCTCGCGGGCGCGGGCGGCAACGGCGCCGCTGCGGTCGAGAAGCCTGAAGCTGCAGAAGCCGGTGCCGCCAGGGGTAACCTGCTCGCGAACGTCGGCGATGAAGAAAACGTCGTCGACCTCCATCCCCGGCGCCAGGTCGCTGGCAAACTGTTTCTTCATGGGCGGTGGTGAAATGCGGGTGTCAGTGGCTTTTTTCCTGCTCCTGGCCGACCATCCTACCATAACCACCCCGTCCCGGCGGCACCCTACAGGATCGCTTGCCGCTGCCGATAGATACTTGCACAGCGGCCACCGATCCCGCGCCGGAGCGGTGGCGAATCCTTTTCCCCCGACAGTTTCATGGATATTCCCGGAAGAAAGAACGGCGGTACAGATACGACCAGCGCCGGCAGGAGGCGGTTACCGCTACTGGCGATGCTCGTGCTGTCCCTGGCCTGCCTGCTGCTGGCACCGGCGGCCGGCAGGGGCGCGGACCGCCCATCCCCCTGGCTCGACGACGACAAGCCGGTGGCATCGGTGCTATTTACCGACGAAAAGGTGCTGAGCCGTCTGGCGCACGACCTGTCGCTCTCTCCGGAACAGATAGACGGCATCCGCGATGCCGGGCGCCGTGAGGCGGCGGCACTCGCGGAGCTGAAGTGGGAGTCGGAGGCGATCGTCGCCGACGATAGCCTCGGCGCCAAGGAGAAGCAGCAGCGGATAGAGGCAATGGACTATAACGGCCGCGTCCGCCGGGAGGTGGCACGGTCGCGCCGCACCATCGAGTCCCTGCTCGGCGAAGAGCAGAAAATGCTCCTGGACGACTGGGTCGCCGGCGAGCTCCAGAGCCAGCGGCAGCGCTCGCTGGCCGCTGCATTGAGCGCCGGCGCCCCCATGCCGGCTGGAGCTGCACGTGTCTATCATGTATACGCCACCCAGTACTATTCCCACTTCGGGGCCGACAGCGTCGACGTTGCCGTTCCCGACAAGTATGTCAAGTTCGCCAGCCTCGGCTGGGAATATCATTCCGGCTACCCGGCCGGCGGCGACTACACCGTCGATCTCACTTATGCCGGCCACCGGCTGGCGGGTGTCCGCGTCAAGGACTGTGGCCCCTGGAACATCGACGACAATTACTGGAGCGCCGGCAGCGAACGGCCCCGGCGCCTGTTCACCGACCTGCCCCGGGGCCTTCCCGAGTCCCAGGCGGCCTATTACGACGACTACAACGGCGGCCGCGACCAGTTCGGGCGCATCGTCACCAATCCCGCCGGCATCGACCTCTCGCCAGCCGCCGGGGTACAGCTGGGCCTCGGCTACCTAGTGAGCGGCTGGGTGGACGTCAGCTTCAACTGGGAGGGCTACCCCATCGTGGGGGCCATCGCCGCCAAGTACGACCAGCTGGGCGGCGCCCCCGGTACTCCCACCAGCCCCGAGTACGACGTGCCCGGCGGCCGGGCACAGGACTTCACCAGCGGCCGCCTGGTGTACAACCGCGCCAGTGGCGAGGTCTTCTGGGTCTACGGATCCATCATGGTCCGCTACGATGAGCTGGGCGGGCCGGCCGGCTTTCTCGGCCACCCGCTGAGCGACGAGTACGACGTGCCCGGCGGGCGGGCGGTGGACTTCCAGGGCGGCCGCATCTACTGGTCGGCGGCCACCGGCGCCCGCGTCCTCTACGGCAGCATCCTCGGCAAGTACGAAGCAGCCGGCGGCGCCGGCACCCTGGGCCTGCCCACGAGCGAAGAGCACGATACCAGCGGCGGCCGGGTCTGCGAGTTCCAGCGGGGGCGGATCTACTGGTCGGCGACCACCGGCGCCCGGCTGCTGGTGGGCGGCATACTGGACAAGTACCTGCAGCTGGGCGGGCCGGACTACCTGGGACTGCCGACTTCAGACGAGTACGATGCCGGCGGCGGCCGTGCCAGCGACTTCCAGCGGGGCCGCATCTACTGGTCGGCATCCACCGGCGCCCACCACGTGATCGGCGCCATCCTCGGCCGCTACGAGAGCTTCGGCGGCCCGGCGGCGCTGGGGCTGCCGGTGAGCGACGAGCAGGACGTGGAGGGGGTCGCCGGTGC
>JAJRWQ010000087.1 GCA_024276735.1 Actinomycetes bacterium
CAGCCTGGCAGCGAAGATCACCCTGCTGCCGCGCTTCGATCTCGCCAGCGTGATCGCCGCCATCGAGGAGCACCGGCCCACCGTCTTCCCCGGCATCCCGGCGATGTACGCCGCCATCAACCACTCGCTGGCACGGGACGATGACGGGAGCAAGCAGGCCAACATCTCCTCCATCCGCGTTTGCATCAGCGGCTCCGACCGGCTGCCGGCGGACGTCAAGCAGGAGTTCGAGCGGCTGTCGGGAGGAAAGCTGGTGGAGGGCTACGGCCTCACCGAGGCCTCCCCCGTCACCCACGTGAACCCGGTCTACGGGCTCAACAAGACCGGCAGCATCGGCCTGCCGCTGCCGGACACGGAGGTGCGCATCGTCGACATGGAAAGCGGCGCCGACGTGGAACAGGGCGAGGTGGGCGAGATGCTGGTGCGCGGGCCCCAGGTGATGAAGGGGTACTGGCGAAACCCGGCGGAGACGCGCAAGGTGCTCTCGGACGACGGCTGGCTCGATACCGGCGACGTGGCCCGCTGCGACGAGGACGGCTACTACTACATCGTCGACCGCATGAAGGACGTGATCATCACCGGCGGCCTCAACGTCTTCCCCCGGGAGGTGGAGGAGGTGCTCAGCCGCTTTCACAAGATCAGCGAGGTGGCGGTCAAGGGAGTGCCCGGGCGCCTCAAGGGTGAGACCGTCAAGGCCTACGTGGTGCTCAAGGAGAACGAGCAGGCCACCGCCGCCGAGATCCGCGAGTTCGCCCGGCGCCACCTGGCGCCCTACAAGGTGCCGCAGAAGATCGAGTTCCGCCGCGAGCTGCCCCGCAACTTCATGCGCAAGGTACTGAAACGCAAGCTGGACGACGCCGGCGAAGAAAGCTGAGCACCCTCCCCCGGGACCGCCCGCGGGAAACCCCCCGCGCCCGACCCCCGCCCCACCCTCCGGATTCCCCCGTCGCCGCCGATAACTATCTTGAGGGGGGAGGCCTGGGAGGGCCGAAGTGGGGCGCATCGATCCAACTCATCCCGGGCCGGGCGGGCATGACCATTGCCTGCGTCACCCGTCGGAACCGATTACGGGCATGTGCGGCTGTGGTGAATTCTTCTGCCGCAAGTGCTCGCCCTCGACGGTATTCTGTCCCCGCTGCCTGGAGCAGCGGCGACGCCTGGAGCAAGCACGTTCCCACGAAGTACTGGTGGCGGCACCCGCCGGCGCCGGCCACGTGGCCACGCCTCACGGTCATCTCTCGCTGCCGCGGCGGCTGCTGCTGGAAGCGCTGGTGACGCTGATGGCGGCCATCGCCTTCCTCGGGGGCATGGTCTACCTGCAGAACCGCAGTTACGCCTTCGAGCCCAGCCACGTGATCAGCTACGGCATCGACGCCGGACAGGAACCAGAGCAGGAAAGCATCCGCCCCTTCCAGGAGACCATCTGGGTGAACGGCACCCGGGCCCAGATCAGCGGTGACACCGCCTACGTGATCAACGCCCGCGTCCAGGGTACGCGCGCCTACCACGACGCCGTCGGCGACGTGGTTCCCTACGACTTCCTGCTGGCCTGGGGCCGCATGGCAGACGAGGACATCAGCAGCAAGCTGAACTGGTCGCAGGCGGACCGGCGGGGACAGGTCTCGGGGGTCATCGGCGGCGCCACCGGCCCCGATGTCAGCAGCGACTACGTGGCCACTCACGTGAGCAACAACCACCTGATACCCGCCGACGAGAGCATCCGCGCGGCGCTGGCGCAGGTGAAGCCGGGAGACATGGTGCGCATCAGCGGCCGCCTGGTGGACGTGCGGGTGTTCACGGGCGAGGGCCAGGCAATGGTGATGACCACCAGCAAGAGCCGCTACGACCAGGGCGACGGCGCCTGCGAAGTGATCTACGTGGAATCGATCCGCATCAACGGTAAAACTTTCTGAGGCGCCGCCGATACAGATATCGAGCTTGGAGGCCGGGGTTATGACTGAACCCGACGGGCCTCCTTTTTTTGCCCTCCCTTTCCGGCCTATTCCCCGATCACCTTCACCAGCACCCGCTTGCGGCGGCGGCCATCGAACTCGCCGTAGAAGATCTGTTCCCACGGTCCCAGGTCCAGCCGGCCGCCGGTGATCGCCACCACCGTCTCCCTGCCCATCACCTGTCGCTTGAGGTGGGCGTCACTGTTGTCCTCGCGGGCAGCGTTCTGGTTGTGGCGGTAGCGGTCCACCGGCGCGTGCGGCGCCAGCCCTTCCAGCCACTCCTCGTAGTCCTGGTGCAGGCCCGGCTCGTCGTCGTTGATGAACACCGAGGCGGTGATGTGCATGGCGTTCACCAGCACCAGGCCCTCGCTGACGCCCGAGTCCGCCACCGCCTGTTCCACCTCGGACGTGATGTTGATGAAGGCCCTCCTGGTGGGCACTTCGAACCACAGTTCCTGCCGATGACTCTTCATCCTTGCTCCTCCTTTCGGATTCGGGGCGCGGCAAGCCGCGTCACTGGCTGCCTCCCCGGTGCCGGAAACCGCCCCCGCCCCGCAGCCAGCGCACCAGCGAGACCACCTGGCTGAAAATGAAGACCAGCAACACCGGGTCCACGAAGAACCGGAAGCGCATGTTCTCGCCCTTCTCGAAGAACACCGTGACCGCGGCCACGTAGAGCACCGGCAGCGCCAGCGCCAGCCCTGCCGGCAGCCGGCGGTAGTTCCGGAAGAGCCAGAAAGCAGCGGCGGCGGCCACCAGCAGCAACAGCAGGTAACCGGAGAACAGCCGGTGATAGAGGCCCTTCCACGGGAGATGCCGGGTGACGGCGAAGTCGCAGTAATCGTCGGCGGGGCGGCGGTAGATCTCGAAGTTCTCCCGGAAGGAGGCCAGGATATCGGCAAGCGGCCGCGAGGACAGTGCCGCCCGGCACGCCGCCAGCTGCTCGCGGGCATAGTCCACGTAACCCAGCTGGTTGAAGTTGATGCCGCCGGTGAGCTTGTGCGTACGCGAGAGCACCGGCGGCAAGTCTTCGGCCACGAACTCGCCGGGCGCGGACTGGAATTCCGGGAAGGGATTGCCGATGGCGCGGTTGCAGTTGCGGCCGGCGAAGGTGGAGGTGTAGGTGACCCCGAAGAGGGCGTATTGCTTGAGGGTGTAGGCGCCTGCCACCAGCCCGGTGA
>JAJRWQ010000088.1 GCA_024276735.1 Actinomycetes bacterium
CAGACGGGCCAGGCCGACTGCTACGATACCGGGGGCGCCGTGATCCCCTGCGCCGGCAGCGGCCAGGACGGCGAGCACCGCCGCGGCGTCCCCTGGCCCCGGCCCCGCTTCCGGGTGCAGGGGGAGCTGGTCCACGACCGGCTCACCGGTCTCACCTGGGCCCGCGATGCCAACCTGGCCGGCTTTCCCCTCCGCTGGCAGGAGGCGCTCGACTTCGTGGCGGCGATGAACGAGCGGGGCGCCATGGGCCGCCGCGACTGGCGGCTGCCCAACCGCCGCGAGCTGCGCAGCCTGGTCGATCACCAGTCCCGCAACCCGGCGCTGCCTGCCGGCCATCCCTTCGTCAACGTGATCCTCGGCTGGTACTGGACCGCCACCAGCGCCGCCGTCAATCCCGCCTACGCCTGGTACGTGCACCTGGAGGGCGCCCGCACCTTCTACGGCGGCAAGCAGCAGTTCTTTCTCACCTGGCCCGTCTGCGGCGAGGGCGACGGCGTGCTGCCGGCCACGGGACAGCAGCGCTGCCACGACGGCGACGGCAGGGAGATTCCCTGCGCCGGCAGCGGCCAGGACGGCGAGCACCGCCGCGGCGTCCCCTGGCCCCGGCCCCGCTTCCGGGTGCAGGGGGACCTGGTGGTCGACCGGCTCACCGGCCTCGCCTGGGCCCGCCACGCCGATGCCGCCGGCGGCGAGGTCACCTGGGAAGAGGCCCTGGCTTCGGTGGCCGCCCTGAACCGGGAAGGCGCCGGCGGCTGGCGGCTGCCCAACATCAACGAGCTGGAATCGCTGGTGGACCTGGAGCGCCATCACCCCGCCCTGCCCGCGGGCCACCCCTTCACCGGCGTGCGCGAGGGATACTGGTCCTCCACCACCAGCGCCTTCGAGCCCGACTGGGCCTGGGCCCTCTACCTGGGCAAGGGCGCGGTGGGCGTGGGACAGAAGCGGGGCGCCTACTTCGCCGCCTGGGCGGTGCGGGACGCCGCGGGGGCGGGGGAGGGAGGCTAGCGGCCGGCGGTGCTGCCCCGGAAGAGCAGCCGCCGCTTACTGAAGAGCAGCTCCAGGGCCGCCACCGCCGCGTACACCGCCCCCAGGGAGAGCAGCGTCCGCGGCTGCGTCCGCCAGAGGTAATAGGCGAGCGTGGCGGCGGTGGCGCCCATCAAGAGCATGCCGGCGGCCACCAGCAGCAGGCTGCTGCCCGTCTGCCGCCGCAGGCGCAGGTTGGCCGCCGAGACGCCGATGGAGACCAGCAGGAAGGTCATGCTGGCGTAGGAGGCGATGGTCTGCAGGCTGCCGGCGAGGGTGAAGGTCAGCGCCGCCAGCATCAGCGTCACCAGCGCCACCCAGGGCACCCGCGTGTGGTTGCGGAAGGAGAAGGCCCGCGGTAGCTGCGCGTCCGCGGCCATCTCCGCCATCATCCGCGAGGCGCCGAAAGCGGTGCTGTTGATCGCCGACGAGGTGGCCAGCAGCGCCGCCAGCCCCACCAGGTACCGGCCGGCGTCCCCGAAGACCGGCTGCGCCACCACCGCCAGAGCGTACTCCTCGGCGGCGGTGAGCTCCGCCGGCGTCAGGTTGCCCACCGCCACGATCGCCAGCACGATGTAGATGGTGGCGGTGACGGCGATCGACAGGTATATGCCGCGGGGCAGGTTCCGCCCCGGGTCGCGGGTCTCGCAGACGGCGTTGGTGATCAGCTCGAAACCCTCGTAGGCGACGAAGATCAGCGCCCCCGCCATCAGCACCGGCGGCACGCCCTCGCCGAGGACCGGGGCCAGGTGCTGCCGGTCCACCAGGAACAGCCCCACCACGCCGAACGTCGCCAGCAGGGCGATCTTCACGTAGACGGCGATGTCCTCCGCCTTGCCGCTGGAGCCGACGCCGCGCAGGTTCACCAGGGTGAAGAGCGCCAGCACGGAGGCGGAGAGTGCCAGGCGCACGGGGCGGGAGCCGCCCAGCCCCAGCAGGTCGGCGCCGTAGGCGCCGAAGGTGAAGGCATAGAGCGCCAGCGTTCCCAGGTAGCCGGCAATGATGGTCCAGCCGGCGATGCCGGCCACGTTGGCGTGGCGGGGGAAGGCCCGCTCCAGGTAGGTGAAGCTGGCGCCGTCGCTATGGAAGGCCAGGGCCAGCTTCACGTAGGAGTAGCCGGCCACGAAGGCGATCACCCCGCCCAGGGTGAAGGCCAGCGGCGCCGCCTTGCCGCTGATGGCCACCGCCAGCCCCAGCACCGAGAAGATGCCGCCGCCGATCATGCCGCCCACGCCCATGGCCACCAGTTCCCTGAGCCCCAGCTTGTCCCGGTCCCTGCTCATGCCGCCTCGCTGCCCGCCTGCCGCCGCGGCGCCGGTGACGGTGGCCCCGCGGGGGCCACCGGGCCTGCTGTTGGTACGGGTGCCGAAAACCGGGGGCGCCGCGTTCGTCCCCCGGTACAAGCACCCTTGCGCGTGGACAATTTCCGGGCCGACATCTTTGAACCACCGTTCAAGGAAAAGGGCGTTGCCGCCCGCTAGACTCGTTCCAGCGTATCAACCACCGGCACACACGACAAGCAACCAACGGAGGTGGCGAGATGGACGGCACGGCGGCGGAGACGGTACGGCAGCTGCAGGCGAACCTCGATATCGTCTGGACCTGCCTGGCGGCGTTCCTGGTCTTCTTCATGCAGGCGGGGTTCGCCATGGTGGAGAGCGGCTTTACCAGGGCCAAGAACACGGTCAACATCCTGATGAAGAACCTGATGGACTTCTCCATCGGCAGCATTGCCTTCTTCATCCTGGGCTTCGGCCTGATGTTCGGCGCCAGCAACGGCCTCTTCGGCACCGGCGGCTTCGCCCTCGCCGGCGCCGACTGGAGCGGCGGCGAGTGGGACTTCACCTTCCTGCTCTTCCAGACGGTGTTCGCCGGCACCGCCGCCACCATCGTCTCCGGGGCCATGGCCGAGCGCACCAGGTTCAAGTCGTACCTGGTCTACAGCGTCTTCATCTGCGCCTTCATCTACCCCGTCTTCGGCTCCTGGGCCTGGGGCAGCCTCGGTGACGGCGGCGGCTGGCTGGAGAACCTGGGCTTCGTGGACTTCGCCGGCTCCACCGTGGTCCACTCCGTGGGCGGCTGGCTGGCGCTGGCGGGAGCGCTGCTGTTGGGCCCCCGCATCGGCAAGTACGGCCCCGACGGCAGGGCGCGGGCCATCCCCGGCCACAACATGGCCCTGGCGGCGCTGGGGGTCTTCATCCTCTGGTTCGGCTGGTTCGGCTTCAACCCCGGCAGCACCAACATCGGCGACGGCGCCATCGGCCGCATCGCCCTCACCACCAATCTGGCGGCGGCCGCCGGGGCGCTCACCGCCATGGCCGCCTCCTGGATCTTCTCCCGCAAGCCGGACGCCTCGATGGCGCTCAACGGCGCCCTCGCCGGCCTGGTGGCGATCACCGCCCCCTGCGCCTCGGTCTCCGGCGCCGGCGCCATGGCCATCGGCGCCGTGGCGGGGGTGCTGGTGGTGGCCAGCGTGCTCTTCATCGACCGCGTACTGAAGGTCGACGATCCCGTGGGAGCGGTGAGCGTGCACGGCGTCTGCGGCGCCTGGGGCACCCTCGCCGTGGGCCTCTTCGCCCTGGACGGCGGCCTCTTCTACGGCGGCGGGCTGCACCAGCTGGCGGTGCAGCGGCTGGGGGCGGCCACCGCCTTCGCCTGGGCCTTCGGCCTGGGGCTGGCGCTCTTCTTCGTCATCGCCAGGACCATCGGTCTCAGGGCCGCCCGCCGCGAGGAGCTGCAGGGCCTGGACGTGGGCGAGCACGGCATGGAGGCCTACGGCGGCTTCCAGATCTTTACCACCAGCTGAGCGGAGGGGGCGGCGCGGCGGCTCCGCCGCCGCGCCGCCCCCGGCCGGCAACCCGAGCAAAGGAGCAGAGATGAAACTGGTTATCGCTTACATCCAGCCGGAGCGGCTGGGCGACGTGAAGCAGGCCCTGTTCGAGAAGGAGATCCACCGCATGTCGGTGACCAACGCCTTGGGCTGCGGGCGGCAGATGGGCTTCCGCGAGACCTACCGCGGCGTGGAGATCGAGGTGAACCTGCTGAAGAAGGTGCGGCTGGAGATCGCGGTCAACGACGAGTTCGTGGAGGACACCATCGCCGCGGTGATCGCCGGCGCCCGCCGGGGCGAGATCGGCGACGGCAAGATCTTCGTCCAGCCCCTGGAGGAGGTGGTGCGTATACGCACCGGCGAGCGGGGGCGGGAGGCCATTGGCTGACGGTGGTCAGGTTTCGCCGCCGCCGCCCGCGGCGGCGATGCCGGCGGGCCTGCTCTCCTGTGCCTGGACGCG
>JAJRWQ010000010.1 GCA_024276735.1 Actinomycetes bacterium
CGCTGGCGCCCACGCCGGATATGGAAGGGGCGTTGTTGTCGACGTTGACCTGGATCGACGCCGTGGAGACATTGTGCGCCCTGTCGGTGACGGTGAGCCTGAGCGTGTAGAGCCCGTCGGTGACGGTGGTGGTATCCCATGGCTCCAGTACCCCCGAGACCACGGGGCTGCTGCCCGGTGAACCGATCTGGGTCCAGGAAGACGGCGAAGTACCGGCGCCGTACTCGAGCACGTACTGGTAAAAACTGTAAGCATCGTCGGCGGTGCCGACCACCGGCAGGGTCCCCGAAACCCAGGCGCCGTCCGCCGGGCCGGTGATCGCCGCCGTGGGGGCGGAGGCATCGATCTGCACCATGCGCGACATGCGGAGGATGTCCTTGCGCTTGTTGTCGCGCAGCCTGAACTCGACCCAGTACCAGTCGCCGTCGGTGAAACCGCCGCCGGGCAGTGTCAGCTGGAAATCGTACCAGTTGCCGTTCTGGGTGACGGCCGGGGCATTCCAGGTGGTGATCCTGCCGCCGGCGAAGTCGTATGCCCGGTTTCTATTGCCGGTACGACCGGCAGAGTAGGCCTTGCCGTTGCCGTAAGCGGTGACGTACATCACCGCTCCCGGGGCGAAGGTGTACGACTCGTCGCTGCGGGCAGCGTCGCTATATATGTGCAGGAACTGGTTGAGGCCGCTCACTTCCAGTTGCTGCTCGAAGCGGAAACGCGCGCCGCTGCCGGCGCGAACATCGCCCTTCACCATGACGTAGTCGTTGATCGTTCCCGGCAGGGTGAACGACGCCTCGTACACGTAAGGAGGTGTAAATGTGACCTGGTTCCATCCGACGCGCAGCAGGCGCCGGTTCAGGTAATCCTTGAGCTCCAGCCGGCTGCGGCGGTTGTCGTCGGCGACCCGGTTGCTGGTCAGGCGCAGGTAGACGGTGTCGCCGGGATTGAAGGCGGTGGTGTGAACGCTGCAAGCGGCATCGGCGCAGATCTCGACCTCGTCACCCGCGGCCTCGGTATAGTAACCCTCGGGGCCCGGCAGGGCCTGGGAGTGGTTGATGGAGACAATGAACGAGAAAAGAAGGGCAGCGAGCAGGGGGGCGGCGAAGTATATCATCCGCCGCCGCATCCGCCCCGGTGGCATGCGCCTGGCATGTGCTCCGCCCCGAGCTCGACGTCTCAAGTGAATTACCTCCCCCTGATCCTGCGGGCAACGGCGTGGGCCGCGATTCACTCCACTTGCGGAAAATCAGGCGCGCGCTGCGGGCAGGGTCGCAGGTACACCCACTTCTTCGCCCTTTGGGGGAAAAACTTGAGGCTCAGGCAAGCGAGCGGACAGCGAAGAAGCCGGCGGCGGCGGCAGCCGCCAGGCACAGGGACAACAGCGTGTAACGCCAGGGAAAGATGATCAGCAGGTGCCGCTCTTCCAGGGGGACGCCGGTGCCGGTTTCCAGGCTCATGGTCACCCGGCCCACGGCAAAAGCGGGAGGGTTCTCCCAGTCGATTACTACGCCGCCCCTCTCTCCCACGCCGATGGTTTCGCTGTCGGCGGCGAAGCTCTGCTCCCGGAAGAGGCCATTGAACTTCACCCGCCCATGGAAGCGCAAGGGATAGCTGGCCCGGTTGCGTCCGGACAACATGAACCGGAGGGAGCTCCCCCAGTCCACCAGGTAGGGCGCTGCCAGCTCCGCCTCCGCCACGGGCTGGATCACCTGCGCTTCCAGCTCCACCTTCACCTGGCCGGTGACGCTCACCTCGCCGCCGGTGCCGGGCTCGGCCCTGAAGAGCACGGCGAAGCGACGGCTGCCGGCGTCGGCGGCTGCCGGGGCCCGGACGCGTATCTGCGCCTCGGCGCTCTCACCGGGAGCCATCTTGATCTCGGCCGGCTCCACCTCGACCTCCAGGTCCTGCGCTTCCGCCCCGGGCTCCACCAGGGTGGTCACGTGCGTGACCCTCTCGCTGCGATTGCGCAGCTGCACCACCTCCACCGTCTCGTCACCGGCAGCCATCACCATCGTTACCTGCGTGGGGCTCACCTCGATGCTGATGGGATCGTCCTGGGCCCTGGCCGTCGGTGACGCCGGCAACAGCAGAGAAACGACGAGGAGGAAAAACAGTATCGCCGGCAGCCGCTTCATGACGCCAACAGGGGCTTGAGCGCCCGACCCGTGTACGACTTGCGGCTGCGCGCCACCGCCTCGGGGGTTCCCGTCGCCACCAGACGGCCGCCGGCGGCGCCGCCTTCCGGCCCCAGGTCGATGACGTGGTCGGCACACTTGATCACGTCGAGGTTGTGCTCGATGACGATCACGGTATTGCCTGCATCCACCAGCCGCTGCAGCACCGCCAGCAGCCGGTCGATATCGGCGAAGTGCAGGCCGGTGGTGGGCTCGTCGAGAATGTACAGGGTATTGCCGGTGGCGATCTTGTTCAGCTCGGATGCCAGCTTGATCCGCTGGGCCTCGCCACCGGAGAGGGTGGTGGCGGGCTGCCCCAGCCGGATGTAACCCAGGCCCACGTCCACCATCGTCTGCAGGCGGCGGGCGACGACCGGGATCGCCTCGAAGAACTCCAGGGCCTGGCCGGCGCTCATCTCCAGCACGTCGGCGATGTTCTTTCCCTTGTACCGTACCTCCAGCGTCTCGCGGTCGTAGCGCTTGCCCTTGCACACCTCGCAGGGAACGTAGACGTCGGGCAGGAAGTGCATCTCGATCTTGATGTCGCCGTCGCCCCGGCAGGCCTCGCAACGACCGCCCTTGACGTTGAAGCTTAAGCGCCCGGGCCGGTATCCCCGTACCTTGGCTTCCGGGGTGGCGGCAAACAGCCTGCGGATGTGGTCGAAGACGCCCGTGTACGTCGCCGGGTTCGAGCGGGGCGTGCGCCCGATCGGCGACTGGTCGATGCTGATCACCTTGTCCAGCAGCTCCCGCCCCTCGATGGCATCGTGCTCGCCGGGCGCCAGGCGCGAACGCTGGATGTCACGGGCCAGGGCCCGGTAGAGCACGTCGTTCACCAGGGTGGACTTGCCCGAGCCGGAGACGCCGGTGACACAGACGAAGCGCCCCAGGGGGATCTCCACGTCGATCGATTTCAGGTTGTGTTCCCGCGCGCCGCGGATGACCAGGCGGCCCTCGTCGCCGCGCCGCCGCGGCGGCACCTCGATGGTGCGCTTCCCCGTGAGGTACGCGGCCGTGAGGCTCCGTTCCGAGGCCAGGATGTCGTCCAGCGTTCCCCGCGCCACCACCTCGCCGCCCTGCTCCCCCGCCCCGGGCCCCATGTCCACCACGTAGTCGGCGGCACGGATCGTGGTCTCGTCGTGTTCCACCACCACCACGGTGTTGCCCAGGTCGCGCAGCCGGTGCAGGGTCTCGATCAGCCGGCGGTTGTCGCGCTGGTGCAGGCCGATGCTGGGCTCGTCGAGTATGTAGAGCACCCCCACCAGGCTGGAGCCGATCTGGGTGGCGAGGCGGATACGCTGCCCTTCTCCCCCGGAGAGGGTGCCGGCGGTACGGTCGAGGGTGAGGTAGCCGACGCCCACGTCGTCCAGGAAGCGCAGGCGTTCGCGGATCTCCCTGACGATGCGGCCGCCGATCATCTCCTCGGTCTCCGAGAGTTGCAGCTTCTCCAGGAACCGGTCCGCCTCGCTCACCGACATCTGCGTCAGCTCGTGGATGTTGCGCCCTCCCACGGTCACCGCCAGGCTCTCGGGCTTCAGGCGGGCGCCGCCGCAGGCGGGGCAGGGACGCACGGTCATCAGCCGGTGAATCCACTCGCGCATGGAGGCGGAGTCAGTTTCCCGGTAGCGCCGCTCCAGGTTGGGAATGATGCCGTTGAGCATGTA
>JAJRWQ010000089.1 GCA_024276735.1 Actinomycetes bacterium
GGCGATGCTCACCACCAGCCGCAGGTTGGCCTGGATCAGCTTGCGCTTGGCCTCCATGTCCTGGCGCTCGATGCGCTTGGCCAGCGCCACCTCCTGCTCCGCGGTGAGCAGCGGCACCTTGCCGATCTCCTTGAGGTAGAGGCGCACCGGGTCGCTGGTGGGGGCCTTCACCGAGAAGTCGATCTGGCTGATGATCTCCTCCTCGTGCTCCACTTCCTTGTGGCCGTCGTGGTGGGCCTCGATCAGGTCCTCGTCCTCGTCCACCACGTCGATGCCCATGTCGATGAAGGTGGCGTAGATGTCCTCCATCTGCTCGGTGGAGAGATCCATCTCCTGGAGCACGTCGGCCACCCGGTCGGAGGATAGGTAGCCCTGCTCCTTCCCCTCGATGATCAGTTCGCGTACTTCGTCGATGCCGATGTCGTCGGGTCCGCTCATGGAATCTCAGGCGATGTCGAAGGATCCGGCCTGGATGTGTTCCAGCAGGCGCCGCCGCTTCTCCTCCAGGCGCGCCAGCTGCTGGAAGTCGCCGCCCCCCTGGTCGAGGCGGTGCTTGAGGGCGTCGATGCGGCGGGAGAGTTCCGCCTCGGAGAGTCGCAGGTAGAGCTCGGGAAGAGCCTGGGAAGAGGTGGGTGCGGTCTCGGCGCGGATGATCAGCTCGGGCAGGATCGACCCGGCTTCCACCCGCGGCGGCGCCGCCGCGGCATCGCCGTGGTCCCCGCAGAGCTGTTCCCGTACCCATTTGAATGCCGACCGGGTGGGACCGGTCGTGAAGTGGGCTTCGGTCATTTCCTTCAAGTACCTTCCCGCCTCCCCGCGACGGGCAAGACATGTAACCAGAAAGGTCCGCTCCAGGATCTCTTCCTGCGAAAGGACCCGCCTCTCGGCCTCGCCCCCGCCCGCTTCAGCCCCTCCTGCATGGGCCGTCTCCAATAAGTATGCCACATTTTCGGGTGCAAGGCGGAGCCTGTCGGCGATGATCCGCGTCTGCTCGTCCCGCTCGACAGAATTAACGGCGAAAGCCAGGATCGGCTTTAGCGCCGCGAACGCCCTCACCCGGCCCTCGGAGCTACCCAGGTCGGCGGCGTCGAGCACCGCATGGACCTGGTATTCTAGCAACGCCCGCGCCTTCTCCGCAAGCTCCCGGAAGGCGTCGGCGCCGGACTCGAGGACGATCTCCGCCGGGTCCTTTCCCGGGGGGATCTCCACCAGCCGCGGGCTCAGTTCCAGCCGCCGCGAGAGCTCCAGCGCCCTGAGCATCGCCTTGCGGCCGGCGGCGTCGGCGTCGAAGGCCAGGTAGATGTTGCGGGTGAAGCGGGAGAGCTCCTTGAGCTGGGTCTCGGTGAGCGCCGTGCCCATGGAGGCGACGGCGTTCTCGATGCCCTCCTGGTGCAGTGCCAGCACGTCGGTGTAGCCCTCGACCACGTAGGCGCGGTCCTCGGCGGCGATGGCGCGGCGGGCGTTTCCCAGGCCGAAGAGCAGGTGGCGCTTGCGGTAGATGGCCGATTCCGGCGAGTTCAGGTACTTGGGCCTCCCCTCCCCCAGCACCCGGGCGCCGAAGCCCAGCACCCGGCCGCGGTGGTCGGTGAAGGGAAACATCAGCCGGCCGCGGAAGCGGTCCTCGAGACGGCCGCCGCGGGCGCTCACCAGCCCCGCCGCCTCCAGGTCGGCGCGCTGGTAGCCCTTGTCCAGCGCCTTGCGCACCAGGAGCCCGCCGGAGGGCGGCGAGTAGCCGAGGCGGAACTCCTCCGCCGTCTCCCGGGAAAAGCCCCGCTCCTCGAGGTAGCGGCGCGCCGCCTCCGCCTGGCGGCTCTCCCAGAGGTAGCGGCTGTAGAAGGAGGCCGCCTGGTCCAGCAGCGACAGTGCCCGCCCGCGGGCGGCGCGCCGCTTTTCCTCCGCGGGATCGCTCTGCTCGTACTCGATGCGGACGCCGTACTTCTCCCCCAGCCACTTGACGGCGTCGGCGAACTCCAGCCCCTCCTTCTGCTTGAGGAAGGTGAAGACGTTGCCGCCCTCGCCGCAGCCGAAGCAGTGGTAGAGCTTGCGCACCGGGTCGACGGTGAAAGAGGGGGTCTTCTCCTGGTGGAAGGGGCACTTGCCCATGTAGGTGCTGCCGCTCTTGCGGATGGTGGTGTAGGGGGAGACGATCTCCAGCATGTCGCAAGCCTCGAGGACGGCGTCGATGCTCTCCTGCCGGATCAGCGGCATCGGCTAGAGCCCCCACTCGCTGGGAATGAACAGTTCCCTGTAGGCGCGGATGGCGTAGCGGTCGGTCATGCCGGCGATGTAGTCGGCCACCCGCACCGGCACCTCGCTGGCGGCCTCGGCGGTCCAGGGGGGCAGCAGCTCCGGGTGCTCCAGGTAGTACTCGAAGAGGCGCGTGACCAGGCCGGTGACCCGCTCGTTCTCCCGCCGGTAGACCGAGCCCACGTAGACGCGCTCGAAGAGGAAGGAGCGCAGCGACGAGGCCGCCGCCGCCATCTCCGGGCTCTGGCGGATCTCGCCCCGGTCGCGGCTGGCGTCCACCAGGTCGTGCACCAGGGTGTCGATGCGCCGGCGGCAGCTCCTGCCCAGGAGCTCGATCTCCCGCCGCGGCAGGTCGTCCTCGCGGATGATGCTGGCGCGCAGGGCGTCGTCGATGTCGTGGTTGATGTAGGCGATGCGGTCGGCGATGCGCACCACCTGCCCCTCGAGGGTGAAGGGCTGCTGCTCGCCGGTGTGGCAGAGGATGCCGTCCTCGACCTCCTGGCAGAGGTTGAGGCCATGGCCGTCCTTCTCCAGGAGCTGCACCACCCGGAGGCTCTGGCGGTTGTGCTCGAAGCTGGTGCCGGCGTGCTTTTCAAGCGAGCTGGAGAGCGCCTCCTCGCCGATGTGGCCGCAGGGCGTGTGGCCTAGGTCGTGGCCGAGGCTGATCGCCTCCGCCAGGTCCTCGTTGAGCCCCAGGGCGCGGGCGATGGTGCGGGAGATGCCCGACACCTCCAGGGTGTGCGTGAGCCGGGTGCGGTAGTGGTCGCCCTCGGGGGCGATGAATACCTGGGTCTTGTGCTTCAGGCGGCGGAAGCTCTTGCTGTGGACGATGCGGTCGCGGTCGCGCTGGAAGCAGGTGCGCAGGCTGCAGGGCTCCTCGGGCCGGGCGCGGCCGCGGCTGTCCTCGGCCCTCACGGCCCAAGGGGAGAGCTCCCGCTCCCTGGCGGTGACTCTGGGATCGATTTTCTCAACCATGGCTGTCACGCGCATGCTCGTGGATCTGACCGCCGCCGCTGCCATGAGTATAGACCATCGCCCGGACGAAA
>JAJRWQ010000090.1 GCA_024276735.1 Actinomycetes bacterium
ACTCCTTCCGCAAGACCATATACTGCGACGAGAACTACAGCATCGCCTATTTTCACCTGGCGAGCATCTTCGAGCGCATGGGACGGCTGGAAGACGCGGTACGGGAATACCGCAATGCCTCGCGTTACCTGAGCCAGGACGAGCCCACCCGCTGGCAGAAGGAGCTGGACGACTACGGCGTGGAGTCGCTGCTGGATCTCTGCGAGTGGAAGATCGAGAACCTGGGCGGCCTGGTGGAATAGGTCGGCTTTTTTGCCCACGGCCGTTCGACGGCCCGCCCGGCGCCGGCATGAGGGCCGGGGCGGCGGGTTGACATCAGGGGCCGCGGGAGAGAAATTGTTGGCGTGAAGCCGACGACCGGAAAGCTCGCCCGCCTATGCGCCCGCCGTCCCCGGCGGGTGATCATCGTCTGGGTGCTGCTGCTGGCGGCGGCGATGTTCTCCATCGCCTGGCTGCTGGAAGGGGCGCTCACCACCAGCGAGACCTTCAGCAACGATCCCGATTCTGCCAAGGCGGAGCGGTTGCTGGTGGAGCGGCTGCCGGGAACGGAGAACCTGCGCGAGGTGGTGATCGTCACCGCTGCCGACGCTATGGTGGACGATCACCGCTTCCGGTCCTTCGTGCGCGCGCTCCACCAGGAGATCCGGGACCTGGGAGAAGAAGTGGTGGCGGGGAGCACCGACTGGTACGAGAGCAGCGACCCCAAGCTGGTTTCCGGTGACCGTCACACCACCATCCTGCCCGTGATCATGGCCGGTGACCAGACTGTGGCGAAGGCCAACGTGGGCCTCCTGCACGCGGTGCTGGAAGCAGCGGACGGCAGGGACGGTTTCCACGTGCTCACCACCGGCCGGGCCACGCTCAGCGACGACTACAAGCGCATCGCCGAGCGCGACATGATGCGCGGGGAGTCGATCGGTTGCGTGGTCGCCCTGCTGATCCTGGTGGTGGTATTCGGCACCGTGGTCTCGGCGCTGCTGCCGCTGCTGCTGGCGGCGGCGGCGATCGTGGCGGCCATGGGGCTCACCGGCGTGGTGGGGCATGCCTGGCAGCTGAGCTTCTTCGTCAAGAACATGATCACCATGATGGGGCTGGCGGTGGGGATCGACTACTCGCTGTTCTTCGTCTCCCGCTACCGCGAGGAACGGGCGCGGGGGCGCGACCGCGCCGGCGCGGTCGCGGCGGCGGGGGCCACCGCGGGGCGCACGGTGTTCTTCAGCGGCATGACCGTGGTGCTGGCGCTATCCGGCCTGTTGCTGGTGCCCATCGGCGCCTTCGAGAGCCTGGCGGTGGGGGCGATCCTGGTGGTGTTGGCGGCGGTGGCGGCGGCGCTGACGCTGCTGCCGGCGGTGCTGAGCCTGCTGGGAGACGGGATCGAGAAGCTGAAGGTGCCCGGCCTGGGACGGCGCCGCGGTGGCAGCAACTTCTGGGCGCAAGTGGTGCGGCTGACCACCGCCCGGCCGCTGCTGACGGTGCTGGTGACCACGCTGCTGCTGCTGGCGGCGGCGCTGCCGCTCAAGGAGATCAAGAGCGGCTCCTTCGGGGTCGCCTCGCTGCCGGAAGGCACGCAGTCACGCGAGGGCTACGAGATCCTGGGACGCGATTTCTCATACGGCTTCGCCGCCCCGGCGCGGGTGGTGATCACCGGGGGGATCGACTCGCAGGCGGTGCAGGACGCCACCGGCAGGTTTATGACGGCACTGGAGCAGCGCGGCTACCCGCTGCTGGGGCCGCCGCTGGTGGACGACGCCCGCGACCTGGAGCTGGTGCAGGTGGTGCTGCCGGGAGATCCCAAGGAGGAGAAGGCGGTGGCGGCGGTGCGCGAGCTGAGGCAGGAGCTGGTGCCGGCGGCCTTCGAGGGCAGCGGCGCCGAGGTGCTGGTGGGGGGAGCGGCCGCCCGCAACCTCGATTACTTCGACGCGGTGGACAGCTACATGCCGGTGGTGATCGCCTTCGTGCTGGGGCTGAGCTTCGTGTTGCTCACGGTGGTCTTCCGCTCGGTGGTGCTGCCGCTGAAAGCGATCCTGATGAACCTGCTCTCGGTGGGCGCGGCCTACGGGCTGATGGTGCTGGTCTTCCAGGAGGGAGTGGGAGCGGGCCTGTTCGGCTTCCACCAGGTGGAGGCGGTTGAGGCCTGGATCCCGCTGTTTCTCTTTGCGCTGCTCTTCGGGCTGTCCATGGATTACCACGTCTTCCTGCTCAGCCGCATCCGCGAGCGCTACGGGGAGACCGGCGACAACGACGAGGCGGTGAGGTACGGCCTCGAGCACACGGCGGCGATCATCAGCGGCGCCGCCCTGATCATGGTGGTGGTATTCGGCAGCTTTGCCAGCGGCGACATCGTCACCTTCCAGCAGATGGGCTTCGGGCTGGCGGTGGCGGTGCTGCTGGACGCCACCGTGGTGCGCATCGTGCTGGTGCCGGCGGCGATGAAACTGCTGGGCGATCTCAACTGGTACCTGCCGCGCTGGCTCCAGTGGCTGCCGGAGTTCCATGAGCCCGCCGGCGGCAAAGATGATAGGATTGCCGGGCAGACGCCCGGTACCAGCGGAGGTGAAGCAGATTGATCAGAGACGATGACGTAAGGCACGTCGCCGAGCTGGCCCGCCTGGAGCTGGACGAGCAGGAGTTCGAGCGCTACGCCGGCCAGCTTTCCACCATCCTCGAGCACATCGACAAGATTTCCGAGCTGGACCTGTCGCAGGTGGAGCCGCTTTTGCACGTGCTCGACCTGGAGAGCGTGATGCGCGAGGACGAGCCGACGCCGTCGCTCTCCCGCGAGGACGCGCTGGCCAACGGCCCCGAGGTACAGGACGGCGCTTTCCGAGTGCCGCCCATCGTCAGGGAGTGAGGGCGATGAGCCTGCTTGGATACAGCGTCCTGGAGGCGCGGGAGAAGCTGCGGCAGGGAGAGGTATCGGCGGTGGAGCTGGCGGAGGCCTACCTCGGGCAGATCGAGCGCGTCGAGGACGAGGTCAACGCCTACCTGCACCTGGACGCCGAGCGCACCCTGGACGAGGCCAGGCGCGCCGGCGAGGGGGACGGCGAGCTAGCGGGGCTGCCCACGGCGATCAAGGACGTCCTCTGCACCCGCGGGATTCCCACCACCTGCGGCTCGCGGATGCTGGAAAAGTTCGTGCCCGTGTACACGGCCACCTGCGTGGATCAGGTGACCGCCGCCGGCGCCGTCTACCTGGGCAAGACCAACATGGACGAGTTCGCCATGGGTTCCTCCACCGAGAATTCCGCCTTCGGCCCAACGCGCAACCCCTGGGACACCGGGCGCGTGCCCGGCGGCTCCAGCGGCGGCTCGGCGGCAGCGGTGGCGGCCGGCGAGGCCCCCTGGGCGCTGGGCACCGACACCGGCGGCTCCATCCGCCAGCCGGCGGCCTTTTGCGGCGTGGTGGGTTTCAAGCCGACTTACGGCGCGGTTTCGCGCTACGGGCTGGTGGCCTTCGCCTCCTCCTTCGACCAGGTGGGGCCGATCACCAGGACGGTGAGGGACGCCGCCCTGATGTTCCGGTTCCTGGTGGGCAAGGACCCGCGCGATTCCACCTCGGTGGCGCTACCCGGGAAGCCGCAGGTTCCCGGGGACGGCAGCCTCGAGGGAGTGCGCATCGGCGTGGTGGCGGAGCTTTCCGGCGAGGGCATCGACGCCGTCGTGCGCAGGGTCTTCGAGGAGGCGCTGGCGGCGCTGGAAGGGGCGGGGGCGGCTATCGGCGAGGCCGCCATGCCCCACGCCGAGTACTGCATTCCCGCTTACTACATCCTGGCGCCGGCGGAGGCCAGCGCCAACCTGGCCCGCTACGACGGCGTCCGCTACGGCTTCAGGGCCGAGGGCGCCGGCGACGTGATCGAGATGTACGAGCACACCCGCGGCGCCGGCTTCGGCGACGAGGTGAAGCGGCGGATCATGCTGGGCACCTACGCCCTCTCCGCCGGCTACTACGAGGCCTACTACGGCCAGGCGCAGAAGGTGCGGCGGCTGGTGCGGCAGGACTTCGAGACGGCCTTCGGCGAGTTCGACTTCCTGGTGTCGCCGACGACGCCCACCACCGCCTTCGCCCTGGGGGAGAAGGTGGACGACCCGCTTACCATGTACATGTCCGATGTCTGCACCACGCCGGCGAACCTGGCGGGCACACCGGCGATCTCGATACCGGCGGGGCTGGCGGAAGGGCTGCCGGTGGGCCTGCAGATCTTCGGCCGCGCGTGCGAGGACGAAAAGCTGCTCGAGGCGGCGCACGCCGCGGAGCAGGCGATCGGGTTCGACGCCGTGCCGCCGCTGCTCGCGGAGGTGATCTAGGTGGAATACGAAGCCGTGATCGGCCTGGAGATCCACGTGGAGCTCTCCACGCGGAGCAAGATGTTCTGCGGCTGCCGCGTCGAGTTCGGCGGCGAGCCCAACACCCGCACCTGCCCGGTCTGCCTGGCGCACCCGGGGGCACTGCCGGTGATCAACCGCCAGGCGATCCGCTACCTATGCCGCATCGCCCTGGCGCTGGACTGCAGCATTCCCGAGGTGAGCGTCTTCCACCGCAAGAACTACTTCTATCCCGACCTGCCGAAGGGCTACCAGATCTCCCAGTACGACCAGCCCTTCGCCGTGGACGGCGGCCTGGAGACGGTGGTGGACGGCGAGCGGGTGCGGATCGGCATCGAGCGGGTGCACATGGAGGAGGACACCGCCAAGAACGTGCACGCCGGCGAGAGCGGCCGCATCGCCGGTTCCGTCTACTCGCTGATCGATTTCAACCGCTCGGGGACGCCGCTGGTGGAGATCGTCACCCGCCCGGACATCCGCTCGCCGCAGATGGCGCGCGCCTTTTTGAACGACCTGAAGAACACCCTGCTCTACCTGGACGTGTCCGACTGCAACATGGAGGAGGGCTCGCTGCGCTGCGACGCCAACGTCTCCATCCGGCCTGCGGGCACGAGCGAACTGGGCGTGAAGACCGAGCTTAAAAACATGAACAGCTTCCGCCACCTGGAGAAGGGGCTGGCGCAGGAGATCGAGCGCCAGAAGCAGATCCTGGAGGAGGGGGGACGGGTGGTGCAGCAGACGGTGCACTTCGACGTGGCCACCGGCACCATCAGCGCCCTGCGCAGCAAGGAGGAGGCGCACGACTACCGCTACTTCCCGGAGCCGGACCTGCTGCCGCTGCGCATCGGCGCGGAGACGGTGGAGCAGGTACGGCAGGAGATGCCGGAGCTGCCGGCGGTGCGGGCGGAGCGGTACGTGAGCGAGTACGGGCTGCCCGACTACGACGCCCGCGTGCTCACCTCCGACCGGCAGCTGGCGGAGTTCTTCGAGGAATGCACCGGCATCTACGGGGATGCCAAGAAGGTGAGCAACTGGGTGATGGGCGAGCTGCTGGCCTGGCTCAACGAGAGCGGAAGCGACCTCGAGGGCTGCAAGGCCACGCCGGCGGCGCTGGCGGAGCTGCTCGGGATGGTTGACGGGGGCGAGGTGAACGCCAACACCGCCAAGGAGGTCTTCGCCGAGATCTGCAGCACCGGCGCCGCCCCCGCCGAGATCGTGAAGGAGAAGGGGCTGGGACAGATCTCGGACGAGTCGGAGCTGGAGCAGCTGGCGGCGGCGGTGCTCGAAGAGAACCCCAAGCAGTTGGAGCAGTACCGCGCCGGCAAGGAGAAGGTGATCGGTTTCTTCGTGGGGCAGGTGATGAAGAAGACCGGCGGCCGCGCCAATCCCAAGCTGGTGAACCAGGTGCTCAGGAAGAAACTCTCGGAGTAGACGGTGCAGACATTCATCCCGGCGACGATGATGACCCAGCACCCGGACAGCGCCATGCGCTACGTCTCGGTGCGGGACGAGCCGGCGGAAGCCATCGACGCCCTGACGCCGCAGCCGGTGGGGCTGGGGCTGGAAGAGGTGATGGTGGACTACGAGGGCAAGCTCACCCCCTACCACCAGACGGCGGAGATCGCGCTGGGGCTGAGCGAGCGGGGCATCGTCCCCGGCGAGGACGTGCTGGTGACGCCGCGCATTCCCAGCGCCGGCAAGGAGACGGTCTTCCACCAGCTGATGGCGCTGATGAGCATCATCGAGTCCAACTTCAAGCTCTCCGAAGGCGGCGGCCGCATCGGCGAGGTGGTGGTGCCGATGGTGGAAACGGCGGCGGAGCTGGTGGCGGTGCGGCGGCGGATCGAGGACGTGATCGACCTGGGCCACAAGGAGTTCGGCATTCCCCGGGACCCCGACGAGGTGCAGGTGATCCCCTTGATCGAGGAGGTGCCGGAGCTGCTGGGCGCCGGGGAGCTGCTGGATGGCTACCTGGAGGCCGCCGCCGACGCCGGGTACGGTATCGGCCGCCTGCGGGTGATGTTCGGCCGCAGCGACTCGGCGATGGTCTACGGCCTGGTGCCCTCGGTGCTGGCGGTGAAGGTGGCGATCGCCGACTGCCACCGCCGGGCGGCGGACGCCGGCAAGCCGCTGTTTCCCATCCTGGGCGGCGGCGTGCTGCCCTTCCGCGGGCACGTGAGCCTGGATAACCTGGAGCGGCTGGCGGAGGACTACGCCGGCACCAGCACCATCACCATCCAGTCGGGCCTGCGCTACGACTGCGGCAGCGAAGCGGCGCGGCAGATGGCGCTGAGGACCCGCGAGCTTTTAGAGGCGCGTTCGCCCCTGGCCTACGACGACGAGGAGCGGCGCTTCATCGAGGCGCTGATCGGCATCTTCACCATTCCCTACCTGGAGAGTTTCTCCCGGCTGATCGGCGCGGTGACGGCGATGTCCGACCTCATCCCCAGGCGGCGCGACCGGCTGGCGCGCAAGAGCGCCGTGGGCTACGCCCGCGACGCCGCCCGGCCGGAGAAGCTGGCGGCGCGCATCGGCGACGGCGAGGTGGCGGCGGCGCTCAGGGAACGGGCGACGCTGGTGGGCGGCGACCTGCCGCGGGCGATCAGCTTCACGGCGGCGCTCTACTCCATGGGCTTGCCGCCGGAGTTCATCGGCACCGGCCGCGGCCTGGTGGCGGTGCGGGAACGCTTCGGCCAGGAGGGCATCGACCGCCTGCAGGAGATATACCCCGGGCTCGCCGACAGCATGAAGCAGGCAGCGCGGTTCGCGGCGCCGTCCATCGCCGCCGGGCACCTGGACGAGGAGCTGATGGACCAGGTGCGCGCCGATTTCGAGGCGGTGGAGGGCATCCTGGGAATCGCCGCCGGCCCCCGCGACGACGACGACCGCCGCTACCACATGTTGCTGGAGACGCTGCAGCCGATGATCAGGCAGCTGGTGTCGGGCGGCAAGTGGTACGGCGATGCCGCCGACGCCGACCTGGTCTCCGACTGGGTGAGCCGCTTGGGCAGGCTCCGGGGCAGCCTGGGTTAGCAGCAGCGGCGGCGCCTGCCCGGCCTGGTTTCAACCGGCCCCCGTTGATGGTAAAATCCCTTTCCCGGCCATCTATCCCGGCCGACGACCGGAAAATGCCGCAAGCGTGATACCACCGGCCAAACAGGGAGACAACCATGGAAAACGACAAGTACCTGCACAGTTTCGATATCGGCGGTGTGATGCTGGATCCCGACGTGGAGATAAAGATCGACGATACCACTCTAAGGGACGGGGAACAGACCGCCGGCGTGGTCTTCGCCAACGAGGAGAAGGTGCGCATCGCCCGCCTGCTGGACGAGATGGGCGTGCACCAGATCGAGGTGGGCATCCCCGCCATGGGCGGCGACGAGAAGGAGACCATCAAGCACATCGCCAGCCTGGGGCTCAACGCCAGCCTGCTGGCCTGGAACCGCGCCGTGCTCGACGACATCAAGCAGTCCATCGAGTGCGGCGTGCAGGCGGTGGCCATCTCCATGTCCGCCTCCGACATCCACATCGAGCACAAGCTGAAGAAGTCGCGCGGCTGGGTGCTGGAGAGCATCAAGAAGGCAGTGGACCTGGCCAAGGGGCACGGGCTCTACGTCTCGGTGAACGCCGAGGACGCCTCCCGCGCCGACCTGGAGTTCCTGTTGCGCTTCGCCCGCACCGCGCGGGAGTGCGGCGCCGACCGGCTGCGCTTCTGTGACACGGTGGGCATCCTCGACCCCTTCGATACCTACAACGTGATCTCGCTGCTGAAGAAGAACGTGGACATCGAGCTGGAGATGCACACCCACAACGACTTCGGCATGGCCACCGCAAACGCCATGGCCGGCATCAAGGCGGGCGCCACCTACGTTAACACCACCGTCAACGGCCTGGGCGAACGTGCCGGGAACGCCGCCCTGGAAGAGGTGGTGATGGCGCTGAAGTACATCGCCCACGTGGACCTGGGGCTGCACACCGAGCGCTTCCGCGAGCTCTCGGAGTACGTGGCGCAGGCCTCGGCGCGCACCATCCCCGTGTGGAAGCCGATCGTGGGCGCCAACGTCTTCGCCCACGAGTCGGGCATCCACGCCGACGGCGTGATCAAGAACCCGCTCAACTACGAGGTCTTCACCCCCGAGGAAGTGGGGCTGGAGCGGCAGCTGGTGGTGGGCAAGCATTCCGGCAGCCGCACCATCCAGCGCAAGTTCCAGGAGTTCGGCATCGAGCTGGGTGAAGACGAGAGCCGCGCCATTCTCGAGCGCGCCCGCAAGATGGCCATCGAGCGCAAGCGGGGGCTGTTCGAGAAGGAGCTGATGTCCATCTACAAGGATTGGCAGGAAGCGCAGAAGGCCGGCGGAGAGAACCGAAAAAGTGGCTGAAACGCTGGCGGAGAAGATCATCGCCGCCCACGTGGGGCGCCCGGTGACCCCGGGGGAGATCGTGGTGAGCAGCGTGGACGTCACCGCGCTCCAGGACGGCACCGGCCCGCTGGCGCTGGCGCAGCTCGAGGACCTGGACATGGTCAGGGCGGCCAACCCGGAGAAGACCATCCTCTTCATCGATCACGCCGCGCCCAGCCCCCGCAAGGAGCTCTCCAACGCCCACCTGAAGCTCCGGGAGTTCGCCGAAAAGACCGGGGCGGTGCTCTCGGAGATCGACCAGGGAGTATGCCACCAGCGGCTGGTGGAGAGCTACCTCTAGCCGGGCGACATCCTCATCGGCGCCGATTCCCACACCTGCACCTCGGGAGCCCTGGGCGCATTTGCCACCGGCATGGGCTCCACCGACGTGGCCATCGGCATCGCCACTGGCAAGACCTGGCTGAAGGTGCCCGAGACCCTGCGGGTGGAGATCACCGGCGAGCTGGGCGAGGGCGTCTGCGCCAAGGACCTGATCCTGTGGATGATCGGCGAGATCGGCGCCGACGGTGCCACCTACATGGCGCTGGAGTTCGGCGGGCCGGGAGCGGCGGCGCTTTCAATGCCCGAACGGTTCACGCTCTCGAACATGGCGGTGGAGGCCGGCGCCAAAACGGGGCTGTTCGCCGCCGACGAGAAGACACGCGCCTACCTGGAGGAGCGGGGCCGGGGCAGCGACTTCCGCGAAATCGCCCCCGACGAGGGCGCCGAATACGCCCGCACGGTGGCGATCGACGCCGGCGCCCTGGAGCCGATGGTATCGGCGCCGCACACGGTGGACAACACCGCCACCGCCGCCGAGGCCGCGGGGCGGAAGGTGGACCAGGTCTACATCGGCACCTGCACCAACGGCCGCATCGAGGACCTGCGCCTGGCGGCGTCGGTGCTCAGGGGCAAAAAGCGGCACCCGCACACGCGGCTGATCGTCACCCCGGCCTCGAAAGAAGTTTACCTGCAGGCGGCCGCCGAGGGGCTGCTGGCGGACTTCGCCGCTGCCGGCGCCACCGTCACCGGGCCCGGCTGCGGCTGCTGCGTGGGCGTGCACGGCGGCATCCTCGGCGACGGCGAAGTGTGCGTGGCCACCCAGAACCGCAACTTCCAAGGCCGCATGGGCAACCCCGAGGCCTTCATCTACCTGGCCTCGCCGCTCACCGCCGCCGCCTGCGCCCTGGCGGGCGAGATAGTCGACCCCCGGGAGGGATACCTTGGCGCTTGAAGGAAAAGCCTGGAAGTTCGGTGACAGCATCTCCACCGACCACATCGCCCCCGGGCGCTACTTCCACCTGCGCACCAACCTGCCGGAGCTGGCCAAGCACGTGCTGGAGGACGCCGACCCGCAGTTCGCGGAGAAGATGGAACCAGGAGACTTCGTGGTGGCGGGGCGCAACTTCGGCCTCGGATCCAGCCGCGAGCACGCGCCGCGGATCATCAAGATCGCCGGCGTCAGCGCGGTGCTGGCCCGGTCCTTCGCCCGCATCTTCTACCGCAACGCCATCAACGTGGGGCTGCCGGTGCTGGAGCTGGACACCAGCGGCATCGAGGCCGGCGACCGGCTGCGCCTGGACCTGGAGACAGGGGTGGTGGAGAACCTCACCAGCGGCGAGAAACTGGAGTTCCAGCCGCTGCCGCCGGTGATGCTGAAGATTCTCGCCGACGGCGGCCTGGTGGAGCACTTCCGCAAGTACGGCGAATTCAACCTGTAGAACCATGCCGCACCGCCCGCCGCTTCCGGGCGGGCGGCGCAGAGAGAAACGGAGTCTGAACATGGCGCATGCAGTGACCCTGATTCCCGGCGACGGCATCGGGCCGGAGATAGTGGCGGCGGCACGGCGGGTGGTGGACGCCTCCGGCGCCGAGATCGAGTGGCGCACGGTGGAGGCGGGCGAGGCGGTGATGGAGTCGGAAGGCACGCCGCTCCCCGAGCGGGTGCTGGACTCGATCCGCGAGACCGGCGTCGCCCTCAAGGGACCGATCACCACCCCGGTGGGCAGCGGTTTTCGCAGCGTCAACGTGGCGCTGCGCAAGCAGCTGGATCTCTACGTGAACCTGCGGCCGGCGCTCTCCATCCCCGGGGTACGTTCCCGGTACGAGGACATCGACCTGGTGGTGGTGCGCGAGAACACCGAGGACCTCTACGCCGGCGTGGAGCACATGGTGGGGGAGGATGCAGCCGAGAGCATCAAGATCATCACCCGCAAGGCCTCCGAGCGGGTGGTGCGCTTTGCCTGCGAGTACGCCCGCCGCGAGGGCCGGCGCAAGGTGACGGCGGTGCACAAGGCCAACATCCTCAAGTATTCCGACGGCCTCTTCCTGGAAACCGCCCGCCAGGTGGCGGCGGAGTACGACGACGTGGAGTTCGAGGACCGCATCGTGGACAACATGTGCATGCAGCTGGTGCAGAAGCCGGAGCTCTACGACGTGCTGGTGCTGCCCAACCTCTACGGCGACATCGTCTCCGACCTCTGCGCCGGACTGGTGGGCGGTCTGGGGGTGGCCCCCGGGGCCAACATCGGCGACCAGATGGCGGTCTTCGAGCCGGTGCACGGCAGCGCTCCCAAGTACGCCGGCCAGGACAAGGCGGATCCCACCGCCACCATCCTGTCGGCGACGCTGATGCTCCGGCACCTGGGCGAGGGCGAGGCCGCCGACCGGGTCACTGCCGCCGTGCGCCAAGTGATCGGCGCCGGCGAGCACGTCACCTACGACCTGGGCGGCGACGCCGGCACCGCGGAGATGGCGGACGCCATCATTGCCGCGATGCAGTGAAGGGGAGCCCGGCGGGGCGCTCGCTGCCGGCCGAATGGGTACCAGGATTCTGGCGGCGGCGCCAGGACACGGCGGCCGGCGGGACGAACGTCACGGGGAACAGGGGCTGTCACGCCGCGCTGCCATTCCGGCGGCGAAAAAAAATCCACCAATTTGCGAACATGCGCGTTCGTGGCTGTTGAAAGACCGGGCGGCGATGGATATCATCATCTCCCCGGCAGCACGATGGGAGGAAGAAACGGCCCCGACGCGTACCGACATCCACGATGGTACCGCCCGCCGACCGGCAGGGTCGGACGCGGCCGCGGTCGCGGATACATCGTGCCGGGAATGTTACTTCGCCGTCAACAAGCTTTGCTCGCTGCCCAAGACCGGTGAGGGTTGTCCCACCTTCAGGAAGGGCGGTCCCGCGGGCAGCCACGGGTACGGCAGGCGCCTCGCCGGCTAGTCCTTGACCACCAGCACCGGGCAGGGGGCGTTGTGCACCACCTTGTTGCTGACGCTTCCCAGCAACATGCCCTTGAACTCGGTGAGGCCCCGGCTGCCGATGACGATCAGGTCCACTTCCTCGCGGGTAGCGATGTCGGTGATGGCGCTGCCGATGGCTTCCGGGGGGTAACCCTCCTCCACCACGCTGCGCACCGGCACCCCTGCTTCTTCCAGGATGCGGCTGCCCTCCTTGACGATATTTTCCGCGATTTCCAGGTGTTTTTGCGCGGGGTCGAGATCGGCGTTGCAGGCGCTGCAGACGTGAAGCAGGACCACTTCATTGCTGGATGCCATGCTGGCCACCCCCGCCGCCTGCTCCACTGCCCGCCGGGCGTTGGCGGAGCCGTCGGTCGCCACCAGGATGCGTTCAAACATCTTTACCACCAGCCTTTCCGGGGCTTTCGTCGTAGATGCTGCCCAGCCGCTCGATGCTCACGGCTATCGCTTCGCCGTCTATCTCCAGCAGCTCGCCGCCGCCGGCAGGCGCGGAGCGCTCCAGCGACAGGTCGCGGCAGAGGGTCTCGGCGCAGAAGAAATCGCGGTACTCGTCCAGCACGTCGGCGAGAATGCCCTCGCCGCGGAAGACGGCGCTGATGGTGTCCTCGATCTGGAAACCGGACGACTTGCGCAGGTTCTGCACCTTGTGCACCAGCTCGCGGGCGAGGCCCTCGCGGGCGAGCTGGTCGTCAACGGTGGTGTCGACGCCCACGGCGGCGTCGCCCTGGCGCTCCACGGAGATGTCCTCGCGCTCCGCCTCCTCGACGAGGATGTCCTCGGCGGTGAGCCGTTCCTCGCGGCCGTCCACGGTGACGGCCACCTCGCCGCCGCCGGCCAGGGTGGCGGCGGTGCGCTGGGGATCCAGGGCGGCGATGGCCGCGTCCACCTGGGGCCGGCGGGAGCCGAAGCGCGGGCCCAGGCGCTTGAGGTTGGGCTTGAGCACCACCGCGGTGAGCTCCGAGGGGTCGGCCACGAACTGGAGGCGCTTGACGTTGAGCTCCTCGCGGACCAGCTGCTCCAGCGACTCCACCGCCGCCCGCTCCTCGCCCGCGGCCACCACGTAGGCGGCCGCAAGCGGCTGGCGGTTCTTGATGCCGGCCTTGTTGCGGGCGGCGCGGCCCAGGCTCACCACGCGGCGCACGGTCTGCATGCGGAAGAGCAGGTCGTCGTCCAGCAGCTCCTCTTCCACCCGGGGATAGTCGCAGAGGTGCACGCTCTCCGGCGCCTCGCTGTCCACGGCGCAGACCAGGTTACGGTAGATCTCCTCGGCGATGAAGGGGGTATAGGGCGCCAGCAGCTTCGCCAGGGTCACCAGCACCTGGTAGAGGGTCTGGTAGGCGCTCAGCTTGTCGGTGTCCGCCTCGCTCTTCCAGAAGCGGCGGCGGCTGCGGCGCACGTACCAGTTGGAGAGATCGTCCACGAATTCCTGGATGCGGCGGCCGCTGGCGGTGACCTCGTAATCGTCCAGGCCCCGCCTGACCTCGCCCACCAGGCGGTGGAGTGACGCCAAGAGCCAGCGGTCCAGCAGCGGCCGCTCGGCCACCGGCAGAGGCGCGGCGGCGGCGTCGAAGCGGTCGATGTTGGCGTAGACGACGAAGAAAGAGTAAGTGTTCCAGAGGGTGAGCAGGAACTTGCGCACCACCTCGTCCACCGCCTCGGGGAAGAAGCGCCGCGGGTACCAGGGGGAGCTCACCGTGAACAGGAACCAGCGGAAGGCGTCGGCGCCCTGCCTGTCCAGTACCTGCCAGGGCTCCACCACGTTGCCGCGGGACTTGCTCATCTTCTGCCCCTCGCGGTCGAGGATGTGCCCCAGGCAGACCACGTTGCGGTAGCTGGACTCGCCGAAGAGGATGGTGCTCACCGCCATCAGGCTGTAGAACCAGCCGCGGGTCTGGTCGATGGCCTCGCAGATGAAGTCCGCCGGGAAGCGGCGCTTGAAGAGATCCTCGTTCTCGAAGGGATAGTGCCACTGGGCAAAGGGCATGCTGCCGGAGTCGAACCAGGCGTCGATCACCTCGGGGACCCGGGTCATCTCGCCGCCGCAGCCGGGGCAGGTGAGCTTCACTTCGTCGATGAAGGGGCGGTGGAGGTCGAGGTCAGCCGGTGGCGGCTCCGTGGCAATCTCCGTAAGCTCGGCGATGCTGCCCACGCAGTGGCGATGCCCCTCCTCGCAGCGCCAGACGGGGAGCGGCGTTCCCCAGTAACGCTCGCGGGAGAGCGCCCAGTCGATGTTGTTTTCCAGCCAGTCGCCGTAGCGGCCGTGCTTGATGTGGTCCGGATACCAGGTGACGGCCTCGTTGGCCTGGATCAGTTCCTGCTTGAGGGCGGTGGTCTTGATGTACCAGCTGGCCTTGGCGTAGTAGATCAGCGGCGTGTCGCAGCGCCAGCAGTGGGGGTAGGAGTGCTCGTAGGGCACGCGGGCATAGAGCAGCCCCCGCGACTCCAGGTCGGCGATGATTTCGTCGTCGACGTCCTTGACGAAGCGGCCCGCCCAGGGGGTGACCTGCTCGTCGAAGGCGCCCTCCCCGGTTACCGGGTTGATAATCGCCAGGCCGTGGGCGCGGCCCACCTCCAGGTCATCGGCGCCGAAGGCAGGGGCGATGTGCACGATGCCGGTGCCCTCCTCGGCGGAGACGAATTCGGCGCTCACCACCAGGTGCGCCTCGCCTTCCGGCTTCACGAAGTCGAAGGGAGGCAGGTAGCGGCGGCCCTCCAGGCGGGATAGCTCGACGCTGCCTTCGATCTCGGCGTCCTCGCCGTAAACCTTCTCCACCAGGGAGGCGGCCATGATCACCGTGCGCTCGCCGTCCCTGACCCGCACGTACTCGATGTCGGGGCTCACGGCGGCGGCCACGTTGCTGATCAGCGTCCAGGGGGGGGTGGTCCAGACCAGGAGCGCCGTCTCCGGCTCGTCGGCCAGGGGGAAGTAGACGTAGATGGAGGGATCCTCCACGTCCTTGTATCCCTGGTCAACCTCGTGGCTGGAGAGGGCGGTGCCGCAGCGGGCGCAGTAGGGCACCACCTTGTGGTCGTGCACCAGCAGGCCCTTGTCCCAGATCTGCTTCAGCGCCCACCAGACGCTCTCGATGTAGTTGTTGTCCAGGGTGTAGTAGGCGTCGCTGGTGTCGATCCAGAAGCCGATGCGCTCCGTCAGCCGCTCCCAGTCCTCCAGGTAGCGGTAGATGCTCTCGCGGCAGAGGCGGTTGAACTCGGCGATGCCCACCTTCTCGATGTCCCGCTTGCCGCTGATGCCCAGCTGCTTTTCCACCTCCAGCTCCACCGGCAGGCCGTGGGTGTCCCAGCCGGCCTTGCGGGGGACGCTGTAGCCGCACATGGTGCGGTAGCGGGGGAAGATGTCCTTGAAGATGCGCGAGAGCACGTGGTGCGAGCCGGGCTTGCCGTTGGCGGTGGGCGGGCCCTCGTAGAAGACGTATTCCGGGGCGCCGCGGCGCAGCTCCAGGCTCTTCTCGAAGATCCGGTCGCGCCGCCAGAACTCGAGGATCTCCTCCTCGAGCGCCGGGAAGTTCACCTTCGGGCTCACCGGCCGGAAGGGAGGCTGCTGGCGGTTTTCTGCATTCATCCGGTGACTCGTTCCCTCGCTGGTTTATCCGGCGGACAATACAATATATGAAGCGGCGCGGCATTATTGCAAACGCCGCCGCCGGCACTTTTGATATTATAGCTGCTGATGAAGGCCCCGGTGGCAAGATGAGGAGGGTAGGGAGCAGGCCGCTAGTGGCGGCGCTGGCGGTGGCTGCCGTCGCCCTGGTGCTGGTGCTGGCGATCCGCATGACCAGCGAGCACACCTACAGCGCCCGGGAGCAGCAGGCGGTCTCGGCGGCGACGCGCAGCCATACCCTCGCCGAGGCCGGCAGCGCCGACTTCGTGAGCATCTTCGTCTACGACGGCGAGGGGGGCGTGGCCTCGCTGATGGTCTCGGGATCCACGGAGGAGTTCCAGCGCTTCGTGGACGCGGTGCGGGGCGCCGTCCCCACCGAGGGGGAGCGCGACGACAGCTTCTCCGACCTGCTGGTTTTCTCCTACGGTGACGGCAGCAGCCTGGAGCTGCCCTACTCGCGTACCCGGAACCGCCTGGCCTACGAGGGACGGCTATACCAGCCGGCGGCGGAGCTGGCGCCGCTGATCGAGTCGGTGGAAGTGAGGTTTGCCGATTGAGCAACGGCGAGAGGGAGACGATCTACCTGGACAACGCCGCCAGCTCCTGCCCCAAGCCGCCGGAGGTGGCGGTGGCGGTGAGCGACTGCGTGCGCCGCCTTTGCGCCAATCCCGGCCGCGGCGCCCACCGGCTGGCGGTGGAGGCGGCGCGGGTGATCCACCGAACCCGGCGCCTGGCGGCGAAGCTGCTGGGCGCGGGGCGGAGTGAGGACGTGATCTTCACCCAGAACGCCACCGATGCCCTCAACCTGGTGCTGCACAGCATGCTGGCGCCGGGGGACCACGTGGTGACCACCGTGGCCGAGCACAATGCCGTGGTGCGGCCGCTGAAGTCGCTGGCGGCGACGGGGGTGGAGGTGACGCCGGTGGCCGTGGACGGCGCCGGCCGGGTGGACCCGGAGGAGATCGTCCGGGCCGTGTGTGGCAGCACCCGGCTGGTGGTGATGGCGCACGTCTCCAACGTCACCGGCGCGGTGCAGCCGCTGGCGGATATTGCCTTGCGGCTGGCGGAGCGGGAGGTGCCGCTGCTGGTGGACGCGGCCCAGAGCGCCGGCGCCATGCCGCTGGATTCGGCGCTGCCGGGAACGGTGATCATCGCCTGCACCGGTCACAAGTCGCTGCTGGGCCCGCAGGGGACGGGCCTCTTGTGCCTGCCGCCGGAAGTCGAGCTCAAAACGGTGCGCCAGGGCGGTACCGGCAGCCACTCGGAGGAGAGTGACCAGGAGGCGCTGGCGCGGCCGGACCGCTACGAGAGCGGCACCCTCAACACGCCCGGCATCGCCGGCCTTGGGGCAGGGATGGAATTCCTGCTGGCGAAGGGGATCGACGAGGTGGCGCGGCACAAGCAGGAACTGGTGCACCGCTTGCTGGCAGGGCTCGCGGAGACCGCGGGGGTGACCGTCTACGGGCCGCCGCCGGGAGAGGAGCGGGGCCACCTGGTGAGCTTCAACGTCCAGGGGCTGGCGCCGGCGGCGGTGGCGGCGGCGCTGGAACGGGAGCACGGGATCGCCTCCCGGGCGGGGCTGCACTGCGCCCCGGGGGCGCACGCGGCCATGGGCAGCGGCGTGGGCGGGGCGGTGCGGCTGAGCGTCGGTTACTTCAATACCGGCGAAGAGGTGGATGCCGCGGTGGCGGCGGTGGGGGAGATCGCCGCCCGGGCGCGGGAATGACCGGCGGCGCGGAGCGAAGGCACCGGCGGGCAGGGTCCGGTGGTGTGCCGGCCATACGGCGGAAAGGGCACGCGGGTGCGAAAACCGGCCGTATGGCTGGAGGGCACCGGTCCGACAACAGTCGTCCCCGTGCAGGTAGCAGTTTGCGGACCGTCGTGGCGAGGGAAGCTTTTTCACCACGGCAACCGGCGAAGGTAATTGCTAGCTCGAGCGCCGGTGCCTTGAGCATGACCTGGGGGTAGCACCGAGGATGGAGAAAGAAATAAAACTGGACCTCCAGGCAGCGCGCAAGCCGCGCTGCGCCACGCTGGCCATCGGCACACTGCCCCACCGGGACCCGGTGGAGGCAGTGGAGTTCATGCTCCGGCATAACCCGGAGTGCCCCTCGTGGCCGCAGCTGCCCCTGGCGGACTTCCGCGAGGGCATGTACGTGCAGTACGCCGAGGGGATGCCGGCGGTGGTGATCGAGCCGGAGAAGAAGCGAATCCGTTTCGACACGGAGGCGGCGCCGGAGGCGCTGGCCGATTTCTACGAGCGCCTCTTCGCCGGCGAGTGGGACTTCCTGGCCATGGGCGGGGATTTCGCCCGCGGGCTGGGCCCCTTCCTGGAGCGACTGCCCCTGGATGGCGCCCGTTACACCAAGGGGCAGGTGACGGGGCCGGCCAGCTTCGGCCTCACGGTGACCGACGCCAACAACAAGCCCATCCTTTACCACGACGACCTGTTCGAGGCGGTGGTGCAGGCGCTGGCGGCCAAGGGGCGCTGGCAAGAGGAGCGCTTCCTGGAGGCGGCGCCGGGGCAGGTGCCGGTGATCTTCTTCGACGAGCCCTACCTGACCCAGGTGGGCTCGGCGATGATCAGCCTGCCGCCGCAGCAGGTGGTGGAGGCACTGAACACCTGCTTTTCCGCGGTGGAGGGGCTGGCGGGGATCCACGTCTGCGGCGGCACCGACTGGGGGCTGCTGGCGGGAACCAAGGCGGATATCCTCCACTTCGATGCTGCCGGCTACGCCCAGGAGTTCCTCATCTACGAGCAGGAGTTGGCAGCCTTCCTGGAGCGGGGAGGCATCATCGGCTGGGGCATCGTGCCCACCAGCGAGGCGGCGCGGGCGGCCTCGGCGGACGAGCTCGCCGGCAGGGTGGCGGAGATGGCGGAGAAGGTGGCCTCCTTCGGGGGCGGCCTCGACGGTGACGAGATCCTGGAGCGGTCGTTCATCTCCGAGTCCTGCGGGGCGGGGACGCTCTCGCCGGAGCTGGCGGAGCACTGCTTCCGGCTGGCGGCGGAGACGGCGGCTATCTTGAAAAACGAACGGTGGTAAACTAATCTACATGTGGCCATCGCCGGCATTTCCCGCATGAATACGGAACTCAAGACATTGGCCCAGGCCCGCAGCAGGCTGCACGAACGCGGATATGCGCAGCGTATCCGGCGCGCGGCCGACCAGTTCTGGAAGTATTGCCTGGTGGGCGCCTCTGGGTACGTGGTGAACTTCGCCATCTACACGCTCGTGTTCGGCGTCATCGGCATGCCCTACCCGGTGGCGGCAACCGCCTCTTTC
>JAJRWQ010000091.1 GCA_024276735.1 Actinomycetes bacterium
CTGGCGCCGCGCCAGCAGCACCAGGGCGAGGAAGGTGAGCAGCGACACCATGGTCGTCGAGAGGGCGATGCCTCCCAGTCCCAGGGGGCCGATGAAGAACCAGTTGAACAGCGCATTCAGCCCCAGGTTCACCAGCGCCAGCGTGGTGGGAATCCAGGGACGCCCCAACGAAAAGAAGCCGCGCATCAACAGGGTGCCGCAGCCGCTGAAGGCGCTTCCCAGGATGAAGAAGGCCAGGGTCGCCGCCACCAGGGCGGTGTCCCCGGCGCCGAAGCGGCCCCGCTGGTAGACCAGGCGCACCAGCGGCTCCGCCATCACCAGCACGAAGGCGGTGATGGGGACCAGCATGAAGAAGATGACCCGCACGCCGGAGCTCAGCGTCCGCCGGAAGCCGCCGCGGTCCTCCCCCGCCGCCAGGCGGGAGAGGGTGGGAAAGAGCACCGTGCCCACGGCAATGGCGAAGAGGGCCTCCGGCAGCTGGTAGAGGCGGAAGGCGTAGTTCATCGCCGCCACGCTTCCCTCCTCCAGGTAGGAGGCGAACTGCACGTCCACCACGCCGTTGAGATTGATCAGCCCCAGGCTGATGCTCACCGGCAGGATCAGCATGCCCACCCGCCGCACGTGGGGATTGCCCAGCGCCAGGCTCCAGCCCAGGCGGCCCTCCTCCCCCCGCAGCCACGGCAGCTGCACCGCCAGCTGCACCAGCGAGCCGGCGAGCACGCCCCAGGCCAGCGCCTCGATGCCCAGGTGCGGCGATCCCAGCACGATGGCGGCGATGATCACCAGGTTCCAGAAAACCGGTGCCAGCGCCGGCATGGTGAAATGGCCGTAAGAGTTGAGCACCGAGACCACCACCCCCGTGACCGACAGCACCAGCACCGTGGGAAAGAGCAGCCGCGACATGCCCACGATGTCGGCCATCATCCGGGGGTCGTCGCGGTAACCGGGGGCGAACAGGGGCATCAGCTGGGGCGCGAAGATCATCGCCGCCACCACCGCCGCCCCCAGCACCAGCGTCACTACCGTGAAAACGGTGCGGGCCACCAGCCAGGCCTCGCGGTGCTCGCCCTTCTCCAGCAACCCGGAGAACACCGGTATCAGCGCCGCGGTCAGCGCCGCCTGCGCCACCAGGATCTGCACCGTGGAGGGCACCAGGAAGGCAACGTCGAAGGCGCTCTTCTCGGCGCCGGCGCCGTAGAAGGCGGCCGCTGTCATCTCGCGAACGTACCCGAAGACGCGCGAGAGCGCCGTGGCTACCATCACCGCGGCGGCGGCGCCCGCCAGGCTCCTGCCCGCGGCCGCGCCCAGGCCGCCTTCCCTGTCGCCCACCCGCCGTCACCTCCATCGAGTCAGAACGAATAACCCGCCCGGTCACCACGCGCCGTGCCGTGGTTCCCCGGCGCCGACCCGGCCTCCCCGGGCCTGTTACAATTCTCGCCGCCGAGTTATAATACTAGTGAGTCCCAAGATAGAGTAAACGCTGATAACTCCTTCCGGCAGATTGTCCGGACAACAGGTTTTTTTCAGTCAGCGACTCCAGCTTGGGGCTCCGCTGCGAGGGGGAAAAGCTGCCTCGCGCGGTGTCTCCGCCTGCCTTTCCATCCGCAGTTTGCCGGTAATGAATCCGGCCCCGGGGCCGATAAATAAAGACAGGAGCCCCGAGAGGCACGAGGCGCGAAAGCCGGGGTGTCCGCGGGCCGTCGAGAAAAAGCTCACGTGACGAGCCGAGTACGATGAAGCGGTCCCCGGACGAGTGTGGATCCCGGAAAGGCGCCGAGACCGCTCGGGGCTTTTTGCCTGCCGGCGCCCCATGTTTCACTGTTGCATGCGGGCGATGATCTCTCCCAGCTGCTCCAGCTCCGACCCGTACGTGGCCCAGTCTCCCTGCTTTTGGGCCTCGATTGCCCGGTTGTAATGCTCCTGCGCCTGGGCGGCCAGGTCTTCCAGCGCCGGCGGCGCCGCGGCGCCCTCTCCCGCCGGCGCCGGGGTCTCCGGTGCCGCCGTTGGCACCGAGAAGATCTTTGCCAGCGCCGTGGCCAGGTCCTGCTCCATGGCGATGCGCGTACCATAGGCCACCGTCACCCGCTTCAGCTCCGGTATCCGCCCCTGCTCCGCCTGCAGGTACAGCGGCTCCACGTAGAGCAGCGACTGGTCCACCGGGATCACCAGCAGGTTGCCGTGGATCACCTGGCTGCCACGCTGGGCCCAGAGCGAAAGCTGCCGCGAGATCTCCGGGTCCTGGTTGATGCGCGCCTGGATCTGCATGGGGCCGAAGACCAGCTTCTCCTTGGGGAACTTGAACACCACCCGCTGCCCGTAGTTACCGGGGTCGGACTTGGCCGCCATCCAGGCGATCATGTTGTCCTTGCCGCTGGGGGTGAACGGCAGCATCAGCATGAACTCCTCCTGTTCTTCGCCGGGGAGGCCCATGATCACGTAATAGGGATCCATCGCCGTCAGCTTGCCGCCCTGCTCGGTACGGGGCACGTCCCACTGGTCCTCCTTGTTGTAGAAGACCTGCGGGTTGGTCATGTGGTAGACGGTATACATCTGCGCCTGCACCCGGAAGAGGTCCTCGGGGTAGCGGAAGTGGTCCCTGATCCCCGGCGGCACCTGGTCGCCGGGCACGAAGAGGTCGGGAAAGATCTTCATGTAGGCCTGGAGCAGGGGGTCGCTCTCGTCCACGGCGTAGAAGGTGACGTCGCCGTTGTAGGCGTCCACCACCACCTTCACCGAGTTGCGGATGTAGTTGAAACCGTAGCCCGATGGTTGCGAGTAGGGATAATCCCCGGTTGCGGTGTAGGCGTCCTGGATCCAGTAGAGGCGCCCGTCCACCAGCACCATGTAGGGGTCGTTGTCGTAGTACAGGAAGGGGGCGATGTGGTCGATGCGCTCGTCTATCTTGCGCTCGATGAGAATGCGGGTGTTCTCGTTGATGGAGTTGCTCACCAGCAGCTTCAGGCTGCCGAAGCGCAGGCTGAAGGCCAGGCGCTTGTACCAGCTGGAGATGTCGATGCCGCCGCTGCCGCCGTAGCGGGTGAAGACGTTCTCGTCGCCGCGCGGGTAGTCGAACTCCTCCGTGTCGCTGTCGACGACGGCGTACTCGTTGGCGGACTCGCCGAAGTAGATGGCCGGCTGCGTCACCTCCAGCTCGGGAATCGCCGACTGCGGCGGGAAGTCCTTCACCAGCAGCTCCGGCAGCCCGGCGGCGCTCACCTTCGCCACCGGGCTCATCACCAGGCCGTAGCCGTGCGTGAAGCTCATGTGCTCGTTCTGCCAGGTGCGGGATTCCAGCTGTTCCACGGCCAGCTCGCGCGGCGACAGCATCACCTGCTCGATGGTGTTGCCGGCGCGGTAGCGGTCCACGTCCACGTCCACGAAGGTGTAGTAGGGGCGGATCACCTGTATCTGGCGGTAGGTGCTGGCCAGCGTCGCCGGGTCCCAGAGGCGGATGTTGCTGATGGTGGCGGAATTCGCCGCCAGCTGGTCCGCCGTCAGCGTTTCCTCGGCGGAGAAAGGCTTCTCCTCGATGCCCTCGAGATCGTAGGCCCGGCGGGTGAAATCGATATTGTTCTTGATGTACTGCTCTTCCTTGGCGATCTCGTTGGGCGAGACCTGGTACTGCTGGACGATGAACGGGTAGACGCGCCCGCCGATGATCGCCGTCAACACGATCATCGCCAGCGCCGCCGCCGGCAGCTTCCAGCCCCGGAAGCGGATGTTCACCAGGAAGACGATGCCGGCCACCACCGCCGTGGCCGCCAGGAAGCGCAGCACCGGCAGCTGGGCGTGCACGTCGGTATAGCTGGCGCCAAAGACCACCCCCCGGGGCGAATACACCAGGGCATACGTCTTGAGCAGGTAGCCGGCGCCGAGCACGAACATCAACAGCCCCGCCAGCACCGAGAGGTGCCCCAGGTGTGGGAGGCGAACGACAGCTTTCCCTTGCGGAAATCGATGGCGTAATCAAGCAGGTGCATGGCGGCGGTGGCCACGAAGGTGAAGATCAGCGTCCACCAGAGGAACGACTGCAGCCAGCGCAGGAACGGCAGGGTAAAGACGTAGAAACCCACGTCGCGGCCGAAGACGGGATCGGCGAGCCCGAAATCAGTTCCCGCGGTAAAACGCAGGAAGGTCTCCCAGGCGGAGCCGCCGGCTACCATCGCCACCAGCGTCGGCACCGCCAGGAGCAGCGGCACCAGGAACCGCATGGCGCGGTCGGAGATCTTTACGCGCTCGACGATCTCGTCCGCGGGCCCGATGCGGAACTGCGGCGCCATCCTGCGCGCCAGCAGCAGGTTGAGGTAGGCGATGGCAAAGAAGACCGCGCCGGCGGCCAGCGCCATCCAGGCCTTGGTGAGGATCGTCTTCAGGAAGACGCCCCGCTGCCCCACCTCGCCGAACCAGAGCCAGTCGGTGTAGAAGGCGGCGGCGCGCCCCAGCAGGATCAGCAGCAGGAACAGGCCCGCCACCAGCGCCACCCATCGCCAGGAGCGGCGCCGCTTGCGCGGGCCCTCCGAGCCGTGGCCGCGGGGGGCGCCGTATGCGCCTGCCGCCCGGCGCGCCATCTCTTCCCACCAGGGGCGGGCATTGTGGCTGCCGTGTTGATCCATGATACGCCTATTCTATTAAAACGGGTCCTCTCCTGCGGCCGGCGGCCCCGCTGCCGAGGTTTTCAACCCCGCGACCTTTATGGTATCATCCGCGATTGCGTATCAATGTACACGCTTTTCACGGGAGACCGATGGCCAATATCAAGCAGCAACGCAAGCGGGTAAAGACGGCGCGGCGGCAGCGCGAAGAAAACCGGCGCTTCAAGTCGCGCATCAAGACCATGTTCCGCTCGCTGACGGTGACGGCGCAGGAGGGCGGCGACAACGTCGTGCAGAAGGGGCTGGAGCTGATATCGTTCATCGACAAGGCGGCGGAGCGCGGGGTGATTCACGCCAACAACGCCGCCCGCAAGAAGGCGCGGGTGGCGGCGATAGTCGACCTGCCCGAGGGACAGGGCCTGCC
>JAJRWQ010000092.1 GCA_024276735.1 Actinomycetes bacterium
CGCCATCGAGTTCCACCCGGGTAACCGGGTTCCACCGGCGGCAATGAAGTTCCTCGATCCCGGCGAACACGAACAGATCACCGGCACCGCCCACCAGGCGGCGCGCCGGCCAACCTTTTCCGGGCTGCCCGGTGAACTGGATCCACTGCTCGTCGCCGCCTTGAAAAAAGCAGGCATCGAGCGCCTCTACAGCCACCAGGCGCGCGCCTTCGCGCTAGCCCGCCGCGGCGTCCATGTCATCGTCACCACCGCCAGCGCCAGCGGCAAGTCGCTTTGTTTCAACCTGCCGGTGCTGGATCGCCTGTCCGCCGACGACAAGGCAAGGGCCCTCTACCTCTACCCGGCCAAGGCGCTGGCACAGGACCAGGTGCGCAAGCTGAAAGCGCTGCGCCTGCCCTGGCTCCGGCCCGGCATTTACGACGGCGACACCCCCTCTGGGCACCGGCCGCAGATCCGCCGGCGGGCCAACGTGCTGGCGACCAACCCGGACATGCTGCACGCCGGCATCCTGCCGCACCGCGAAGACTGGGAAGACTTCTTCTTCAATCTCCGCTTCGTGGTAGTCGACGAGGCCCACGGCTACCGCGGCGTCTTCGGCTCCCACGTCGCCAACGTGCTGCGGCGCCTGAGACGTATCTGCGACATCTACGGCGCCACGCCGGTGTTCATCCTCACCACGGCCACCATCGCCAATCCCCTCGAGTTCGCCGGCGCCCTCACCGGCCTGGACTTCGAGCTGGTCGACACGGACGGCTCCGCCGCCGGTGAGCGTCAGCTGGTCTTCTGGAACCCGCCCCTGATCGACGCCGCCCTCGGCCTCCGGCGGAGCGCCTTCACCGAGGCCGCCGCCCTGCTCGCCGACCTGGTCCGGCGGGGGCTGCGCTCAATGGTGTTTACGCGCACGCGCAAGGGAACCGAGCTGGTCTACAAGTATGCCACCCGCAGGCTGGAGGAGGAGGCTCCGGAGCTGGCGGAGTGCATTTCCCCTTACCGGGGTGGCTATACTCCTGCCCAGCGGCGCCGCATCGAGGCCGACCTCTTCAGCGGCCGCCTGATGGGCGTCGTTTCCACCAGCGCCCTGGAGCTGGGCATCGACATCGGCGGCATCGACGCCGTGATCTCCGTTACTTTTCCCGGCAGTATCGCCGCCCTCCGGCAGCAGTGGGGCCGGGCGGGACGGGGAGGCGATCCCAGCCTGGCGGTGTTCATCGCCGGCGAGGACGCGCTGGACCAGTTTTTCGTAGAACACCCCCAGGAGCTGCTCGAGAGAAACGTAGAGGCGGCCATCATCGACGGCGACAATGAACAGATACTCGCCGGGCATCTGGCGGCAGCCGCCTACGAGGCGCCGCTGAAAGAGGGCGACCAGCGTTACTTCGGGGCCGGTATGCCGGCGCTCGCCGAAAAGCTCCGCCGGCGGGGATGGCTGCAGCGCCGCAGCGACAGCTACGTCTGGGCCCTCCCCGATTACCCGGCGGCCGCGGTATCGCTGCGCTCGGCATCCAGCGATTCCTTCGCCATCGTCGAGGAGGGAACGGGAACGGTGCTGGGCCGGGTGGAAGCTGAGCGGGCCTTTGCCTTCGTACACCCGGGCGCCGTCTACCTGCACCTGGGAGAATCGTACCGCGTGCTCGAGCTGGACCTGGAGCGGCGCACCGCCCTGGTGCGTAGCGAGCTGCTCGACTACTACACGCAGCCACGCAAGGAGACCTCCATCGAGATATACGGCCTAAAACTCAGACGGCGGTGCGCGGGGGTGGAGCTCTTCCACGGCGAGGTGCTGGTGAGCGAACAGGTGATCGCTTACCAGAAGAAGCTGCTGGCCGACAACCGGGTACTGGAGACCGTGGAGCTGGACCTCCCCCGGCAACACTTCGCCACCGAGGCCCTCTGGTTCATGGTGCCTGCCAGCATCACCGCCGGCATCGAGGAGAACCGGCTGGCCGGCGGCCTGCATGCGGCCGAACACGCCCTGATCGCCCTGCTGCCCCTCTATGCCATGTGTGACCGCTGGGACATCGGCGGCCTCTCCACCGAGTTTCACCCGCAGGTGGGCGGGCCTGCCATCTTCGTGTACGACGGCCATCCCGGGGGAGTGGGGATCAGCCGGGCCGGGTTCGCACGCTTCGAGGAGCTGGCGGCGGACGCGCGGCGCCTGGTGGCTGGCTGCGGCTGCGCCAGCGGCTGTCCCGCCTGCATCCAGTCCCCCAAGTGCGGCAACCTCAACGAACCGCTGGACAAGCCGTCGGCACAGGTACTGTTGCGGGCGTTCTGCGGTGACGGGGAAGTAGGCAGTGGCAGAGACACGGCAGGAGGCGCCGCGGCGGACGTTGAACTGGAAACGGCCGGCGGTGCCCGTCTCGGAAGAAAGGAGGAAAGCGATGCCGGCAAAGGGAAAGGCGCAACGGCAGGGCAAGCAGATCGCGATAATCGGCGCCGGTGAGGGTGACGCCGCCACGCTCCGGGCCGCCGAAGAGGTGGGACGCCTGCTGGCACGGGCGGGAGCGGTAGTGGTGTGCGGCGGTCTGGGCGGTGTGATGGAGTCCGCCTGCAAGGGCGCCCGTAAAGCAGGAGGGGTTACCGTGGGTATTCTCCCGGGCACCGAGCCGGCCGACGGTAACCGTTACCTCGACTACGCCGTCTGCACCGGCACCGGGCACGCACGCAACCTCGCCGTCGTCGCCAGCGGCGACGCCGTGATCGCCATCGGCGGCGGCGCCGGTACCCTTTCCGAGATCGGCCTCGCACTCAAGATCGGCCGCCCGGTGGTGACACTATCGAGCTGGGAACTGCGCCGCCAGGGCCGCCCTCCCGAAGGCGTAACGCCCGTCGCCACGCCGGACGAGGCGGTAGCGGCGGCGCTGGCGGCGGCAAGCTGAGCTCCCCTTTCGCGACAGCCGGGAGCAAGGGCGGCCGGTGCCTTGCGGCGGGCCGGGGGGCTTGCCAAAAAACGGCCGCCGTGATATGCTTCTCACCCCCGGCCGGGATGCGGTTTTGGGCACCTGCAAGGGGTAGTAGCGGCCGGGAGCTGGGACACCACTGGGAGGGAGGTACGGGGATGAAGAAACAGGCATACGAGAAACCGGTTCTCGTAAAGCATGCCAACCTGAAGGAAATCACCTTCGAATGCCCCAACTGGCAGTGCAGCGTCACGGTTCCGCCGCCGCCAGCGTAGGGGCAGGAAAAAACCGCTTTGACTCGAGACGGCCCTTGAAAAAGGGCCGTCTTGTTCTTCAGCCTCCACCGTGCCGGGCGTCTCTAAACACCGCCCGCGGCTTTCAGCGTATCTCTTCCAGGATCTCCCGGCCGCCGTCCGCGAGCATCCTCTCGGCAAGGCGGACACCCAGCACTTCCGCCTCCTCCACCGGTCCCTCGATGACGTCCCGCACCGAGCGGCTGCCGTCCAGCGATCCCAGGTAGGCCCTGAGGCGCAGGCTTCCATCCTCCACCACGGCGTGGGCACCGATGGGTACCTGGCAGCCGCCCTCCAGCCGGCGCATCAGGGAACGCTCGGCCCGCACCGCCACCGCCGACTCCTGGTGGTTGCAGACGGAGACCAGCTTCTCTATGGGCCGGTCACCGTCACGCGTCTCCACGGCGATAACTCCCTGTCCCACCGCGGGCACCATCTCGTCGATGGAAAAATGGAAGGCGATCTCCTCCTCGCGCCCCAGGCGCTTGACGCCGGCGGCGGCGAGAACGGTGCCGCAGAGGCCCAGCTCCCCGATCTTGCGGATGCGGGTGTCGACGTTGCCCCTGATATCCACCAGCTCCAGGTCGGGGCGCAGCGAGAGCAGCTGTGATCGCCGGCGCAGGCTGCTGGTGCCGATCTTCGCCCCCTCGGGGATGTCGTCGATGGAAGTCGCCTCGCCGATGAAGACGTCGCGGGCGTCCTCGCGGGGGCCGAAGGCAGCGATGGCCAGCCCTTCCGGCACCTCGGTGGGCAGGTCCTTGGAGCTGTGCACGGCGAGGTCGATCTCCTCCGCCAGCAGGGCGTTCTCTATCTCCTTGACGAAGAGGCCGGTATCACCGATACGCGCCAGCGGCGCGTCCTGGATCTTGTCGCCGGCGGTGTAGATCTTCTTGATCTTCACCGACAGCTCGACGTGGTTCCGCTGGAGGAGCCAGGCCACCGAGCGCGCCTGGTACATGGCCAGCTCGCTGCCGCGCGTGCCCAGGGAGACGAATTTAACCGTCGGACCTACGCCCATCTTCCTCCCGCCTGCTCCGGCCGTTGAGCCCGAAAAGGCGCCGGAGCGATTCCACGTACATGTAGCCGCCGCGCTCGTCGGCCGCCTTCTTCAACTCCACCGTCGGCGCGTGCATCAGCTTGTTTACGATCGCCGAAGCCATTGCTTCCACCCGCTGCATCTCCTTGTCCGACAGCCCATCGAGCTTGCGGCGCGCCTTTTCCAGCTCCCCCTGCTTGATCTCCTCCGCCATGCGCCTGAGCTCGGTGATGGTGGGAACCGCCTCCAGGCTCGAGACCCACCTGCTGAACTCCTTCACCTCGTCTTGTATTATTTTCTCCGCCTTGCGTGCTTCCTTCTCCCGCTCGGCGGCATTGGCCGCCGCCACCTCGTTGAGATCGTCGATATCATACAGGAAAGCGTTGTATACGTCGTTGACGCCGGGGTCGATGTCGCGGGGTACGGCGATGTCGATGAAGAAGATGGGCTTGTTGTGGCGCCGGCGCATGGCCCGTTCCACTTCTCCCTTGCGGATGACGTAGTGGGGGGCGCCGGTGGAACAGACCACCACGTCGGCAAGCGCCAGGTAGTCCCCCAGCTGTTCGAAGGGCACCGGGGTGCCGTCGAAGCGGGCAGCCATCTCGCGGGCACGGGCCAGCGTGCGGTTGGAGACCAGCACGCTGCTGATGCCGTTGGCGATCAGGTGCGTCGCCGTCAGCTCGCTCATCTTCCCCGCCCCCAGGAGCAGGGCGGTGTGTCCCTCCAGGTCGTCGTAGACCCGCTTCACCAGGTCCACCGCCACCGAGGAGACCGAGACCGGGTTCTCGCCGATGCGGGTGTCGGTACGCACCCGCTTGCCCACCTCGATGGCGTTGCGGAACAGGCGGTTGAGCAGCACGCTGGTGTCCTCGCGGGCGTGAGCCTGGTGGTAGGCCTCCTTGATCTGCCCCAGGATCTGGGCCTCTCCCACCACCAGCGAATCGAGGCTGGCGGCCACCCGGTAGAGGTGGTAAACGGCGCTCTCGCCCTCGTGAAAGTAGGCGCAGGCCTCCAGCTCGGCGGGGTCGATGCCGGCGGTACGGGCAAGGGAGGCGAGCGCCTCGCGCCGGCCCGCTTCCGGCCGGGAGGCAACGAGGTAGATCTCGGTGCGATTGCAGGTGGACAGGGGCACCACCTCGGTGATCGGGGCCTCCGCGAGCAGGTGCTCGCTGAGGCTGCCGCAGCGCTCGTCGTTGAGAGAAACCTTCTCCCTGAGCTCCACGGGAGCCGACTTGTGGTTTATGCCTAGTACCGCGAGATGCATTTTTCTATCTCCGTCCGGGCCGCTTCCTCGCCCCCGTCCCTGAGCAGCTGCACGAGGTCCAGCTCGGCCAGCGCCGCCAGGCACTCGCGCTTGCCCTGCTCGTCGTCGAAGCTTTCGATCACCCGCTGCCTCGCCTCGCCCGCGAGCTCCAGGGCCACCTCCCATTCCGGGGGGAATTCCTTCTCCAGCCGCTGCCTGAGCCGCTTGGAAAGAGCGGGCATCAGGCCGCCGGTGGAGACGGTGAGCAGCAGTTCACCCCGCCGCACCGTGGAGGGAACGAAGAAGTTGCACTCCGCGGGCCGGTCCACCACGTTGAGCAAGAGGTCCAGCTCGCGCGCCTCCGCCTCCACGGCCCGGTTAACCTCGTCGTCGTCCGTGGCCGCCACCACCAGGAACGATCCCGCCAGGTCGCCGCGGCGGTAGCCCCGCTGCAGCTTTTCGCAGCCGTCGCCGAGGCGCTCGAAGGCAGGATCGATCTCGGGGCTGATGATCTTGAGGCGGGCGCCGCCCTCGGCGAGTGCTTCCGCCTTGCGAAAGGCCACCCGGCCACCGCCGACGATGGTGCACAGCCGGCCGTCGACTCTGAGATTGACAGGATAGAGCAACACACCGTACCCCGGTGGCAGTCGTCGGCTCTACGTGGGCGTGTAGCTATGCAAACCGGGCAGCAGCAGGTTGACGCCCAGGTAGGTGAACAGGACTACGACCAGCCCGATCACCGCCAGCAGCGCCGAATGGCGCCCGCGCCAGCCCATGGTGAGCCGCGTGTGCAGGTAGGCCCCGTAATAGAGCCAGGTGATCAGCGACCAGGTTTCCTTGGGGTCCCAGCTCCACCAGCTTCCCCAGGCCTGGTCGGCCCAGATGGAGCCGGTAATGATGCCGATGGTGAGCATGGGGAAGCCGAAGGCGACGGCGCGATAGCTCACCTCGTCGAGGACGTCCAGCGACGGCAGCCGCTTGCTGAAGCTGGGCCGTGCCGCTCCCTTGCCGGCAGCGTAGCCGAGAATCAGTCCCACCGCCAGGCCGATGATCGAGCCGATCACCATCTTCAGGATGTCCTCCCCCGCGTAAATCTTGTCCACGCGCCCCAGCTCGTCGGCCACCCTTGCCGGCTCCGCCCACCAGGAGCCCAGCCACAGCCCGATCACCAGGCCCAGGGCCACGAACAGGAACACGAAGCCCAGGATCACGTTTTGATACTGCTTCTTCAGCAGGTACTCCTGGATGATGTAGATGAAGCCGGCCCCGAACGCCAGCGCGAAAAGGCCGTAGGAGAGCATGGCGATGGTGACGTGGATCCAGAGCCAGTAGCTCTGCAGCGCCGGCATCAGCTCCTGGGGGCCCTCGTAGAAGACGCCGGCGACGCTGGTGATGATGAAGGCCACCGGCACCACCATGGCACCCGCGACCTTCACCGGGTAGAAGCGGTCGGTGATCAGGAAGAAGAGGACGATGCCCCACCCGAAGAGCGACAGCGATGCGTAGAGGTTGGCCATGGGGGCGTGACCGGACGTCTGCCAGCGCAGGGCCAGTGCCGCCGTGTGCGCCAGCCAGCCCATCACCAGCAGGACCATGCCCAGCCGGCCGGCAGCCTGGTTGCGGCTGATCAGGTACCAGATGAAGAGGCCGCTGCAGACCAGGTACGAAATGACTGCGGCTATGAAAAGTATCTCTTCGGTTCTAACGAGTGCTTCCATCTGCGCTGGCCTCCTGTCCCAGTCTCATCCTGACTTCCGCTACGGCGCGGTCGAAGTCCCGCTGAAAGGTCACCTTGGCGCGGTTGGTGCGCCCGCCCATCAGCAGCCGCCCTTTCTCGTACACCTTCAGCCATATCCGCCGGTGGGGAAAGTAAAGCCCGAAGACGATGCCGGCCATGGCGGCGACGAAGCCGATGTACACCAGCGACTTGCCGGGCGCCTTGTTTACCGAGAGAACGGTAACATAACCGCGGCTGGTACGGTAGTAGCTCGCCTGGTGAAAATTGACACCCTTGTAACGCAGGGGGTCGTTCACCTCGATGGTCTTCCGGGCCACCGACTCCCCGTTTTCGAACACTTCCAGGTCGCTGGCGTACCTGGACGGCCGGTAGCCGACGATGCGGTCTCCCTCGTAAACCGGCTCCGTGCTCAGGGTGAAGCCGTGGTTGGTCACCGTGAGATCGGTGCCCTTCACCGCCGCCGTGGTGCCGTCGGGTATCTGCAGCCGCTGGTCGAAGCCGGTGAAGCTGATGATGATTGCCCCCAGCCCGATGATCAGGAAACTGAGGTGAAAGGCCAGGGAGAAGATCCCCGAGAAGCGGCCCTTTTCCGCCAGCACCGATCCCGTCTCGCCCTGGAGGATGCGGTAGTGGTGCGAGGAAAGCACCTCCCGGGCCACGCCCAGTGCCTGCTCGCCGTTTCCCTCGATGGTGGCGGAAAGCGGCTGGCTGGAAACAAAGATATCCTTCACATCAACGCGGGGACGAAGGACGTGCTTGACGGCGGTGGGAAGGCGGTGGTAGACGCAGACCACCAGGTTGAAGGTCAGCAGCAGCAGTATCGCCAGGTACCAGCGCGAGTGGTACATCTCGAAAAGGCCCAGGTGGCGGTAGAAGTCGTAGAGGGGGTTGTTCACCCAGCCGCTGTCGAGCACGTTCTCTCCCTGCGGCAGGATGGTGCCGATCACCGAGAGAATGGCCAGCACGAAGAGCAGCGTCAGCGCCAGCTTCATCGACACCAGGAAATGACCAACCCGCCTGCCGATCACCGCGTAGAAAGAGAGGAAGACGGAAACATCCAGTGCCGCCAGCAGCCAACGGATGTCGTAGACGTCCGGGTTGCGGTAATAGCTCACGGAGAGGATCACGTCCAGCGCCAGGAACTATATTCCCAGCACCGCGGGAAACAGTACGCCCTGCTTGTCGGCCCCGCTCTGGGCCCCCTTCTTCATTGCGGCTGCCTTTTCAGCACTCATCCGTCGGTCCTGGTCGTTCACTGATGCCGCTCACCGCCAAGGCGGCGCGGCCCTGCCGGCAATCGACCTTCAGCGTCCACTCCGCCCGCCGGAGCAGCTCTTCCCCTCCCGCCGATCACGCCGTCAGTACTGTTTCAGGGCTTCCTTGAACTTGTTGACATCGCCTTCGCTGGGCGTCGACATCTCGCCGGTGAGATCCCAGATCTGCACCCGGTTGTTCTCGCGATCGGCGAAGTAGAGCCGGTTGTCGTCAGAGACGTAGAGGCCCTCGGGGAAATTGATCTGCGTCTCAGCCGTTCCCCGTTCACCGAGGATGGAAACGAGGTTGCCGTCCTGGTCGAAGACCAGGATCCGGTCCGGGGCGTCGGATACGTAGACGAGGCCGTCGGGACCGATCGCCACCGAGCGCGGCAGGCGGAAGGGACTGGAGACGCCGTTCTCCTGGTTACCGATGATCCAGCGGACCTTGCCGTTCATGTCCAGCGAAACCAGGCGCCAGTTGTTGACGTCGACGACGAATATGTTACCCGTATTCTCGTCGACGGCGATGCCGTTGGGGAAGTCGTACTGGCCCACCTGCGACCCCCGCGTGCCCCAGTGTTCCACGAAGCTGCCGTCGGCCGCGTTGAAGATGTAGATGCCGTCGCGGCTGGTGACGTAGAGGCGGCCGCCGGCCAGGGCCAGCTCGTTGGGGCGTATCGCCGACTCGCCCTGGGGCTGGGTGATGGCTTACGGCGGCGGCGAGATCTTATACAGGTAGTTGCCCTGCTTGTCGAAGACCCTCAGCTCGTAGTCGGCGACGTAGAGCCGGTTGTTCTCCTCGTCGATGGCGAGACCGTACGGGGAGTAGAGCTGGAAACCGGCGCCGTCCTTCTCCTCGCCGCTGTCGATCTTGTACATCAGGTTGCCGTCGGGATCGAAAACATCCACTTCACCCTTGCCGGTGTTGCTCACGAAAATGTTCCCGGACTCGTCGGCGATGACGTTGAGGGGGGTGAGCAGGTCCAGGATCTCCATCGTCGTTTCGACATTGGCGCCAGCGACCGTCTTCTCCTGGCGGCTGCAGCCGCGCACCAGCAGGAACACCACTACCGCCAGCAGCAGTGCCAGCAGTACCAATATGATTATCTTGACCCGGTTGTCTCTCATTTCAGGATTCCGCCTCTGTCGATTGGTTCGTATTGCCGATGACTTGCCGGCGGAGCTGCTCCACCGGCCGGGAAGCCTAGCCGGAAAGCCTCGCTATCGCCTCTTGCAGCTCCTCGTCGGCGGGATTGAACCTGGCCGCCGCCTGGTACTCCGCGAGCGCTTTCTCGTTGTCGCCCGACTCCTCGTAGATCCGGCCCAGCAGCAAGTGCGAGTTCCAGATGGTGTCGTTGTCCTCGATGCTCTTCTGCACCAGCTCCACCGCTGCTTCCGTATCACCCAGGTTGTACGCGGCGTCCGCGGCCTCGTAGTAGGCGATGTACTTCTCGCCTGCCGGCGTATTCTCCGCCGAGCGGGTGAACATGTCCAGGGCGGACTGGTAATCGCCCTTCGCCGCGTAAGCATAGCCCAGCTGCAGGGTATATGTATAGCTGTCGGGCACCATCTCCAGCGCTTTCTCCAGCTCCCTGATGGCATCGTCGTAGCGCCCCATGTCCATGTAGGTGGCACCCAGGTTTGCCCGCGCCAGCGAGTTGTCCGGATCGTCGGCCACTGCCTGCTTCCAGATCTCCAGGGAGCGCTCGTAGGTGGGATCGACGGGCTCTCCCTGCCAGAAATGCAGGTAGGCGAGCCAGCCGCCGCACGCCACCAGCGCCACCGCAAAAAGCACGATCAGGTAGTTGAGCAGCCTGGACGTGTTGATACCACCATTGCTCATGTCAGCGACTCCGGTGTCATCGGACATCTGCGTCTCCTGTTGCTAATAGTTTGCGGGACCGTGGTCCACCCCGTGACAGGTAAGGGTACAGCTGCCGCTGTGTTCGCCGTTGTCGATGAAGGCGGGGCCGCTCCCCTGGGACAGTGAAGGACCAACGAAGCCGGGATTGAACCTCACCAGCTCCACGTGCGATACGCCGTGGGGACTGTAATGACAGGCGGTACAGGACGCCTGGTGAAGCTTGATATGCGACTGGTGCCCGCTGAAGTTGATGGTATCGTCGACCATCGCCTGGTTGTGACAGCTCCAACAGGCCGAGTAGGGATCCGGCGAGCTGCTGCCGTAGGTGACGTACTCGCTGGTATCGTAACGCCACCTGAGCAGTAGCCCGTTGCCGGTGTCGCGATGGGGATTGTGGCAGGTGCTGCAGTCGTAAGGCCCCGGAGGGGCGATGCCGGCGGTGGTTCCCGGCGTGTAATTGTAGATGCCCGGGTTGTTGGGAAGGTTCACTTTTATCGGGTGCATGGCATATGTGTTGGGAACGAGATCCATCTCCACCTGGATGTTGTATACCGATCCGGTGCCGTTGTGACAAGTAAAGCACAACGCCGATTCCGGTGATTTCCGCCACAGCTTCTGCCCCGGGCTCTCATGCACTTCGTGGCAGGCACTGCAAAGGCGGGTGCTTCCGGAGGCTCCTCCATGCGGGTCCGTGAATGCCTGCGCTGCCGCCTTTCCGGGAACCAGCAGCGTCGCTGCCAGCAGGAGGACGAGGACCAGGCACGCCTTGCCGGATGAGTTGCCCTGCTTTCGTCCGGAGCGGCGAAATGAAACTCCGCGCGTATGCTGAGCCATCATCGAAACACCGTTCGTACACCTGCCGCGGTACCTGCTCCACGGCCATGCTTCCGCTTTCGTTTCCAGCCTCCCGGGGGACCTCGTGCCCCCGTACGCCGCCTCCGCACCTCACGGTGACATCTCGTCTATTATGCAACAATGCTCATATCTATGCCAGCAACGCGCCCGCCGTTCACTGGGCAACACTGCCTTCGGAACCATTGCTCTCCGGAGAAAAGATTCCCTTGATCTCCCAGCGTCCGTCCTCTTCGATCACCGCCATCGCCAGGGTTACGTGTTCACCCGACGGCGTTTCCAGCGCCTTGCCGCTGTTGGCGTCCACGTAATAACCGTAATTGTCGAACTCCACCTTCACCTCGGCGACGGGCGAAGTATACCCGGTGAGCTCGACCTTCACCTCGCGGTAATCACGCTTCTTGTACTTGCCCGCGGCCAGGTCGGCAGCCGCCTGCGAACGCATCTCCGCCAGCGCTTCCCCGGTCATCGCCTCCGCGAGCACCGAGTCGTCCTTTTCCATGGAGGCGATCACCTCCAGGTCCTTTTTCACGTCGGCAACGATCTGCTGCTGCGTTTCCTCGGGCAGCTGGTGTGCCGGGGTACGCGCCGCGTGCGCGCCGGTGGCGGTGGTGGTCGGCGTCTCCGTATCGCCGCAGGAAAACATCGCCAGCGCCGCGGCGGCGAAAAACAGTGCCGTTAAGAGTCTTGGAAAGATGTCGTTTCTCCCGGGTTTATTGCCTGACGCATGGGAGAGGCGTTCGCGAGAACGCCTCTCCCGTTATTCTACCTTCTACCAACCGGCCCTTGTTAGGGCAGACTACCACTGAAGTGACAGGCCACACAGAGGCTGTCCGGCTCCTGCATCAGCAGGCGCGGATTGCTGCCGGTGTGCGGGAAGTCGGTCTGGGTCTCGTCGTGACAAGTGAGACAGAACGCAGCCGGGTGGTTGTTCTCGGCTCCGACGTTGTCGCGCTTGTCGTGACAAGTCTCGCAGAAGGTCAGCTTGTCCACGGCCGCCGTCGTGGCATGGTTCGGCTTGCTGGACAGGAACTTGCTGCCCGGAACCATCTGGCCGTCGCTGCCGTGCGGCGTGTGGCAGGAAGCGCAGTACAGGCCCTGCGTACCCGTGAACGTGGTGGCAGGCTCGTTGGAGTACAGGCCGACGCTGGGCGAGCCGTTGTCACCGGAGTTGATGACCTTCAGGGTGGAGCTGCTGCCCGGGATGACATCCGAGGTCCTCACCGCGGTGCCACCGTACATGACGCCGAGGCTGTGGCCCGGAATCGCATCCATCTGAGCGGCGGTCATCGCGCTCATGTCCACCTGGTAGGCGAGCTTGGTGGATGCGGTCGGATCAGCGCCGCTGAAGTCGGTCTTGGCGGTGCTCCAGCTCACGCCGCTGGGCGCGGGGGCACCGAAGACGCCGTGACACGTACCGCAAACGGCGGTCACCGTCGACTCGCGGGTCAACACGTAGTCGCCGTTGGCTTCGTGGACGTCGTGGCAGGCGGTGCAGAAGTCGGTCGTCGCGCCGTAGCCGCCGTGAGGGGCGACCGCGGCGAATGCCGAGGCCGTAAAGGCCAGCATGAAGGTGACAGACAGCACCAGGGCGATCGTAATCGCTATCCTTCGCATTAGGTTTTCACCTCCTCTCGCTTTGAAATAATGTCAAACAACCGATCGGTTACCGCGGTTCCGATTGTTTTGACACATCTGCCGACCCATGACGCTCGTGCATCCTGCAGGAGCATGGGCCAAGCTTTCAAGCTAAAGGGAGGTTGCAGCCGAACCTGCGTGCGGGGACCTACCTGGTATACCTTGAGATACTCTCACCCTAGCCGTACTTTGGAACTCTTTCAACGATCCGCTACCGCTCGAACGTCCACTGTTGAACCCGCTGATACTGCAACACATACTACCCTGACGATGAGGGTAGCGCCCGGGGCATAGGTTGTCAACACGCAACGGCGCCCTGTGGCCAGAATCAGGGAATTCCCCTAGTGGCCGCAAAATGGCGCCGCATTTGGCACTTTACGAGTTTGGCAGGAGGATTACTTCCCTTTTGTCCCATTCCACCGCCAGCGTGTCACCCGGAGAAGTATTGAAGTAGTACAGTTCCTTGTCGTCTGCCAGGGGCAGTGCGCGTGCCGTGGCCAGCGATGACGGCATCAGGCATTCCTCGAAGATCACCACCTTCCTCACCCCCGGGGGGAGAACGCGGGTGGGGCGGACGGCGGTGACGGGATCGATGTACCAGTGGCGGTAGGCAGGCAGAAAATAGTAGGCCTGCTGGTAATTGTAGGCGGAGACGATGAGCGTGCTCTCCGGGTCGAATTTTTCCCGGATGGTCTCGATGCGGGAACGCTGGATCTCCTCGTTGGCCGCCAGCCTGGTGGCACCCAGGTGCCAGGGAGAAACCAGGAAGAGGGCCAGGTTCACCGCCAGCGCCACGCCCAGCAGTAACAGCGGCCGCCGCAGGCGGCCCGCGCCGGCGCCGCCCTGGTCGCCGGCGACGGCCGCCAGGCCGTCGGCAGCCAGCAAGAGCAGCGCCGGCACGAAGGAGAAGACGTAGCCGTACTCGCCGATGTGAATGAACACGTAGAAGAGCAGGCTGGGCACGATCCAGAAACCCACGAACAGCAGGCGCGGATCGCGGCGGCGCCTGGCGGCGCCGTCGCCGAAAAACAGGCGGACGAGATAATAGGCGAGAAAGGGCAATGCCGCTACCAGGGCGTGCAGGCTGAACTTCCCCAGTTCATGCAGGTTGAAGGCGACGGCATCCAGCCCCTTGCCGAAGACGGAAGATGTCTGCACCAGGAAATCACTCTGCTCCGACGACACCCGGCGATAGGCCGCCAGCCCGCCCGAGAGCAGTGCCGCCGGCACGTACCAGGCTGCCGTCAGCGCCGCCAGCAGGATCACCGCGCCCGCCTGGTGAATTCGCCGCCTTCCCCGCAGGCCCCATGCCCATAGGGGCAGCATGAAGAAGAGCAGGTCCTGCCGGAAGCCGGCCGCGATGCCCAGCACCAGCGTGGAGCCCAGCAGCCAGCCCCGCCGCCCCTCCCAGGAACGGTAGGCGGCGGCCGCCGTCACCGTCGCCAGCAAGGCCAGCAGCGTGTAGGGAAGCGCCACCTCGGAAAGACCCCAAAAGCTGAGGCTGGTGGCCAGGAGCAGCGCCGCCACCAGGCCTACTGTTCGCCGGTACATGTACGTTCCCAGCAGGTGCAGCGCCGCCACTGCCGCCGCCGAAGCCAGTGCGCTCACCCAGACCATGGCGGCGTTGGCGTCGCCGGTGAAAAGCGCCGCCAGCTTCAGCAGGCCCACGTAGTAGATGTGCCCCGGCGGCTGGGGCTGGTAGAGGGTGACGTCGAAATCGGAGATCGCCCGCGCGTAGAGAACGGAATCCCAGGCGTAGAAGAGGGTGGTGCGAAACGGCAGGCGGCTGAGCAGGGTAACGGCAAAGAGCGCCGCGGCCACCAGGCGGTCGCGCCGTTCCACCGTCTCGCCGAGGCCTGCCGGGAGAGCAGCCCTCATCGTCCTCAACGGCCGGTGGACGGCGGATGGCAGGAGAGACAGTCGTCCTTGCGGGGGTGGTCGGTCACCGGGGCGCCGCCGGCGCCGCCTTCGTGGCAGCTGCTGCACTCGGCGTACTCGCCGCCGCTCTCGTGGGGAGTGGCCGGCGGCCGGGAGCCGGTGAGCGGGCAGCCGGCAGCCGGCAACAGGGCCGCCAGGAGCAGCAATGCCACCACCAGCTTCTTCAAGGTCACGCCTCCTCCCTGGTCAGCGAGCCGCCGGGGCTACTCCACGAAGTAACTCATGCTGACTTTCTTGAACTCCCTGCTGCTGAAGAGCAGGGCGTATTCTTCCACTCCCACCTCCGCCGCCAGCTCCGCGGCCACGCGGTGGCACTCGTCGGCGGAGGCACCGTGGATCATGGCGAAGACGTTGTAACGCCAGCCGTCGGCGCGGGGCCGGCGATAGCAGTGACTCACCGCGTCCGCCCGCGCCAGCCGCTCCCCCACCTCGTCGGCGCGCTCGTCGGGGACGTCCCAGGCGCTCATGGCGTTGGCCTTGTAGCCCAGCCGCTGGTGCCTGACCATGGCGCCGAAGCGGCGGATGGTGCCGTCGGCGATCCACTGGTTGACCTTGTCGATCACCTCTTCCACCGGCATCCCCACCGCGCGGGCTATCTCGTCGAAGGGCTCGGGCACCAGGGGGATGTCCGCCTGCAGCTGCCGCACCAGCTCCTTCTCCTTTTCCGACAGCTGCCTGCTCATTTCTCCTCGATCACCGGCAGGTCCACCTGGATCTTGTACAGGCGGCTGGCGGGCAGGTCGATGATGGGGTCGATGCCGGCCCGTTCCTCGATCTCCTCCAGGATCTCGCGGATGCGTTCCCGGCTGGGAGCGATCACCGTGAACCAGACGTTGTAGTGGTGATTGCGCTCGTAATTGTGGGTGACGTTGATGTAGGAGTTGATGACCGCTACCGTCTCTTCCAGCTTTTCCGGCGGCACGTGGGCGGCGCAGAGGGTGCTGGCGTAGCCCAGCTTGCGCGAGTCGAAGGAAGCGCCCATGCGCCGGATCTCCCCCGACTCCTTGATCGCCTTCAGGCGCTCGATCACCTCGTCCTCGCTGATGCCCAGTTTCTCGCCGATGGCGGCGTAGGGCCGCCGGGTCACGGGGAACCCGGACTGGATCTCGGTCACCAGGCGGCTGTCGATCGCGTCCATGTTACCTCGGCCTTGCCTTCGGCTGGTAGATGCAGTACGGCTCCTCGGCCAGGTAGTCGCCGGTGGTCTCGTAGGCGCGGGCGCGGCAGCCGCCGCAGTAGCGGCGGTATTCGCAGTAGCCGCAGCGGCCGTGGTAGCCGTCCAGGTCGCGCATCTCCTTGAAGACCGGCGACCGGCGCCAGACCTCGCCGAAGCTCTGCTCGTTGAGATCGCCACATTCTACATCGAGAAAGCCGCAGATCTGAACCTTGCCCTGGTAGGAGATGAAGCAGAAACCCTGCCCGCCCAGGCAGCCCTTGGCCCGCGCCGCCATGCCGAAGGTCTCCGGCGTCACCTTGAGGCCGTCGGCGTGGGCGCGCTGGCGCAGGATGCGGTAGTAGTGGGGAGCGCAGGTGGGCTTGAACTCGATGGGCACCTGGTCCTGCTGGTCGTAGACCCAGTTGAGCGTCTCCTCGTACTGGTCGGGGGACAGCTCCTGCTCCACCAGCTCGCGGCCGCGGCCGGTGGGCACCAGCAGTAAGGGATGGAAGGCCACGGCGCCGAGGTCGATGGCCAGCCGCAGGATGTCCGGCAGCTCGCCGATGTTCACCCTGGTCACAGTGGTGTTCACCTGGAACTCGATGCCCGCCCGCTTCGCCGCCTCGATCCCCTTCATCACCTCGTCGAAGGCGCCCGGCACCCGGCGGAAGTCGTCGTGGGTCGCCGCGGTGGCGCCGTCGATGCTGAGGCTGATGCGGTCGATACCGGCCTCCTTGAGCCGGCGGGCGTTCTCGTCGTCGAGCAGGGTGCCGCAGGGCGACATCACCATCTTCAGGCCCTTGTCGGTGCCGTAGCGGGCGATCCGGTGGATGTTCTCGCGCAGCATGGGATCGCCGCCGGTGAGAATGACGATGGGCCGGCCGACGGCGGCGATCTCGTCGATCACCTGCAGGCACTTCTCCGTGGAGAGCTCCCCGGGGTAAGGCCCCTTGTCGGCGGCGGCGCGGCAATGTCGGCAGGAGAGGTTACAGCTGCGGGTGACCTCCCAGGCCACCAGCCGCGGCGGTGGCGGCCCCTCTCCGGGAGCCCCGTGGCCGGCGGCCGTGTGCGGATGCCCTCCCGGGTGCCCGGCGCCGGCTTTCCCTTCCTGCCTAGCCGATCTCTTCATCGGTGAGGTAACAGGCAGGGTCTGGCGCCCAGGGGTCGCCGTGCACCAGGTCGGCGCGCACCCGCAGGGCGCCGCCGCAGGCGTCGAACCACTTGCACTCGGCGCAGCGGCCGTGGATGTGGCTGCGCCGGTCCTTGAGCCCGGCCATCAGCGGGTCGGAGGTGTCCATCCAGATCTCGCTGAAGGGCCGCTCGCGCACGTTGCCGAAGCTGTAGTGCATCCAGAACTGGTCCGGGTGCACCTCGCCGGTGAAATCGATGTCGCCGAAGCCCACGCCGGAGCTGTAGAGGCCGCCGCCGTTCCACTCGAGCAGGTTCATCACCGACTCCGCCCGTTCCGGGTCCTCCTCCCGGAGCTTCATGTACAGGTAGATGCCGTCCACGTGGTTGTCCACGGTGAGAATGTCCTTCTCCAGGCCGCGGTCGTGCATGTCCTTGGTGCGCTCCAGGATGATGTCCAGGGCGTCGCGCGTCTCCTCGTGGGTGAGGTCGTCGCTCTCCTTGCCGCGGCCGGAATAGACCAGGTGGTAGAAGCAGGCGCGGTCGATGCCCTCGGCCTCGATGAAGTCGAAGATGCGGTGCAGGTCCTGGTAGTTGTGGCGGGTGAGCGTCAGCCTGAGCCCCACCCGCTGGCCCACCGCCTTGCAGTTGCGGAAGCCGGCCATCGCCTTCTCGAAGGCCCCTTCCTTGCCGCGGAAGGCGTCGTTGATATCGCCGATACCGTCGAGGCTGATGCCCACGTAGGTGAAGCCGAGGTCCTTGATGCGGCGGGCGGTCTCGGCATCGATCAGGGTGCCGTTGGTGGAGAGGGTGGGGCGGATGCCCAGGGAGACCGCGTAAGCGGCCAGCTCGAAGATGTCCTTGCGCATCAGCGGCTCGCCGCCGGAGAAGAGCAGCGCCGGGATGCCGAAGGCCGCCAGGTCCTCGATCAGCGCCTTGCCCTCCTCGGTGCTGAGCTCGCCCTCGTACTTGCGGGCCTCGGAATCGGTATAGCAGTGCACGCACTTGAGGTTGCAGGTGCGGCTGGTGTTCCAGGCCACCACCGGCCGGCGCTCGGCCGCCGTCTTGGGCCGGCGGGGGATCCGCGGCGCCCCTGCCATCTCCTTGCGTCCCTTGTGCCCGTGCCCGTACCGGAGCGAGTCGGCGGGGGTGTCGCGATCACAGTAGAGGCGGGTGATGTCGATCATGGCGGTGCCCGTCCTTCTTCGTCTAGGGGATGTTCATTGCTCCTGGACCAGCGCATCCACCAGGCCGGGGATGGTGTACTCTTCCGCCACCACGTCGACCCCGAGGCCCAGTTCCCGCGCCGTCTCGGCGGTGATGGGCCCGATGCAGGCCACGGTCACGCTGTCGGGAAGCCGGCTGAGATCGAAGCCTTCGAGAAGCCTGGCGAAGTTCTTCACCGTGGATGAACTGGTAAAGGTAATGATATCAATTTCACCGTCCTGGAGCATAGTTTCCACCCGCGCGGCGCCGGAATCGTCGAGCACCGTGCGGTAGGCGGGCACCACTTCCACCTGCGCCCCCGCCGCCGCCAGTTCCCGGGGCAGCACCTCGCGCGCCTCCGCCGCCCGCGGGATGAGCACCCGCTGGCCCTTCACTCCCAGCTTAAGCAGCCCCGCCACCACGGCCTCGGCGCGGTACTCCCCGGGCACGAAATCGGTCTTCAGGCCGCGGTGCGCCAGCGCCGTCGCCGTCGCCGGCCCGATGGCACCCAGGCGCACGCCCTTGAGATCGCGCACGTCGCCGTCCCGTTCCAGGCGCTGGAAAAATCTTTCCACGCCGTTGGCGCTGGTAAACAGCAGCCAGTCGTAGAAACCGGGCTGTTCCCTCAGCCTGGCGATGGCGCCGTCCAGCGCCGCGTAGCCTCCCTCAGGGTCCGTGACCCGGATGGTGGGAAACTCCACCGCCTCCGCGCCCAGCTCCTCCAGCCGCTCCACCAGCTCGCTGGCCTGGCTGCGGGAGCGGGTGACCACCACCCGCTTCCCGAAGAGGGGACGGTCCTCGAACCAGCGCAGCCGTTCCCGCAGGCTCACCACCTCGCCGACGACGGTGATCGCCGGCGCCTTGAAGCCCGCCTCCTCCACCTTGCGGGCGATGTCGGCGAGGGTGCCGGTGATCGTCTGCTGCCGCGGCGTGGTCCCCCAGCGGACCAGGGCCACGGGCGTGTCGGCCGGCCGGCCGCCGGCCATCAGCCGCTCGGTGATCCGGGGCAGGTTCTTCACCCCCATCAGGAAGACCAGCGTACCCACGCCGGTGGCGATCTTGTCCCAGTCGATGCTCGACTCCTCCTTGGTGGGGTCCTCGTGGCCGGTGATGAAGGCTACGTCGGAGGTGTAACCGCGGTGGGTGACGGGGATGCCGGCGTAAGCCGGCACCGAGTAGGCGGAGGAGATCCCGGGCACCACCTCGAAGGGCACGCCGGCCTCGCTCAGCGCCAGCGCCTCCTCGCCGCCGCGGCCGAAGATGAAGGTGTCGCCGCCCTTCAGGCGCGCCACGATCTTCCCCTCCCGGCCTTTCTCCACCAGCAGCTGGTTGATATCTTCCTGCTCCATGGTGTGGTCGCTGCCCTTCTTGCCCACGTATACCAGCTCCGCCCCCTCGCGGGCGTGCTCGAGCAGGCGCTCGCCGGCCAGGTAGTCGTAGACCACCACGTCGGCACGCCGCAGGCATTCCACCCCCTTGAGGGTGAAGAGGCCGGGGTCGCCGGGGCCGGCGCCGATCAGGAACACCTTTCCTTTTTCGTTCGTCATCTCCAGGCTCCCCTCTCCGGGTTGTCGCCTTCATGCCCGTGCCGGCGGGCGCGGCTCACTCCGGGCACAATCCCAGTATCTCATCAGGACGTTCGAAGAAGAAATCCGGCTCCACCTCTTTCAGGCGCACGGCGGGGAAGATACCCCAGCCCACCGCCGCCGTGGCCGTGCCCGCGGCGTGTCCCGCCTCGATGTCGAAGGGGCTGTCGCCGATGTAGACCGATTCGTCGGGCGCCAGGTCCAGGTGGCGCAGCGCCATCTGCAGCGGCTGCGGTGCCGGCTTGTGAAACTCGGTGTCGTCGGCGGTGATCACCGCGTGGAAGTAACTTTCGATGGGGATGCAACGGAAGGCCATCGCCACCGTCTCCCGGCTCTTGGAGGTAACCACCGCCAGCGCCGCACCGCGGCTCCTGAGCTCTTCCAGGATCTCCTCGATGCCGGGATAGGGGCGTATGAACTCGTCGTGGCGTGAGTGATTGAACTCCCGGTACACGTCGTACCACTCGCGCGCCTTCTCGCCCCCCAGCACCTGCATCTGTTTCATCAGCGGCTGCCCCACGTTGGCCATCAGCACCTCGTCGGGCAGCACCTTGCCCAGCATCCGCCGGGAAGCGTGCCGGAAGGAAGCAGCGATCAGCTCCGTGGTGTCGATGAGCGTACCGTCGAGGTCGAAGAGAAATCCCTGGAAGCACCCGTTTTTCACTACCGCCCCCGCAGACACCTATTCGTTCTCCACCAGGCGGTGGAGATTCCAGTCGCTCAGTATCTCCATGCCGCTGACGTTGGTGAGCGCGAAGTGTATCGGCGTCACCGAGATCATGCGGCGCTTGAGGGCGTGGAAATCGGTGCCCTCCTCCTCGTGACACGACGGGTCGTCGCCGTAGATGGTATAGCGGCGGCCGCCGCCGTTGTCGCGTTCCTCCACCAGCGTATCACGGTAGATCCTCTTTCCCAGGCGCGTCACCTCCGCGCCCGCCACCTGGGAACGGGGCAGGTTGGGAGCGTTGACGTTGAGCAGGATGCTCCCCGGCAGGTGGTTGCGCTCGATCATCCGCGCCAGCCCGGCGGTGAAGCTGCTCACGGGCCCGAAATCGTACTCTTCGCCGCCCTCGATGGAAACGGCGATCGCCGGGATCCCCAGCATCACGCCCTCGAA
>JAJRWQ010000093.1 GCA_024276735.1 Actinomycetes bacterium
AAAGCAGCGAGGGAATAAGGGCAGGCGAGCAGGGCGAGGTGGAGCTGTTGCGCAGCCACGACGAGATAGCCGCCACCATCCTGGTTGTGGGTAGCCACGACATCGCCCTCGACGTCCTCTCCAGCGAGCTGAAACATCACCACTCCCGGTATTCCCTGGCCAGCATCAGGCTGGGGAGCCTGGCCGGCCTGGTGGCCCTCGGGCGCGGGGAGGCGCACATGGCCGGCATCCACCTGTTCGACGCGGAGAGCGGTGACTACAACCTCCCGTACCTGGAGCGATACCTGCCGGGAACCCGGGCCTACCTGGTGAACCTCGTATACCGCGAGCAGGGGCTGATGGTGGCCGCCGGCAATCCCCTGGGGATAACCGGCGTCACCGACCTCGCCCGGGACGAGGTGGTGTTCATCAACCGCCAGCGGGGCTCAGGCACCCGCGTGCTCCTGGACTACCAGCTGGAGCAGGCCGGGATCGAAGGAGCAGACATAACCGGTTACGAGCTGGAGAAATACTCGCACATGGAAATCGCCGCCGCCGTGGCCGACGGCAGCGCCGATGCCGGCATGGGCATCATGGCCGCTGCCAGGGCCCTGGGTTTGGAGTTCATCTCCATCACCAGGGAGCGCTACGACCTGGTGATCCCGGAAAGCTACTTCGACACCGGCCAGGTCGCCCGCCTGCGGGAGATCATGCAATCGCGGCCCTTCCGGGAAAAGGTAACGGCGCTGGGCGGCTACGATGCCAGCCGCAGCGGGGAAGTGATGTTCGAGCCGTGAGCCCGCCGCCGCCATTGCCGGAAACGCTCCTGGACCGCGCCGGCGGCTGCCTGGCGGGGCTGGATGCCGGGAAAGGCGGCGGCGCCGAAGATGCCTTCATCACCGCGGAGAGCATCATTGACCGCGGGCGCGTGGACGGCGATGATCTCTGTTCGCGCCTCGCCGGCGAGCCCGGCAGCAACGAGGGCGACACTTCTCTCCGCGGCGACGGTTCGCTGGTGCGCTGCATCCCGGTTGCCATCTTTCATCACGCGCCCACCTACCTGCTGGTGGAGGACAGCCGCCTCTGCTCCCGCGCCGCCCACGTCCACGCCGACTGCCAGTGGAGCAGCGCCGTGATCAACCTGGTGATCGCCGGCCTGCTGTCGGGAGCCGACCCGCTGCGCGCCCTCGACGGCGCCCTGGCCCTGTGCAGCCACCGGCGCGACGTGGCGCCGGCAGTGCTGGAACGGGCCCGCAGGGCGGCATTCGCCGAAGGCTCACCGGAACCACCACGTACCTGGGCCAGCGTGCTCGACACCCTCGAGTGGTCGCTGCGGGCCCTGCTCGAACAGCATTCGTTTGCCGCATGTCTCGATATCGCCTGCGAGGCGGGCAGCGGGCGACCGGCGCTGCTGTCGGTGACGGGAGCCCTGGCCGGTGCTGCTTTCGGGCTCGCCGCCCTGCCCGAAAGGTACCGGGAACGCCCCTTCGCCGACAGCGACCCCGAGACGGTAGCCCGCCGCATCATCGCTGCCGCCTCCTGAGGCAACACTGCAAACGGAGCGGCTTTCAGCCACGCTTTGCCCCGGTCGTCGCGTTACCCCTTCCGCCCCGCGCGCAAAGATGAAGCCGCCGCCGGCGCGGTGGCCGGCCGTTTTTTCAGGGACGCCGTCCCCCTCATAACCCAAATAACATGATAAATATAGTCCCTTATAAACCATTTTAATAATCAAAAATTAATGAGAGGAATTCCGAAAAGTGGGTAGAAGAAGATGCAGAAGGGTGTGTGCCTGTTTCACCCCTTCATCCCTTATACCCGGTGAGAGGCCCTCGTTTTCGAGGGTCTCTCGCTTTGCAGGGGTGTCTGCACGTGGCTGGTTTCACCACGACGAAGGGCGGGCCTGCTGGCAGGCCCGCCCTTTTTCAACCCCATCCCGCAATGGGGATCGCTGCTTTCACGGTATTTGCTTACATCCTGCCGCCGCCCGGGGGCATGCTCGGCTGCTGGCTTTCCTCCTCCGGCAGCTCCGCCACCACGCACTCGGTGGTGAGGATGTTCTTGGCGATCGAGGCCGCGTTCTGCAGCGCCGACCTGGTGACCAGGGCGGGGTCGATGATGCCGGCCTTCATCAGGTCTTCGTACTCTCCGGTGGCCACGTTGAGGCCGACGCCCGCCTTGGACGCCTTCACCTTGTTGGCCACCACCGAGCCCTCGAGGCCGGCGTTGTCCGCCAGTTGCCGCAGCGGCTCCTCCAGCGCCCGGGCGATGATGGATACACCCGTTTGCTCGTCGCCCTCGGCCTTCACCTTCTCCACCGCCTTGACGGCGTTGAGCAGGGCCACGCCGCCGCCGGGCACGATGCCCTCCTCCAGGGCGGCCCGGGTGGCGTTGAGGGCATCCTCGACGCGGTGCTTCTTCTCCTTCATTTCCGTCTCGGTGGCTGCTCCCACCTTGATCACCGCGACGCCGCCCGCCAGCTTGGCCAGGCGCTCCTGCAGTTTCTCGCGGTCGAAGTCGGAGTCGGTGGCCTCGATCTCGGACTTGATCTGCTTGATGCGACCCTTGATTTCCTCGGTCTTGCCGCCACCGTCGACGATGGTGGTGTCATCCTTGGTGACTACCACCTTGCGGGCCTTGCCCAGCTGATCCAGGGTAGTGTTCTCCAGCTTCAGGCCCAGCTCGTCGCTGATGACCTCACCGCCGGTGAGGATGCCGATGTCCTCCAGCATGCGCTTGCGGCGTTCACCGAAGCCCGGCGCCTTGACCGCCACGCCGGTGAAGGTGCCGCGCAACTTGTTGACCACCAGGGTCGCCAGTGCTTCGCCCTCGACGTCCTCGGCGATCACCAGCAGCGGCTTGCCGCTCTGGACCACCTTTTCCAGGATCGGCAGCAGGTCCTGCACGGCGCCGATCTTCTGGTTGGCAAGTAGGATGTACGGTTCCTCGAGCACCGCCTCCATCCGCTCCTGGTCGGTGATCATGTAGGGAGAGAGATAGCCCTTGTCGAACTGCATGCCCTCGGTGAACTCCAGGTCCATGCCGAAGGTCTGGCCCTCCTCCACGTTGACCACGCCGTCCTTGCCCACCTTTTCGATGGCGTCGGCGATGACGTCACCGATCACCCGGTCGTCGGCGGAGATGGTGGCGACGCGGGCCACGTCCTCCTTGCCGGAGATGTTCTTGGCCTGCTTCTTGATGGCCTCGGCGGCCGCTTCCACCGCTGCCTCGATGCCGCGCTTCAGCGCCATCGGGTTGGCGCCGGCGGCCACGTTGCGCAGGCCCTCGCGCACGATGGCCTGGGCCAGCAGCGTGGCGGTGGTGGTGCCGTCACCCGCCACGTCGTTGGTCTTGGTGGCCACCTCGCGAACCAGCTGTGCACCCTGGTTCTCGAAGACGTCCTCCACCTCGATCTCGCGGGCGATGGTCACGCCGTCGTTGGTGATGGTGGGGGCCCCGAACTTCTTGTCCAGGACCACGTAACGCCCCTTGGGGCCCAGCGTTATCTTCACGGCGTCGGCAAGTGTGTTGACACCGCGCTCGAGCGCCCTGCGGGCATCTTCATCGAACTTTATATCTTTCGCCATGACAGCTCACTCCTTTCCGTGGCTACTCGACCTTGGCGAGAATGTCGCTTGCCTTCATTATCAGCAACTCTTCACCGTCGATCTTGATCTCCGTGCCGCCGTACTTGCTGTAGATGACCTCGTCGCCCTCGGCGACGTCCATCGGCACCCGGGAACCATCCTTCTTCAGCCTTCCCTCGCCGACGGCCACGATCTTGCCGCGCTGGGGCTTCTCCTTGGCGGTGTCGGGAAGGACGATGCCGCTGGCCGTCTTTTCCTCGGACTCCACTGCCTTGACGATCACCCGGTCCTCGAGAGGTTTCAGGTTCATCAAACAACCCTCCTTCGTATTATTTGCTGAATTTGCAGGTATTTTCTTGGTTGGCACTCTAATACCCAGAGTGCCAATTGTGAAGTATAGCCTTCGCTAACTGCTTTGTCAAATCGAGAGAATTCGACCGTCCGAAGAACGGCTACAGAAAAAAATGCCTGCATATTCAGGCATTACTTGGAAGGATATTCCCTTGCGACTCTACAGGCCGGGGTGCCGAAAGAGCTCGTTAGCTCGAGGCGGAGCCGTTGCTTTCCTCCCCCCCGTCCTCCCCGGCGTCGGCCTGCTCCTTGCGCCGCTCGCTGAAGACATGGCTGAAGCACTGCTCCGCCCCGGGGCACCACTCGATGCAGGAGGCGACCTGCCGCGGCACCCACTGGCCGCAACTGGTGCACTTGGCCTTGGAATCACCCGTGAAGAATTCCACCTCTTCCCCGCAGCCGGGGCACTCGATGATGGTGATCTCTACGTCGCTTCCGGGGCACTTGGCGGCCATGACCATGCCTTCCTTTCCCGCTCCATGATGGGTTAGAATCGTTCAATTGCAGTATTCCCCGGCAGGGCATCGTCAAACTGCGTGACTGGAGAAAGTGACGAAAATCAATTACCAACCGCCGCGGCCGGCAGCCGGTGGCGGTCTCGCCCCGCAATCATGAGGAGCAGGCTCACCCGTTCCCGTTCCCGGCGTCGCCTGGCGCGGTTCCTGTTCTCCCTGCTCCTGTTGTTGATGGTGACGATACTTGCCGGCTGCAACGACTGGGAGCCCGACACCTCGGCGCCCCGGCGCCCGGAGCCCGAGCGCAGCCGCGACTGGCAGGGAGCCCTGCTCTACATCGCCGATCCCAACGGGCCCGAAGCCGGATGGGGCAGCGTCCAGGCCTACGACAACGTCAGCGGTCACGTGGAAGCAATAGTGGAGCAGACTCTCGCCGCCGTTCCCAGCGATCTCTACGTCACCGACGACGGCAGCACCATGTACGTGGCCAGCAGCGTGAATGGACGTATCGACATCTTCACCTGGGATGGAAACGGCTGGCATCGCAAGGGCAGGACCTTCGAGCCCCCCACCTCTTCGCTGCTGGACCTCGAGCCGGGGCCGGACGGCCGCCTCTACGCGGTGAACGGCGCTCCCGCGGGAGAAAACGACCGGCTCTTTGCCCTCGATCCCGCCACCGGTGATTTTACCGCCATCGGGCTCACGGGGGTGGGCAGCAGCCTGAGCGGTATCGCCTGGTCCGACGACGGCAACCGCGCCTACCTCGGCATCGACGCCAGCCCGCCGCGTCTCACCTTGATCGACTGGCCGGGCGGCGAGGCCGCGGCGGACCTTACGCTGCCCCTGAAGCGGGCGCGGCAGGTGGTCATCGGCCCGGGCGGTAAAAACGTCTACGTGGCCGGCCTCGGGGGAATAACCGTCGTCGACGCCGACTCCGCCACGGTCTCCACGGTGATCGACCCCGCCGGCGACCACCTCACCGAGTACGGCGACGTCGCCTTCAGCGCCGACGGCCGCTTCCTGTTTACCGTCGGCTCCAGATCACAGCAGGACGGCACCCTGTACGTCGTGGACCTTGCCGACGTCACCGTGGTTCAGCAGGTGGACGGCGTGAGCGCCGGCGCCGGCGGCATCCAGCGCACCCAGTGACGCCGGCAACAAGCTGGCAAAAAAACCCTCTCCCCCCGCCCTGGGCAATGGTGTTCTTCCACCTCCCGGTCTCCAGCCAGGGGCACCTGCCCCGGCCCCGGCACGCCCCGCGGCCACCAGCCGGCACGTCGCCGCGGCGCCGGCCACTGGGAGCGTTTCTTCATTCCCGGCTGTAGCAATATCGCTCCCAAAGGGATAAAATCTCTGTCTTGATGCACTGGGTGATTTCCTGCACGGCTGCCCTTCGGCCCGTGCCAGCATCATTGCCGGAAAAACAAACAAAGGAGCTGTTTCCATGCCCGCTGTAGACGTCGCCAGGATCAGGAACATCGCTGTCATCGGCCACCGTGGAACCGGGAAGACCAGCCTCACCGAGTCTTTCCTCTTCAAGGCCGGCGTCATCAACCGGCAGGGCACCATCGAGCAGGGCACCACCGTGGCCGACTTCGAGGACGACGAGAAGAAACGCCAGCACTCGATATCGGCTGCCATCTGCAACCTCAACTGGAACGAGCACCTGCTGAACCTGATAGACACGCCGGGCGATCCCAGCTTTCACGCCGACAGCATCGCCGCCATGAGGGTAGTGGAAGGGGCCGTGGTCGTGGTGGGTGCCCCCTCGGGAGTGGAGGTGCAGCACGAGCGCCTCTGGAGCCACTGCGAACAAAACAGCGTCGGGCGCGTCATCTTCGTGAACATGATGGACCGCGAGCGCGCCGATTTTGCCGCCGCCGTCGAACAGCTGCAGGAGAGCTTCGGGCAGGGAGCAGTGGTAGCGCAACTTCCCATCGGCGCCGAAGAGGATTTCACCGGCGTAGTCGACCTCCTCACCATGAAGGCCTACAGTTACCAGGACGGCAAGGCCGCGGAAACCGAGATCCCCGCCGAGATGGCGGACCTGGTGGAGGAGCACCGCGAGAAACTCCTGGACGCCATCGCCGAGAACGACGACGAGCTGATGGAAAAGTACCTGGAAGGCGAGGAGCTGTCCCGCGAGGAGATCATGACCGCCCTCAGGGCGGGGGTCGCCGGGGGAACCGTGTTCCCCATCGCCGCCGGTTGCGCTACCAGGGGAATGGGCACGGACCTGCTGCTGGATCTCCTGGTGGAGGCGATACCTTCACCGGCCGACCGGGAGGCAGTGGTCGCCATCGACGCCGATTCCGGCGAAGAAATACAGCTGGAGGCGGACGCGGGAGCGCCGCTGGCCGTGTTCGTCTTCAAGACCCTCGCCGATCCCTTCAGCGGCAGGATCAACGCCCTGCGGGTCTTTTCCGGGGAGCTCAAGAGCGACAGCAACGTCTACAACCCGGCGAGCAAGACCAAGGAGCGCGTGGGACAGCTGCTGCGCCTGCAGGGAAAGGACAACCAGCCGGTGGACGCGCTGGGGCCGGGCGATATTGGCGCCGTTGCCAAGCTGAAGGCCACCAACACCGGCGACTCGCTCTGCTCGGAGGGGAAAAAGATCACCTTCCCGCCGCTGGCGCTTCCCAACCCGGTGATGTCGTTCGCCGTGGAGCCCAAGAGCAAGGGCGACGAGGAGAAGATCGGCAGTTCGCTCAAGCGCCTGCAGGAAGAGGATCCCACCCTGCAGGTGGAGCGGGACCAGCAGACCAACGAGCTGATCATCTCCGGGCTCAGCCAGGCGCACGTGGAGGTGATCGTCAACCGCATGAAAGACCGCTTCGGTGTCGAGGTGGAACTGAAGCCGCCGCGGGTGCCGTACAAGGAAACCATCCGCAAGAGCGCCAAGGCCCAGGGCAAGTACAAGAAGCAGACCGGCGGCCGCGGCCAGTACGGTGACTGCTGGCTGGAGGTCGCTCCCCTGGAGCGCGGTGCCGGCTTCGAGTTCATCGACAAGATCGTCGGCGGCGTCATTCCCAAGGGGTTCATCCCCGCGGTGGAAAAGGGCGTGATCGAAGCCATGAAGGAGGGCGAGCTTTCCGGCAGCCCCATCGTCGATGTCAGCGTCACGGTCTACGACGGTTCGCATCATCCCGTGGACTCGTCGGAGATGGCATTCAAGATCGCTGCCTCCATGGGCCTGAAGAAGGCGATCGCCGACGCCGACCCGGTGATCCTGGAACCGATCATGTCGGTGCAGGTGACGATCCCCGAGGAGAACGTGGGCGATGTCATCGGTGACATGAACTCCCGCCGCGGCAAGGTGCTGGGAATGGAGCCCAAGGGCAAGACCACCCAGGTGAACGCGGAAGTGCCGCTGGCGGAGATGCTCTCCTACGCCCCCGACCTCCGTTCCATGACCGGCGGCCGCGGCGATTACACCATGGAGTTCCTGCGCTACGAGGAAGTGCCCGCGCACCTGGCGCAAAAGATCATCGAGCAGAACAAGGCCGAGAAGGAAGCAGAGTAGGGCCGCCGGGCCGGGACCCCTCCCGCCACCCCTGGACGCGGGACGGCGAGGGATGGCTTTTCAAATTGATCCTAAGATGGTAAAATTACCTTACTTTGAAGGGCTCGGGTACGGCCTCGGCAGGTATCCGCAGCCGCACGGCGAGCAAGGAGGTGACTGAAAGTTGAAGCAACCAGGCAAGTCCTCGTACGAGAAGCCGGTGCTTACCAAGCTGGACAACATTCGCGACGTCACCTTCGAGTGCCCGCAGTTCCAGTGCAGCATCGTGATTCCGCCGCCACCGCCGCAGTAAGCGACGGCAATACCGGAATTTTACCGAGAATTGAAAAAGCGGCCGCCGCGCGGCCGCTTTTGATTTTCTGATTGTCTATCAAGACTTCGGCGGGATAACGACGCCGACAGCAGGGTAACCTTTAGACGGCCTCCACCATCGCTACCTCGGGAACCTCTTCCCGCAGCCTCTGCTCGATACCCATCTTGAGTGTCATCTGGGACATGGGGCAACTGCCACAGGCGCCGGTGAGCTTGATCTTCACCGTGCCGTCATCGGAAACGTCTATCAACTCCAGGTCACCGCCGTCCGCCTGCAACGCCGGCCTTATCTTCGCCAAGGCCTCTTCTACCTTCTCTCTCAACACCGTTCACCTCCTCCTAGGGGGGCAATAATAAAGTACCCCGGAACATTATGCCAGAAACACAGTCATATTCATAATAGACGCGCACCGGGACCCCCGGGTGGCACGGGGGCCACCGGGAGGGCGGGGGAAAACGGTGCCTCGACGGCACCAGCCTGCTCCCGCGGCCGCCCGAATTGATTTGCGTCCGCCGCGGTTGTTAGGATGCTCTGGATGCAATCGGCCTGCTGGCAAACTTCACCGCTTTCATACGAGACCGTCAGGAATCTGTCCCGCCAGGCAGGCTTGAGCGAGATCACCGCCGCCGTCCTCGCCCGCCGCGGCTACGACACCCCGGACGCCGTCCGCGAGTTCCTCGATCCGCAGGGCAGGCTCCACGACCCATTCCTGTTCCCATCCATGCAGGATGCCTGCAACAGGATCAGGCAGGCGATCGAGGGTGGGGAAAAGATCTGCATCCACGGCGACTACGACGTGGACGGCATCACCGCCACCGTGCTACTCGTGGGGATCATCGGCGAACTGGGCGGCCGCGTCTGCCACCGGCTGCCCAACCGTTTCCACGGGGGATACGGTGTGTCGGCCGAAACCGTCAAAGAGATAGCCGGCGAAGGGGTCTCCCTCCTGGTCACGGTCGACTGCGGCATCGGCGCCCGGGAGGAGCTGGACCAGGCCGCCGGGCTGGGCCTGGACGTGATCGTCGTCGACCACCACCGGCCGTCGCCGGAACACCTGCCCGAGGCACTGATCGTCTCGCCGCTCCTGTGCGAATACCCCTTCAAGGAGCTCGCCGGCGTCGGCCTCGCCTTCAAGCTGGCGCAGGGATTGCTTGCCGAGTATGGCCGCGCCGGCGACGGTGAAGAGCTGGACCCGCTGCTCCAAGAGCGGCTGGACCTGGTGGCACTGGGAACCATCGCCGACGTGGTGCCGCTCCTGGACGAGAACCGCAGCCTCGTCAAGCGGGGGCTCACCCGCCTGTCCCGCACGCGAAACCCGGGCCTGAAAGCCCTGATGCGCGTGGGCCGGGTGGAACCGTCCCGCCTGAACGCCGGGCTGGTGGCCTTTCGCATGGCACCGCGGATCAACGCCGCCGGCCGCCTGGGTGACCCGGAGCTGGCCCTGCGCCTGCTGCTCTCGCAGTCGGAGGCCGAGGCCGATCCCCTGGCGGAGGAGCTCGACGGGCTCAACCGCGAGCGGCAGCGCATCGAGAACAAGATCCTGGCCGAAGCCCAGGAAACGATCGGCAGCTGGCCCGATGAAACCAGGGAGGCGCGCGGGTACGTGCTCAGCAACCCCGGCTGGCACGAGGGTGTAATCGGCATCGTCGCCTCGCGCCTGGTGGAACTGCATCACCGGCCGGTAATCATGATCGCCGCCGGCGAAGAGACGGGCAAGGGCTCTGGGCGCAGCATCCCCGGCTTCGACCTGCATGCCGCGCTTACCCGCCTGGGAGACATGCTGGAAACCTTCGGCGGGCACCGCGCCGCCTGCGGGCTGACGATCCCCCTGGAGAACGTGGATGGCTTCCGGGAGGGCTTCGCCGGCATCGCCGGCGAAGCCCTCGGCGAAGAAGACCTGCACCCGAAGCGCTTCGTGGACGCGGTGGTTTCCGGCCGGGAGCTCACCCTGGAGCTGGCCGAGGAGCTCTCCCGCCTGGAGCCCTTCGGCCTGGGTAATCCCTCCGTGGAGCTGGTGGCTCCCGGCTCGCGCATCAGCGGCGGCCGCAAGACCAGGGACGGCCGCCACCTGCAGTGCCGCATCGACGCCGGCGGCGGGGCCGCCGGCGCCATCGGTTTCGAAAAGGCCTACCTGCTGGACTCCCTCGACGACTCCTGCCGCTGGGACGTGGTCTTTCGCCTGGAGCGCAACGAGTTCAACGGCACTGTCTCTCCGCAGCTCAACCTGCGCGAGCTCTTTCGCCACGAAGAGGCACCGCCCCCTCCCGGATTCTGTGAAAGCCGCTGTAACCAGGACTGCCCCGACCGCGCCGGCGCCCGCGAGCTTCGCCGCTTCATGGTTGAAGAGGATCCGCTGCCCCAGGCATGGCTGGGCGGGAAGACCGGCGTACCCGCCCACCCGCTGCCAGGCGGGGAAGGCGCCGGCGACCGCATCGTCGACAGGCGCGGCTTCGGCGCCATTCCCCAGCAGCTGGTGCGACTCGTCAGCAGCGGCGAGAGCCTGCTGCTGGTGGTCGCGGATGTCTCCCGGCGCCGGCGGCTCATCACCCACGAGCTGCCGCTGGGCGGGGAGACCGTGGTGACATCGCTATTGGCGAGCGGGCGCTGCAGCGATGAAACGCTGCGCGGCCGCATCGAGGCGATCGGCAAGGAGGAGACGCCCCTGCTGGTGATGGCCGATTTCTCCACCCTGGCCGCCGAGCCGGGGATGGCGCGGAGCTTCCCCCACCTGGTCTTCATCGACCCCCCGTTCAGCCACGAAGTCTTCGCCGCCATCGCCGCGGCAGCCCCCGGATCCCTGCTTCATTTAATGTACTGCGAGGATGAGTTACAATTTACGGAGAGAGTCCTGAGACACGAGTTCAGCCTGAGGGCGCCGCTGGCCAAGGTCTACCGCCAGCTGCGGGCATGCGGCCCTCATCCACTCGATGAAACACTGGCGACGCTGCTCCTGGCGGGGGGCAAGCACCTGCGCCAGCCGGCAATGGTGGGCCGGTGCCTGCGCATTCTCGTCGAACTGGAGCTGGTGACCGTGGAGGAAAACGGGGAGGTTCCGATACTCTCCACACCGGACAGGAACAAGACCGAGCTGGAGCGGTCGCCCACGTTCAACACTATTGAAAGTTTTTACCAGGAATGTCAGAAGCACTTAAAAAAACTGCGGAACACGAAGACGAACTGAGAGCCCAGGATGCGGTTCTCAAGGAGCTCTTCGATTCCATCGAGCGCTACAATCCCGACTTCGACCGTGACCTGATTGCCCGCGCCTACGTTTATTCACGCGGCCAGCACCAGGGCAGGCTGCGCAAGAGCGGCGAAGACTTCATCTACCACCCCCTGGGCGCGGCGCTGATCTGCGCCGACCTGAAGCTGGACAGCGTCACCATCGCCGCCGCCCTGCTCCACGACGTGGTCGAGGATACGCCCTCCACCATCGACGAGATCCGCAAGCTGTTCGGCGACGAGGTGGCGGGCCTGGTGGACGGCCTCACCAAGCTGCAGAAGGTGTCGCTGAAGAGCGAGGAGGAGGAGCAGGCGGAAAACCTGCGCAAGATGATCGTGGCCATGGCCAAGGACATCCGCGTGATCCTCATCAAGCTGGCCGACCGCACGCACAACATGCGCACCATCTGCCACCTGGACCGCCAGAAGCAGATCCGCAAGGCCAAGGAGACGCTGGAGATCTACGCTCCGCTGGCACACCGCCTGGGAATCTACAGCATCAAGTGGGAGCTGGAAGACCTGGCATTCGCCGCCCTGCACCCGCGCAAGTACTCGGAGTTGCAGCAGATGGTGGCCCAGCGGCGCGCCGACCGCGAAGCCTACGTGGCCCAGGCGGCCGAGCAGCTCAAGGCCGAGCTGAAGAAGATGGGCATCGAGGCCCAGATCGAGGGCCGTGCCAAGCACTTCTACAGCATCTACACCAAGATGGTGCGCAAGGGCAAGGAGTTCAACGAGATCTACGACCTCACTGCCATGCGGGTGCTGGTGGACACGGTCAAGGACTGTTACGGCGCCCTGGGCATCATCCATTCCATCTGGAAGCCGATGCCCGGCCGCTTCAAGGATTACATCGCCATGCCCAAGTTCAACATGTACCGCTCGCTGCACACCACGGTGATCGGGCCGCAGGGCAAGCCGCTGGAGATCCAGATCCGCACCCACAAGATGCACCAAACGGCCGAGTACGGCATCGCCGCCCACTGGCTCTACAAGGAGAAAGGGTCGTCCCGCACCACCGAGGAACAGGCGGCGGACAAGCTGGCCTGGCTGCGGCAGATGATGGAATGGCAGAGCGAGACCGACGACCCCAAGGAGTTCATGAAGACGCTGCGCATCGACCTCTTCGAGGAGGAGGTGTTCGTCTTCACTCCCAAGGGCGAGGTCTTCATCCTGGCCGCCGGCTCGACGCCGATCGATTTCGCCTACGCCGTGCACACCGACGTGGGCCACCACTGCGTGGGCGCCAAGGTGAACAACCGCATCGTCCCCCTGCAATACACGCTGCACAGCGGCGACTTCGTGGAGATACTGACCTCCAAGTCCAGCCACGGCCCCTCCCGCGACTGGCTCAACTTCGTCAAGACCTCGCGGGCACGCAACAAGATCCGCCAGTGGTTCAAGACGGAGCGCCGCCAGGACTCGGAGCACATCGGCCGGGAGATCCTCCAGGAGGCGCTGCGCCGGAAGGGGCTGGCCAGCCAGAAGATCGTCTCCTCGCCGGCCTTTGCCGAGCTCACCCGCTCCATGGGCTTCCTGAAGATGGAGGACCTCTACGTCAGCCTCGGCACCGGCAAGACCTCGCCGCAGCAGGTGATCACCCGCATCACCCGCGACATGGACGAGGTGGCGGACATCTCCACCACCACCGGCAAGCCGGCGGACGAGCGGGAGCGCGACGAGGAGTCCATTTCCACGCCGAAGACGCTGGGTATCAGCGTGGACGGCGTGGAGGACGTGGGGGTGCGCCTCGCCAAGTGCTGCAAACCGCTCCCCGGGGACAAGATCGTCGGCTACATCTCGCTGGGCAAGGGCGTCAGCATCCACCGCAAGGACTGCCCCAACGCCAGGGCGCTGGAGAAACGCAACGGTGAACGCTTCATCAGGGTCGAATGGGAGGGTTCACCGGAAAAATCGTTCCGCGCCGAGTTCCTGGTGGAGGCCATGGACCGCAGCCACCTCCTGGAAGACATCTCGCGCACCCTGAGTGAATCGGGAATCAACATCGTCTCCGCCCATTGCAGCACCGGGCCCGACCACCTGGTGCGCGACCGCTTCGTGGTGGAGATCACCGACGCCAAGCTCCTCGATACCCTGTTGAGCAACATCAAGGGCATCGACACCGTGTTCGACGCCTACCGCGTGACCCCGGGGGGAGACAGGGCGTAGCGACAATATCCCGTCCGCCGTGGGCTCCCGGCTGGAAACCGGCGGGCGGCCGGGCGGAAGAACCACGGCACCGGAGAAAGGCGGAGACGAATGAAAAAAATCGCCATCCTGGTCATCACCCTGGGGGCGCTCGCCATCCTGGGATCTGCAGTCGTCGGCGCCTGGAAGCTCACCCACAAGCAACAGGAGGCCGATGCGGCGGCCATCGCCGCCGATTATCCCCTGCCGCAGTTCGTTTACTCGCCGTCGGCGCCCCCACGGTCGGAAGAGGCGTACCGGGGCGCCATCGCCCACCCGGAGGTGCTGGAGTGGATCCCCTGCTACTGCAACTGCGGCCGCAACGCCGGGCACCGGAGCGTCCTCGACTGCTTCATCGCCTCCCGGGACGGTGACGAGATCACCTTCGACGGGCACGGCGCCGGCTGAAAGCTGTGCGTGGACGTGGCGCTGGACGCGCTCGACGGTGCCGCGGAGAGAAAATCCCCGGCGGAGATCAGGTCGGAAGTGGATGCCCGCTACCAGGGCCGCTACGGGGAGGCCACCCCCACGCCGCTGCCATGAGCGGAGGCGCTACCACCTTCAGGCACCAAGGGGTGACGGAAACATCTTCCCGGGGTTGAGGATGCCCTCCGGGTCGAACGACTGCTTGATCGCCCGCATCGTTGCCAGCGCCTCGTCCTGGAGGGCCGTCTCCAGGAAACGGGCCTTGGTGGTGCCGATCCCGTGTTCGCCCGAAAGGGTGCCGCCCATTTCCACCGCCGCCGCGAAGAGCTCCGCAACCGCTGCCTCCGTCCGCCGCATCAGGTCCGGGTCACGCCTGTCGGTGAGTATGTTTGGGTGCAGGTTGCCGTCGGCGGCGTGACCGAAAACGGCGATGGTCAGCCCGTGCCGGGCGGCGATCTCTCGCACCTCCCCCACCATGGAAGCAACCTGCGAGGGAGGGACACTCACGTCCTCGCCGATCTTGTCAGGGGCGGCGCGCCCCAGCGCCGGCGACACGGCGCGGCGCGCCTCCCAGGCGGCCTCCGCCTCGTCTTCGCCGGCGGCCTCGCGGAACATGTTCCCGCCTGCTTCCCGGCAAAGTTCCCGTACCAACGCCAGCTGGGAATCCGCGCTGCGCTCGTCGCCGTCCACTTCCACCAGCAGCGCCGCTCCCGCGCCCGCCGGCAGGAGCCCGAAACGATACTTCTCCACGCAGTCGATGCAGGTGGCGTCCATCAGCTCCGCCGCCGCCGGCACCACCCCGCTTCCCGGCAGTGCCGACACGGCGTCGGCTGCCGCCCGCACGTCACTGAAACTAAAGAGCGCCGTCCGCCGCGAGCGCGGCGCCGGCAGCAGCTTCAGCGTGATCCGCGTCACCACCGCCAGCGTCCCCTCCGAACCGACCAGCAGGCTGGTGAGATCGTAGCCGGCGACGTCGCGGCGGTTACGGCCGCCGGTCTCCAGGCGCCGCCCGCCGGCAAGGAATGCCTCCAGCCCCAGTACGTAGTCGCCGGTAACCCCGTACTTGGTTCCGTAGGGACCACCGGCGTTCTCCGCCACGTTTCCCCCCAGGGTGCAGACGTTGAGCGAGCTGGGGTCGGGCGGATAGAAGAGACCCGACGCGGAGGCCGCCCGGCGCAGTTCCCGGTTCACCACCCCCGGCTCCACCACCGCCAGCATGTCCCCGGTGTCGATCTCGAGGATGCGGTTCATGCGGTCGAAGGCCAGCACCAGGCCTCCCTCGAGCGCCAGGGATCCCCCGGAGAGGCCGGTGCCGGCGCCGCGCGGCACCACCGCCAGCCCCGCCTCGGATGCCAGCTCCAGGAGCGCCGCCACCTGGTCGCTGCCCTGCGGGTGCACCACCATGTCCGGCACCGCGGCCTCGTCGGCGGCGTCGTACCGGTAACAGGCCAGGTCTTCGGGCGCCGTCTCGCAGCCATCCCTGCCCACGATCTTCTCGATCCGGCGCCGCAGTTTTCTGTTCATGGCCATCCCGACCACCGTTTTCCGTTTCATCTTTCCGCCGGCAGCGGCCAAGCGCCCCGGCGGCCCAGCTCCGGGCCCTGGAAAAATACCATATAATCCTTTCATTCCAGCGTATGCTTTCGAGACCTCAAATTCAAAGCAAATCCCGCGGCGGTGAACCCGGGAGCGCGCTCGCCGCCGCCAGGCCGGCCAGCCTGTTCATCTATTTCCTGCGCCTGGGGCTCACCGCCTTCGGCGGGCCGGCAATGGTGGCCTACATCCGGGAGCTGGCCGTGGTCCGCCGCCGCTGGCTGGATGCGGATGCCTTCCGGGAGGGGGTCGCCCTGGTACAGGCCGTTCCCGGGGCCACGGCCATGCAGATGGCTGCCTACGTGGGCCTGCGTACCCGCGGGATCATCGGCGGGCTCGCCGCCTACATCGCCTTCGGCCTGCCCGCCTTCGTGCTGATCCTGGCCCTGTCGATCCTGTACGCGGAAGTGCACGACCTCCCCCGGGTGCTGTCCCTCTTCGCCGGCCTGCAGGTGCTGGTGGTGGCGATAGTGGCCAATGCCACCTGGTCGTTCGGCCGCGAGTTCCTGAAAAAGCCGGCGGCGGTGCTGGTGGCCGGCGGGGCGGCAGCCCTCCTCTGGCTGCACGTAAGCCCCTTTCTCGTCATTGCCGGCGCCGCCGGCGTCGGCGCCATCTTCCTGCGCCGGCAAGGCGGCGGCGCTCCGGCCGACGGCGGGCGCCGTCGTTTCGGTGTCCTGGCCCCAGCACTGCTGCTGGCCGCCGTCGCCGCCTTGCTGGTATTCCTCTTTCTCGCCAGCCGGGAACACTTCCGCCTGGCACTGCTGATGATGCGCATCGATGCTTTTGCCTTCGGCGGCGGCTTCGCTTCCCTGCCGCTGATGCTCTACGAAATCGTCGACGTGCGCGGCTGGATGGACAGCCGCACCTTCATGGACGGTATTGCCCTGGGCCAGGTGACCCCGGGGCCCATCGTCATGACCACCGCCTTCGTGGGCTACATCGCGTACGGCATCACCGGCGCCATCGTCGCCTGCGTCGCCGTGTTCACCCCCTCGTTCCTGGTGCTGGTGCTGTTGATGCCCGTCTTCGACCGCCTGAAGTCCTCCCCCCTGTTCTCCAGGGCCATGGCCGGCATCCTTTATTCCTTCGTGGGCCTGCTGGCGTTCGTCACCGTCGAGTTCGCCCGCGCCGTTCCCTGTGATCCGCTGAGAATAGTACTGGGCGTCGCGGCGCTGGCAGCGCTGCTGAAGAAGGTGGACATTCTCTACGTGGTGCTGGCGGGTGGCGCCTTCGCGCTCCTCTTCATACACTGACAGCCGGACCGACCGCCCCTGGCAAGAGGGCTACGGCTCGCAGGCACCGCCGGCAACGGGGGCCGGGCGTAACCTCACTCGCCCCGAAAACGCTATACCAATGGAGGCAGGACGCGGGAGCGTTCTCAAGAAGAGGCACAGTGGGCCGATGGAGCTAGTGGGAGGAGGCGCGGGTCGATGCTGCCATGATGCGGCAGTGGAGAGGATGAGCTCCGGGATGCAGAGCAAAGTGCGGACACTCACGAGCGACGAGCGAAGGACCTGGCTCTACGCGGCGGCAGTGCTGCTGGTTATTCTCACCACCCTGCTGGTGCCGGCGACGCCGGCGGCGGCCTTCGACGACCAGGAGCTGGAGTTTCTCCAGCTGATCAACGATTACCGGGCCCAGAACGGGCTGCCGCGGCTGACCATGTCCACCGCGCTCTACAACGCCTCCGAGGAGCACAGTTACGACATGGGTGTCAACAATTACTTCGCCCATGACAGCCTCGATGGCAGAACGCCCTGGGACCGTATCCGCGCCGCCGGCTACACCTACAATACCTGGCTGGGCGAGAACATCGCCGCCGGCTTCCAGAGCGCCCAGTCGGTCTTCGATGCCTGGCGCAACTCTCCCGGGCACAACGAAAACATGCTGAGTCCCAATTACCACGCCATCGGTATCGGCCGTGTCTACGTGCCCGGATCCTACTACGGCTGGTACTGGACGACCGATTTCGGCGGCGTCTCGGAAGACGGCACGCCCCCGTCGCTCTCCATACCCCAGCCCACCGGCAGCGACAAGGTGAGCGGCACGGTCGATTTCAGGGCCGACGCCTGGGACAACGTGGGCATCGCCCAGGTCAACCTCTACATAGACGGCGCGCTGGTCTACAGCAGCACCGTGCCTCCCTACAGCTTCAGCTGGGACACCACCCAGTATGCCGCGGGAGCACACCAGCTCAGGGCCATCGCCTGGGATACGGCGGGGCTCACTGCCGACGTGAGCATCAACGTCACCGTGGACAATTTCACGCCGGCGCGCTACTACTATTTCACCTGGTACGACCAGTCCAACGGCGACTGGCGCGACTGGGTGCTGATGGCCAACCCGGCCACGGCCACGGCAGCGGCCCGCACCAGCGTGCTGGTGGGCCCCACTACCTATGCCGACCGTGACATCGCCGCCGGCGCCCCGGCCGAGACTCCCAGCTTCCCCGGGGTCATGGGCGGGCCGGCGACCGTGGCGACCACGCAGCCGCTGATCTCCAGCCAGCGGGTCGTCTACAAGAACTCCTTCAACGAGATCCCGGCGGTGCCCGAGGAGGATCTCGAGAGCACCTACTACTTCACCTGGTACGATTCCAACACCGCCGGCGGCATGCTCGGCGACTGGATCCTGGTGAGCAACCGCGGCAGCGTCGACGCCAACGTGGAGATCTACATCGGTGGGCAGCTCAAGGGTGCCTACACGGTGCCGCCCGGCGACAAGATCACGCCCTCCTTCCCCGATACCACGGACGGCCCGGTGAAGGTGACCTGCACCAACAACCAGCCCCTGATCGTCAGCCAGCTGGTGCTCTACAAGAACAGTTTCAACGAGGTGCTGGGCGTGCCGGAGTCCAAGCTCACCACGGAATACTACTTCACCTGGTACGACTCCAAGCCCGAAAACTACATGCGCGGCAACTGGATCCTCATCGGCAACCAGGATCGCGGCGACGCCCAGGTGGAGGTATACATCGGCGGCGAGCTGATGGGCACCTACACCGTTCCCGAGGGAGGGCGGGTGACGCCGCAGTTCGACAACCTGATGGCCGGCCCGGTGCAGGTGGTATGCACCAACGGCAACCGCCTGATCGTCAGCCAGCGCATCCTCTACCGGGACAGCTTCGAAGAGGTGCAGGGCCTGACCCGGAGCGATTTCGCCCCGGACCTCTGGTTCACCTGGTACGACTCCCTGCCGGAGAACGGCATGAACGGCAACTGGATCCTGGTGAGCAACCGCGGCACCGCCGACGCGGACGTGGACATCTACATCGGCGACACGCTGATGGAGAACGTCACCGTGGGCGTGGGTGAAAACCTGCCGCTCTCCTACCCCGGCACCATGGGCGGCCCCGTGCACGTGGTTTGCAACAACGGCCAGCCGCTGATGGCCACCCAGCGGGTGCTCTACAAGGAGAGCTTCAACGAGATCGGCGGCATGCAGTTCCGCTGAACCGCGGACGCCTGGCGGGCCCGCAAGGCCCAGCCGCCTGCTTGACTCCCCGGTAAGAGCACCATAGGGTATTCCTGAAATCGACCACCGTCGATCTGTCTCCGGGGAGAAATGCGCGATTTCGTTCTGGTGATGAAGGCTGCCGGCGACCCCATGCGCGCCCGCATCATCAAGCTCCTGGAAGCGGGAGAGCTGCGGGTGAGCGACCTGACGGCGGCGCTGGGGGCGAGCCAATCCACCGTCTCGAGCCATCTCTCGGTGCTGAAAAAGGCCGGCCTCGTGGAGAGCCGCAAGGACAGCCGCTGGGTCTACTACTCCCTGGCAAGCAGGAAAGAAAACCCCTACTCGCTGCCGCTGCTGGCGCTGCTGCTCTCGTGGCTGGACGACGATCCCCTGGTGCAGGCGGACAGGAAGGCGCTGGCTGCCGCGGTGAGGGAGAAGGGAGCCGACGGCGAAAACGGCTGCGTTTCCAGCCGCCGGCGGCGGGTATGGTAATATCTAAGCAGGAGGAAAAGCACGAAGGAAGTGCAAGGAGATGACGGGATGCTGGGAATCACCACCTCAGCCGCTGAAAAGTTCAAGCAGCTCTTGAGGGAAAACGGCCGCGAGGATCACGGGGTGAGGCTCTACCTCTCTCCCGGCGGCTGAAGCCCCTCGTTGGCTATGGGTATAGCCGAAGACGCCGCCAGGGGCGACGAAACCCTGGAAAAAGAGGGCCTGAAGGTCTTCGTGGAGAAGAAGGCCAACCTGCTGCTGGAGAACGCCACCCTGGACTATACCGAGGGCCAGGGTTTCATGGTGACGGGCGTCACCGAGGCCGGCTGCTAGCAGTTATCACCGGAAGACTTCTTTCCCCCGCTTCCAGGTGCCCGCCTAGCTCCAGACCCGCGACGCCAGGCGGTACCCGAAACGGTGCCTGCCGGATCCATGCAAGGCCCGGAGTCGAGCACATTCCCCGACCAGCCGCTTTCTCTGTCGTGCCGCCTGCCTGCTCCTGCCATCCCTCCCCTGGCCGCCGTTGGCCCGTGCCGCCGTCGCCGCCCGCAAGCCCGGATCCTTTAAGAACGATGAGGCGAGATTAAGCGCAGGTTAAATCGCCCCGGGCCGGGTGGAAAATGCCGCCGCGGTCTGAATATATAAGGAACGACCCGGCAAGAGTGGTACAGGAATAGCCCACCGGGGCCCGAAAAAGAGAAAGCCCGGACGGAACCGAGCCAGAAGAGGAAAGTGTTGGTAGCGGGGGCAGGATTTGAACCTGCGACCTTCGGGTTATGAGCCCGACGAGCTACCAGACTGCTCCACCCCGCGTCACCGGCGATATTATAGCACAAAGTTTTTTTGAGAAAGAGAGCGCGTCCACCGGCCATTCCTGGCTCATCCCCGTCCTGAAAAAAGGTTCTTTTTTCCCTTTAGAAGCAGGCACAGGTTCCGATAACCATTGGGGACAATGACCCGCATTATCCGACATTTGGCCGATGCCCACCGGCGTATCCAGGGGCGAATGCCCGGCGGCGTGCTCGCCACCGGCGCCGCCCTGGCGATGGCGCTGGCGCTACTGCTTGCCTGTGCCGCCACGGGCTCGGCCCAGCCGGCGGACTTCTCCCTGGAGGGTGAGGCCCGCGAGCAGGTGGAATCGCTCAGCAAGCAGGCCGCGGACGTCCAGGCGCAGATCGACGAGCTCGACCGCCGCCTGGAAATCACGGTGGAGGAACACAATGCCACCCGTGTCCGCCTCGATGAGCTCACCATGGAGCTGGCCGACAGCCGGATCCGCCTGGAGAAGGCCCGGGCCCAGTACCAGGCCCAGGAAGAGTTGATGTCCCAGCGGCTGGTGGCGATCTACAAGGCCGACGAGGTCAACGTGTTCACCATCATCCTGAACAGCGACAGTTTCGACGACTTTCTCAACCAGACCTATTACATCACCAAGGTCAGCCGCGAGGACGCCAAGATGAAGGCCCGGCTGGAGGATTACGCCGACGAGATAGAGTCAATCACCAACGAGATCGATGCCAAGCGTGCCGAGCAGATGCGTCTGGAAGAACGGGCAGGAGAACAGGAAGCGGCGATAAAGGCCCAAATCGCGGAGCGGCAGGCGGTATACGATTCGCTGGACGCGCAGATGCGGCAGATCATCGACCGCGAGCGGGAACGGCAGCGCCTCGAGCGGGAAAAGGCAGCCGCCGAGGCCAGGGAAATGCTGAAGGAGCTCGAGGTGAGCGACCGCGTCCAGGCCGAGGTGATAATCACCGCCATCCAGTATCTCGGTGTTCCCTACGTCTGGGGCGGTGAAAGCCCGCAGGGATTCGACTGCTCCGGGCTCACCAAGTATGTCTTCGCCCAGCACGGCGTGGAGCTTCCCCACAACGCCGCCATGCAGTTCCAGCTGGGGGTGCCGGTGCCACGCGAAGAGCTTCAGCCGGGTGACCTCGTCTTCTGGGGCCCGGGAAATCCGCATCACGTGGCCATCTACATCGGTAACGACCAGATCATCGAGGCTCCCTCGTTCGGCCAGGTGGTCACCATTGCTCCCATGGACTACGGGCCCGACTATGCCGGCGCCAGGCGCTTCCCCCTGAGGCTGGGCGTCGCCGCGCCCTGAAAGCGGTCCGGCGGCAGCACTTCCGTTTCCCGCCCCACTACGGTAGTATCCCTCCCGTAACCGTCATGGAGGCGTTTCAATGGGCATAATCCTGGTCCTGGAGATCGTGGTGGTGATCGCCGCGCTGGTGGTGCTTGCAGCGTCGACACTCAAGGTAATCGGCACCGGCAGGCAGCTGGTCCGCGTCGCCGGCCGCTTCCAGGAACAAACCGCCTCCAAGACGGCGGGTATCACATCCCGCGCCGATACGGCCCAGGAGCTGGCCCAGAGGCTCCCGGAACGGGCGGATCTGCTGGAAAGAAGGGGGCAGGCCCTCTCCGAGAGCATGCGCCGCCTGGCAGTAATAGCCGAAGCGGCAGCGGAAGCAAAACAGCCCCTGGACAAGGTGAGAGACTACCTGGGGCTTTAACGGTCGAGGCGACCAGGCAGGCTGGCAGGCCCCAACCGCCGCCGCGTCGCCCTCCCGGTCCCGACCCGGTTACAGGCGGGGAACGGAATCGACCAGCTCCCGGGTATAGGGGTGCACAGGTCTCACGAGCAGCTTTTCCGCCTCCCCCTGCTCCACTACTTTTCCCCGGCGCAGTACCAGCAGTCTTTCCGCGAGAGCCGATACCACCTGCAGGTCGTGGGAAATCACCAGCACCGCCAGGTCCCGCTCCTGCCGCAGGCGAACGAGGAGCTCGACGATCAACCTCTTGTTGAGGGTATCGAGGGCCGAGGCGGGCTCGTCGCAAACCAGCAGCTGGGGATCGACCGCCAGCGCGCGGGCGATCACCACCCGTTGCACCTCGCCGCCGCTCAGCTCGTGGGGATAGCGGCCGGCAAACTCCCTCCCCAGCCCCACTTCCTCCAGCAGCTCGGTTGCCCGGGAACGTATGTCACCACTGAAACCATGTATCTGCAACGGCTCGGCGACGGCCTTCCATGCGCAAAGCCGGGGGTCGAGCGAGCCACGGGCATCCTGCCAGACCAGCTGCGACCGGCGCGCCAGGGCGCGCCGGTCGCATTCTTTCGAAACCACGATGTCACCGATGCGAATGGTGCCCGAGTCCGGCTGCTCGAGCCCCGCCAGCAGCAGCGCCAGGGTAGACTTGCCGGCACCGCTGGCGCCGATTATCCCCAGCGCGCCGCCGCTGTCCAGCTCGAAACCGACGTTCTCGAGCACCCGGACACTCCGGCCCCGACCCCCCGGGGAAACCGGCTGAGTAACCGGGGTGCCCCCGATCTCCACCGGGGCACCGCTGCCGGGATCGATGGCCCGCTTTCCCGAAACGTGGTAGCTCTTGCTGATGTCCCTTACTTCAAGAAGGGGCATTTTCACCCCCTGCCAGGGCCAGGGCGGCGGACACCATCGCCGCGGTGAATTCATGTCGCGGTGCCTCGATTACCTGCCGGCTCTCACCGTACTCAACCACCCTTCCATCCAGCAGCACGGCTATTTCGTCTGCAAACGAGGCTACCAGCGGCAGATCGTGGGAAATGAAGAGCACCGCCAGGCCGCTGCGGCGCTGCTTGCGCCTGATGAGATCGACCACCTGCGCCTGGAGCACCACGTCCAGCGAACTGGTGGGCTCGTCCGCAACCAGCAGGCGGGGGCCGCCGGCGAGGGCGGCGGCGATCATCACCCGCTGGCACTCTCCCCCGCTCAATTGGTGGGCATAGGGATCCCGCGACGAGAGCTCTTTCGGGATGCCCGCATCCGCCAACGCTTCCAGGGCCAGTCGCCGGGATTCCTTGCGGGCGCGTCCCGCAAGGCGGAAGGCCTCCGCCACCTGCTCGACGATGGTGATCGCCGGGTCCAGGGAGGCCATGGGGTCCTGGAAGATCATGGCGATCTCGCTGCCGCGAAGCTGCGCCAGCCTTGTTTCATCGAGGCCGCGCAGGTCACGGCCCCGGAAATTGATCGTTCCGCTCATGCGTGCTTCGCGCTCATCGATCAATCCCGCAACTGCCAGCCCCAGCGTCGTCTTGCCCGCCCCCGAGAGACCCACCACGCCGAGGCACCTGCCCTCGTGCAGGGTGAGATCCACGCCGGAGAGCGCCGGCCTGGTTTCTTCACCGGTACGGTAGGAGACCGTCAGGCCCTGAACTTCCAGCAAGGGCTCCTTGTCGCCGCCACCCGCACGCCGGTGAAGGGACTGGTCCGCCGGCGGGCGGCCGGCTGTTTCTTCCTGGCCCTCCACGCTCACCGTCTCCTCCGGCCGCCGCCCGGTTCCAGCGCCATGCTCACCAGCGCTCCCACGAAGATGAAAGCCAGTGCCGTCATCGTCACCGCCGCGCCCGGCGCCAGCACCAGCCAGGGAGCGCTCTCGAAGAACGGCATCGATTCCGCCAACATCAGGCCCCAGCTGGGGTACGGCGGCTGCACGCCCAGGCCGATGAAGCTGAGACCCGCCTCCGCCAGGATCGCCGCCGATACCACCATCGCCGAATACGTGACCAGCGGCGGCGCCGCGTTGGGCAAGACGTGTCGGAAGAAAACACGCGGGCGTGAAGCACCAAGAACCCGCGAGGCCCTGACGAAGTCACGCTCGCGCACCGAGAGCACCGAGGAACGAAACAGGCGGGCGAAAACGGGCCAGCCGAAGAAGGCGATTGCCAGGAAGATGTTCCGCCGCCCGGGGCCGAACACGGCAAGGATGGCGATGGCCCCCAGGATGACCGGGAAAGACAGGAAGACGTCGGCGATCCTCATCAGCAGCGGGTCCAGGAACCGCCCGCCGTACGCAGCCAGGCCGCCCACGGCGACTCCTGCCGCCAACGCCAGCGCCGTGGCCACGATCCCTACCAACAGCGAAGTGCGGGATGCCCATAGTACCCGCGAAAGCTCGTCGCGCCCGTGGTTGTAGGTGCCCAGCAGGTGATGCCGGCTCGGTGCCTGCAAGAGGGCATCGTAATCGGTGGCGAGCGGATCCGCCAGCGGCAACACCGGAACCAGCAACGCCGTCGACAGGATGGCACCGACCAGTAACAGCGCCGGCAGCGAACGGCGCCAGCTGCCCGGGCGACGCCAGGGAGCCTTGCCGGCGAGCTCGATCCCCCCCGATGATTCCCAGGCCGCCGAGGTGTGGGCGCCGCCTTCAGCCACCGTAGCCCTCCTCGAGCCTCACCCGGGGATCGAAAAAGCGGTAGGCGATGTCGGCGGCGGTATTCACTACCACGAAAATCACCACCAGCACCAGGACTATTCCCAGGATGAGGGGAACGTCTCTCGCCTTGGCGGCAAAGAACATCGTTCGCCCCAGCCCCGGCCAGGCGAACACGATCTCGGTGATCACGGCGCCGCCCAGCAACACGCCCAGGTCGATCGCCAGCAGGGTCATCACCGGCGCCATGGCGTTCCGCAGCCCGTGACGGCTCAGCGCCTGCGCCCGGGTCATTCCCCGGGAGCGTGCCGCGAGCATGTACGGTTTCGCCTGCTCCTGCCTGAGCGAAGACCGCATCACGGCGGCCACCACCACCACCTGGGCAGCGGCGAGCGTCACCGCCGGCAACAGGACGTGCTGCGGGTTGACGCCGTCCATGCCCGAAATGGGGAGGATGCCCAGCCAACTGCCGAAGAAACGCTGCAGCAGCATCCCCAAGAAGAAGACCGGCGTCGCCAGCAACACGGCCCCGGTCACCACTGGCAATATCTCCAGCGCCGCCGTTCGCCGCGAGGCGAGCACGAGGCCCCAGCCGATCCCGAAAACCGACTCGAATACCAGGGCGACGCCGGCCAGGTAGGCAGTCGCGGGCAGGTGCTCGGCGATGACCTCGCTCACCGGGCGGTTGAGCACGTATGAAGTACCCAGGTCCAGGTGGAGGAGATTGCGCAGGTAGATGCCGTACTGGACCCAGAGGGAACGGTCGAGCCCCAGCTCGTGCCTCAGGCTGTCCAGGGCCTCGGGAGTGGCCTTGTTGCCCAGCAGGGCGAGGGCGGCATCGCCCGGAACCAGCAGGTAGAGAACAAGGAACAGCACGGTGACCGTGCCCAGGAGCACCGCCAGCATCTGTAGAACGCGAAAAAGGATGAAACGGACCACGGAAAACCTGCTGGCATCCGGCGGCGGCTCTCCCGCTCCGGTGGGGCTGCGAGGGGCGCCGGGCGCCCCCCGCATGCAGCCGACCGCTTTTTCTTACGTCATCCCTACTGGGCTACTGGGAAACGATCACCCGGTTGAGGGCAATCTCTCCCAGGGGTGTATCCACGAACCTGGTCACGTTGTTCGAGTAGACGACGACTTCCCGGTCGAAAATGAGCGGGATGATTGGAGCATCGCTCATTATCTCCCTCTCGGCCTGCTGGTAATACTCCCGACGGGCATCATCGTCGAGAGTTGAGCGGGCCTTGTCGAGAAGGCCGTCGACATCACTGTTTTGGTACTTGGATACGTTTTGCGCCCCGATGTTCTGCGAGTAGAAGAGCGGGTAGAGGAAAGTATCCGCGGAAGGATAGTCGGCTACCCAGGCCATGGTGAAGAACGAGAGCTTCCCCGAGGTCATCTGGTCGAGGAAACTGCCCCGCTCCAGCCCCTGCAGCTGGACGTCGACGCCGATATCCTTCAGCTGCGACTGTACTGCCTGAGCGACATCGGCGGCAGAGCCGCGGTTGGGATAGACCAGTGTCAGCGGCGGCAGTCCCTCGCCGTCGGGATATCCTGCCTCCGCCAGTAGCGATTTCGCCTTCTCGGGATCGTACTTGTAAGGCATGGCGTCGTCCTGGTGCCCGGGCGATGCTCCCGGCACGATCCCGTCCGCCGGCGACGCGTATCCCTGCATCACCTTGTCAGCGATGGTGTCCCGGTCCACGGCCCAGTTCAATGCCTGCCGGAGCTTGGCGTTGCCCCGCCAGGGATCCGCCTGGTTATCGAAGGCGATGAACCGAAGAGCAGCGATATCACCGTCATACACGTTCACGCTCTCGTCGTCCCGGAGGGGCGCCACCTGGGAGGGAGCGGCCCCCTTGACGGCGTCGATGTTTCCAGCCTTGAGCTCGGCGATGGCGGTGGCGGTCTCGGGGATTATCTTCACTACCACCTCGTCGACCTCGGCACGGTCACCGTAGTAATCGGGGCTCTTTTCCAGGACCAGCTGCTCGTTGTGATCCCACTGCTTGAGCGTGAAGGGACCGTTTCCCACCGGCGCCTGGGAAAAATCGCGGTCGGGATTCTCGACTTCTTCCTTGGGCACCGGCGCTGTCACCGGGTGACCGAGGTAGCTGGGAAATTCCGCCAACGGGTATTCGAGGGTCACTTTCAGCGTGTAATCGTCCACGGCCTCCACGCCGGCGAGCTTGTCGGTATCGCCGGCAGCCACGTTCATTGCTCCCTTTACGGGCTCGAGAATCGTCATCGCCATGGGCGACTTGGTCTCCGGCTTGAGGGCGCGGGTCCAGGCGTAGACGAAATCCCCGGCGGTCACGTCACGCCCGTTGCTGAACTTGACCCCCTTGCGGAGGTGAAAAGTGAACTCGGTGGCATCGTCATTGACATCCCAGTCCCGGGCCACGGCCGGCTTCGCTTCCCCGGTCTCTGCGTCGTAGCCGACGAGACCGTCGAAAAGGTAGCGGGTGATATTCATGCCCACGTCCTCTTCCGCCAGGGCGGGGTCGATGGCCACGGGATCGGACAACTCGGCATACGTAAAAGTCACCTGCGACTGTTCCTCGCCGCAGCCTGCTGGCAACACTGCCGCTGCAAGCAAGGCCAGAACGCCCAGGGCGAGAATGAGAATGAAATGACTCTTTTTCCCCCGTCGTGTAAGCCTGTTCACTTTGCCTCCTACCATTTTCGTTTGATCAGCGCCCGCTGAATTGCAGGCACCACCAGCGGGGGCCGGTTTCCCGCTTCTGGCTATTTAGACAAAGGCGATTCAATTCCTTCACGACCCCGTCCCCGGGCCGGGCGGGCAACGG
>JAJRWQ010000094.1 GCA_024276735.1 Actinomycetes bacterium
CTGTTTCCGGCTGAACTTGAAGTTTGCCGGAACCAAGCATGCAGGCGGCGGGCGCCGGCCGATTCGTTGCCGTTCCTGCAACCTTCCGCGGATGCCGTTGCCCGTTCCCGGTTTCCTTCAGGTTCATGCTGGTGTCCATCTTCATCATCTCGCACCGGCCGAGGACAGCCTCGGCACGTCGATTGCTTCACGGAACGCCACTTGGGGATTGTATCGCGAAAGGCTCATCGGGGTGACCGGCCCGGCACGGCGGGCCTTCCCGCCGTCACTGCCGCTGCTGCGACTGGAGAAAGTCCTCGAGCAGGCAGCAGGCGGCTATGCTGTGGCGGGAGGCGTTGCCGCCGCGACCGGCGGCGATGCTGCTGGTGAAGCGCTCGTCGTATGCCTCGACGGCGATGTCCAGGCGCGCGGCCAGCTTCTCGATGAAGGCGGCCGTCTCCTTTGCCTGGCTTCCCTCCTCGCCGCGCAGGGTGAGCGGCATTCCCACTACCACCAGCTCGGCCCCTTCCTTCGCCACCCTGGCGGCTATCGCCTCCAGGCCCCGCTCGCTGCCGGCATCCTCGATTTCATCGAGCGGCCGCACGATACTGCCCGTGGGATCCGAAACCGCCACCCCGGTATGCCTGCTTCCATAATCCAGCGCTAAAACCTTCACGGGGACGTTCTTTCCTAATATTCCTAATTTATTCATTCCCTGAATAATTATACAGAAGCGCCACCGGGCGGTGACGTGAGTGGGCGAACCTACTTACTGCTGGCATCAGCGTTAAACAGCCCTAACAAGCAGGGTTTTTCAAAAAAATTCTCCTACCATTGAGCCATTCCATCGAACAGCAACCCGTGACGCCCGATGAATAAATATTCATCACCTTGCATATTTTAGGAATATTAGGAAAGAACGTCCCCGTAGAGCTTTTCTTGGAGCCAGGTGCGGGCGTGGTCGATGGCGGTGGGGATGGCGGAGGGGTCGGGGCCGCCGCCGCGGGCCATGGTGGGGCGGCCGCCGCCCTTGCCGCCTACCAGGGGGGCCACCTCGCGGATGAGATCGCCGGCGCGGGCGCCGCGCTCCACTGCCTCGTCGGTGGCGGTGGCCAGCAGCGCCACCTTGCCGCCGGTATCGGCCGCCAGCAGCAGCGCCGAGGGGCCCATCTCCTCGCGCAGCCGGTCCGCCAGCTCCAGCAGCTCGTCCGGCTCGGATACCTCCACCGCCAGCGCCAGCGCCTTCACGCCGTCGCAGTCCTCGGCGGAGGCGGCCAGTTCCCGGCCGGCACCGGCCAGGCGCTCGCGCTTGCGCTGCTCCTCCGCCTCCTGTAACTGCTCCAGCTCCTGCCGGAGCGCCGCCACCGCCTCCGGCAGCTTTGCCGGCTCGGTGCGCAGGTCCTGGGCCAGCGCCTCCAGCAGGCGGTCGCGCTCGCGCAGCTGGTCGATGGCCGCCTTGGAGGTGATGGCCTCGATGCGCCGCAGGTTGGCGCCGACGCTCGACTCGGAGATGATCTTGAAGACGCCGATCTGGGCGGTGCGGGTGACGTGGGTGCCGCCGCACAGCTCGCGGCTGAAGTCCCCCACCTCGATCACCCGCACGAAGTCGCCGTACTTCTCGTCGAAGAGCGCGATCGCCCCCATGTCGCGGGCGTAGTCGCGCGAAGTGGTAAACGCCTTCACCTGGTGGTTCTCGATGATCTTGCGGTTGACGATGTCCTCGATGCGGATCAGCTCTTCCTCGGAGAGGGCGCTGCCGTGGGTGAAGTCGAAGCGCAGCTTGTCCGGCCCCACGTAGGAGCCCGCCTGGCGCACCTGCTCGCCCAGCAGCCAGCGCAGGGCGTTGTGCAAGAGGTGGGTGGCGGTGTGGTTGCAGGCGATGGCGTGCCGGCGCACGCGGTTGATCATCACCTTGGCCGGCGCCCCCGCCTCCAGCCGTCCTTCCTCCAGCTCGGCGAGGATCACCTGGTCACCGTCCAGGGCGATCACCCCCACCACGTCCGCCTTGCCGTCCTCGGTGTGAATCCAGCCGGTGTCCGAGACCTGCCCGCCCGACTCGGCGTAGAACGGGGACTCCCGCAGCTTCAGCGCCAGGCGGCCGCCGTCGAGCTCCCGCAGGTCGCCGATGGAGGTGTGCAGCTCGTGCTTCTCGTAGCCCACGAAGTCGGTCTTCACCTTGGCGTGGCGGCCCAGTTCTATCAGCGCCTCCTTCTCCCCCGCGTCCGCGGCCCGGGCCGAGGCGCGGGCCCGCTGCCGCTGTTCCTCCATCAGGCGGTCGAACTCCTCCTGGTCCACGTCGAGCCCGGCCTCCTGGGCGATCTCGCGGGTGAGGTCGAAGGGAAACCCGTACGTGTCGTGCAGGCGGAAGACAACTTCGCCCTCGATGAGGCGGCTGCCGGACTCCTTGGCCGTGGCCACGGCCTGCTCCAGGATGGCGTTTCCCTGCTGCAGGGTGACGCCGAAACGCTGTTCCTCCTGCGATGCCATCTCCTCCACCAGGGAACGGTGCTCCACCAGCTCCGGGTAGACGTCCCCCAGCAGCTCCACCACCTGCGAGCAGAGCCCGGCTAGGAACGGGGTCTCGAGGTCCAGCACCGATGCCGCCTGGATCGCCCGGCGCATCACCCGCCTGAGCACGTAGCCGCATCCCTCGTTGCCGGGGAAGACGCCGGCACTCACCAGGAAAGCGATGGCGCGGCTGTGGTCGGCCAGCACCCGCACCGCCCGGTCGCTGCCGGCGTCGGCGCCGTAGCGAACGCCGGCGGCGTCGCAGGTATACTCGATCAGCGGCTGGAAGAGGTCCGTCTCGAAGACGCTCAGCTTCCCCTCCATCACCGCGGTGATGCGCTCCAGGCCCATGCCGGTATCGACGTTGCGCTGCGGCAGCGGCGTCAGCTGGCCCGCCTCGTCGCGGTTGAACTGCATGAAGACCAGGTTCCAGTACTCGACGTAGCGGTCGCAGTCGCAGCCGGGCCGGCAGTCGGGTCGGCCGCAGCCGGCCTCCTCCCCCAGGTCGTAGTAGAGCTCGGTACAGGGCCCGCAGGGGCCGGTGGGCCCGGCGGACCAGAAATTCTCGCTCGCCGGCAGCGGCACGATGCGCTCCGCGGGGATGCCGGCCTCGAGCCATGCCTTGCGGGCCTCGTCGTCCGTCTCCACCTGCTCGTCGCCGGCGAAAATGCTCACCCAGATGCGGGCGGGGTCCATCTCCAGCACCCCGGTGGAAAAACGCCAGGCGAGGTCGATGGCACCTTCCTTGAAATAGTCACCGAACGAGAAGTTGCCCAGCATCTCGAAGAAGGTGAGATGGCGGGCGGTCTTGCCCACGAGGTCGATATCAGTGGTGCGGAAGCACTTCTGGCAGGTGGTCAGCCGCGGGTGCGGCGGCTCCTGGATGCCGAGAAAAAACGGCTTGAACTGCTGCATGCCGGCGGTGGTGAGCAGCACCGACGGGTCGTCCGCCGGAACCAGCGATGAGCTGGGCCGGTCCTGGTGCCCGTTCTCGACGAAGAAATCACGAAAGCTGGAGCGAATCCGGTAGCTCTTCAAACGTCCTGTAGTTCTCCTTTCCCTCCCGCTTGCAGATCTCCGCTCGCACCTTGACCAGAGCCCTGCGAATCAGGCGGGATACGTGCATCTGCGATACGCCTATGTTCGCTGCTATTTGCGACTGAGTCAAGCCCTGGAAGAAACGCATGTAGAGGATGCGCCGCTCGCGCTCGCTCAAGCGGTCGAACCCGGGCTCGAGAATCATCCTGATCTCGGCGGTATCGAAGCCGTCGTCCTCGTCGCCGATGGCCTCCAGGGGCAGGCGCTCGTCGTCGCCGTCGCCGGGCCTCATGGCGTGATCGAGGGAAAGGGAGTTGCGGCTGCGACCGGCCTCGATCGCTTCCAGCACCTCCTCCGGCGTGGCATCCACGGCCTCGGCCAGCTCCCGGATGGTCGGCGAACGGTGATTGAGTCCCGCCAGGTCGCCGGCCACCTGCTCCAGGCGCATGTTCAGCTCCAGCAGGCCGCGCGGCACCTTCACCGCCCATCCCTTGTCGCGGCAATAGCGCTTGATCTCGCCGATGATGTTGGGCGTGGCATAGGTGGAGAGCGCCACCCCGCGGTCGAGATCGAAACGGTCGATGGCCTTGATCAGGCCGACACAACCCACCTGCACCAGGTCTTCCAGCATCTCGCCGCGCTGGCAGTAACGGCGGGCGACACCGTAGACCAGGGGAAGATAGCGCAGGATCAGCTCGTCGCGCGCCGCCGAGTCCCCCCGCTGGCAGTAGGCCTCCAGCAGCTCCTTCTCGTCGCAGACACGGTGCAGGCTTTCGGTAGTGGGTTGACAGGGCTGGCATGCAACGCTCATGATCCACCTCCATCGACGACGCCTTCGGAGAAGGCGCATGTCCCAAGTGACTCGATAGCAGTGGCTACCCCCGTCCGGCCCGCCAAGGACTTCTTCGCGTAATGCTGCTTTCGGACCTCCCGCTGCCTTCGCCTCCGCGCGGGTGCTTCCTATCGGCAGCTTGCGAAAAAACTTTAGCCCTTATTCGGTCCTTTCCGGCTTGGGCTTATTATGCTTTACCCTTGATCCCGCCTTACACCATGTACTCCGGAGCTGCCTCCTTTCCTTCGGAGGGTGCCTCACCCTCGAGTTCGCGCTCGAACCTGAGCTCGCGCTCGGCCGCGGCCTCCCTGCCCTCCGCCAGGGCTTTCTGCAGCCGCCGGCGCCATTCCGACTGCGCCTCTTGCAGTTCCTCGGGCAGGTTGCCCAGCACGGTGACGATATCCTTGCCGGTCTCGTTGCTGCGGTAGCGGGCAAAGGCCAGCGCTGCTACCGTGCCCGCGGCCGCGGTCCAGCCGAGCCCGGACAGAAGCCTTCCCATCATCAGCCCCTCCCCCGGTACTGGTCCACCAGGCTGGAAACCGCCTGGGTGACGCCGGCCGACAACCCGACTGCCTTCTTCACCGGCGTGGTGACCGCGATCTGCACCGCCCTGGTGGTGGCCTCGACGCTGTCGGTTGCATCCACCAGGGTGCCCATCATGTCGTCTGCCTTCTCCAGGTTGCTGTTGACTTCCTCCAGGGTTACCTGCAACCGCGTCAGCAAGGGGATGACTTCCTCGTCCAGCCGCTTGATGAATTCGCTCAGGCGGAAGAAGGTTCCTCCCATGCGCACCAGCATGAATGCCACCGCCAGGGCCAGGATAACGAGGAAGAAACTGAGCGAGGCCTCCAGAAGCGCTGTCCAGTCCATCAGGGTGTCCCTCCCGTGTGAGGTCGACTTGACACCCGTATCTTATCACAGTCGCTTCCGGGCTTGTGCCTGTACCTGCTTTCATCTTCCCTTCTCCCTGGTCGGGACATTACTCTATGA
>JAJRWQ010000095.1 GCA_024276735.1 Actinomycetes bacterium
CCGCACTTGTCGCAGTAGACGATGGGTATCGGCGCCCCCCAGTACCGCTGGCGGCTCACCAGCCAGTCCCGCAGGCGGTAGCTCACCGCCGCCTTGCCCTTGCCCTGCTCCTCGAGCCAGGCGGTGACCGCGCTTACCGCCTCGCTGCTGGCCATGCCGTCGAAGCGCCCGGAGTTCACCAGCGTGCCCTCCCCCTCGAACGCCGCCTCGAGCGTCGGCCCGTCGCCGGCGCCCACCGGGGAGCCGTCCTCGCGCTCACCGGAGACCACCACCCGCACCTCGATGTCGAACTTGCGGGCGAACTCGAAGTCGCGCTGGTCGTGGGCCGGCACCGCCATGATGGCGCCGGTGCCGTATTCCATCAGCACGTAGTCGCTGACGTAGATGGGAATGCGCTCGCCGTTCACCGGGTTTACGGCGTAGCGCCCGGTGAAGACGCCGGTCTTCTCGCGGTCGGCCACGGCCCGGTCCACCGCCGAGCGGCCGCGGGCCTCGCGGGCGTACTCGGCCACCGCCTGCTCGTGCTCGGTGCCCGCCGCCAGCTTGTCCACCAGCTCGTGCTCCGGCGCCAGCAGGAAGAAGGTGGCGCCGAAGAGGGTGTCCGGCCGCGTAGTGAAGACGGGAATGTCGATATCGAGCTCGTCGACGCGGAAGATCACCTCGGCGCCCTCGCTCCTGCCGATCCAGTTGCGCTGCATGGTGATCACCCGCTCCGGCCACTGCTCCAGCAGCCGGAAGTCCTCCAGCAGCCGCTCGGCGTAAGCAGTGATGCGGAAGAACCACTGGGCGAGGCTGCGCGTCTCCACCTCGCTGTCGCAGCGCTCACAGGCTCCCTGCACCACCTGCTCGTTGGCGAGCACCGTCTGGCAGGAAGGGCACCAGTTGACCGCCGCCTCCTTGCGGTAGGCCAGGCCGCGCTCGTAGAACTTGAGGAAGAAGTACTGCGTCCACTTGTAGTACTCGGGATCGCAGGTGGCCAACTCGCGGGTCCAGTCGATGGATACCCCCAGCGAGCGCAGCTGCTTCTCGATGTTTTCGATGTTGCGCCGGGTGAGCTCCGCCGGCGGCAGCCCGGTCTTGATGGCGGCGTTCTCCGCCGGCAGACCGAAGGCGTCGTAGCCCATGGGGTGAAATACCTTCTGCCCGTCGTGGATGCGGTAGCGGGCGATGACGTCCCCCATGGTGTAGTTCTTCACGTGCCCCATGTGCAGGGTGCCCGATGGGTAGGGCAGCATCTCCAGCACGTAGCTCTTGCGGGAACGGTCGGCGGCAGCCGGATCTTCGGGGTCGGGCACGTCGAAGGCGTGCTCCTCCTCCCAGATCTTCTGCCACTTGGCTTCTATTTCTGCCGGCTGATACTTGTCCATGGCCGGCGCCATTATATCAGGAGAGATCGGGGGCGGAAAAAACGCGGCGGCCCCTCCGCCGCCGGGGCCGACCTGGCCTTACTCCCCGGCCCGCGCCCGGAGCAGTCGCCGGCACCGGCCAAGCGCAGCCGGACCGGCGACCGGCAGGAACGAGATGCCCCGCCGCGAAAAACCAGGCAACCAAGCGGCTCGGGAGGTGAACGATGAGGTTACTGCTGGCGAGGATCCTGGCCTTCCTGGCCTTCGTTGCCGGGGCGGTCTCCATCCCCGTGAAGTGGTCGGGGGATGCCTTCCTGGGTGCCTGGGGCGGCGGCTGGCTGAAGGCAGCGGCGGTAGCGCTGCTGCTGGCCATCTACCTGGTGCTCGACGACCTGCGCGAGCGCTACCAGAAGGCCCACATGTGACCGCCGCCGCCCCGCGTCCTCAGGCGCAGCCCCACTCCCCCTTGCGTCCCTGGGACCACATCCAGGCAGCGGCAAAGATCTGTGCCCTGCCATCGAATATGCCGGCCCCGGCGTAGGGAGTGCCGGCGAAGGTAGAGGGGTGGAACTGGAAGAGCCCCTTGTTGACGCCGTTGTCGGCGTAAGGGTTGCCGCCGCTCTCGCAGCTCATGACGCGGTAGAGCTCCGCCGGGTTCTGCCCGTACATCGCCGCTGCTTCCACCAGGTCCGGCCCCCAGCGCCCAAAGCGGCTGGTGGCCTCGGCGTCCTGGCGCTCCTTTTCCCTGCGGGCGCGGTATGCCTCCAGGCGCCGCGCGTTCAGGCTCCTCCGCCATTCTCCCTGGAGACCGTCGTCGGCGGCCGGGTTCGGGGCCGCCCCGTCAGCGCCTGCCACGATCTCGCCCGGCGCCGCGTCGCTCTCCGCAGCCTCGGCAACCACTACCGCCGTGGCCGCCGCGGCCAGTGCCGCGGCCATCACCAGTATCATCAATACCATCCAGCGTGCTTTCGTCATCACGATCCTTTCCGCCCTGCGCGTGCCCGCGTGCGCGATCGCCGTTCACGGCCGCAGGGCCTGGGTACTGCGTCCGCTCCCGCGCAACGGCAGGCACGCACGCGTGAAGACATGGGTGTGGGCTCAGAAAAAGCAGGTGAATGCGGAGTCTTCCGCGGGGGTGCAACCGAAGGTGGGTGCGTTCTTATGTTTCGGCAAACTCGAGCATTGTAGGTGATTTTCCTTTAATTGGCAAACATATTCGTGACTTTTGATACTAACTTTTTTTCCAGGAGTGGCTCTTGACAGCCACGGGCGGACGGTGCTATCGTGCCTGCGACAACTGAATAGCTACCTGCAGGATTCCCGCAAGGGAAACAACGGGGAAGTCCGGTGTATCGTGCAAGGCACGAGAGTCCGGCGCTATGCCGTAACTGTGAGGCCATGGGCCAAGCCAGAGAACCGGCCTGCAGGCGACTTTCTTTACACGAGCATGGAGGAAGAGTCAGTTGGCCTTTTCAGCTCGAAAAGGCCTTTTTTGGGAAAAAGCCTCTTTCTTCAGGAAGAGGCTTTTTTGGTGGTGAGCACATGAACAGTGGCAGGCCCGCAGGCTTCTTGAGGCGCAACCGCGTGCAGCTGCTGGTGCTGGCGGTGGCGCTCTCGATGGCGCTGGTTAGCGGCGCCGTCTACTTCGGTTCCAGCGCCGGCGGCTTCGACCAGGCGGGCCCCGCCGGCAACGGCCAACTGGATGCCGAAGGCTACACGCTGACCACGGCGGATGCCGCCCCGGACACGTACACCGGCACCGGGGACGCTGCCCGTACAGCCGGTGACGGGCAGCCACGGTCAGGCGCCGGGGAACCGGGAGCCGACCCCGGCACCAGCTCTCCGGAAGCAGCGGCAGGGAGCAGCCCGGGCGATTACGCCGCCCCCTCCTCATCCCCCGCTCCGGGGACAGCAGGCGGCGGGACCACGCCGCCACCCGCGGGGTCAGTAGCCCCGGGCGGTGGCGCTCCCCAGGGCCTGCCGGTGACGCTGGTGATCGATAGCGGCGCCCGCAGGCTGGAATACTCGTTGCGCGTCGACGAGGGCTCCACCGTCTTCGACCTGCTGCTCGAAGCCAGCGGCAGGTACGGCTTCAGCTTCGACTACAGCAACAACTCCTCCTACGGCGCCTTCGTGGAGGAGCTGGACGGCGTCCGCAACGATCCCCGCGCGGGGATGTTCTGGCTCTACTACGTGAACGGCAACTATGCCTCCCTGGGGGCATCCAGTCAAATCCTATCGGAAGGAGACGTAATCCTATGGCGTTACCAGTCGACTCGTTGAGGCCGCCCCGGAGGAAAAGCCTCCCGGTGGCGACCCTGGTCATGATTTCTTTCCTGCTGGCGGCGGCATGCCTGGCGTTGCTGCCGCACCCGGCGGCGGCGGCACCGTCGTCGGTGGAAGTGCGTATCGAGGCCCCGTCCGGCAGCGTCTGGGACGGCCAGGTGCAGGTGGATGGCTGCACCATCACCGACTCCGGCGGCGGCACCCACGTGCTCAGCGGCAGCAAGGCCGCCTGCGCCCTCGCGGCGGCGGCGGCCCAGGGGGGCTTCACCTACAGCTTCGCCGACTACGGCTGGGGGCTCTACCTCACCGAGGTGGCGGGCATCACCAGCGACGCCAGCAACTACTGGCTCTACCGCGTGAACTATGTCTCGCCGCCGGTGGGCCTGGCGGACTACGACCTGGCCGACGGCGACCAAATGCTGCTTTACTTCGGGCCCTGGCCCGACATCCCGCTGGGCGTCGACCTCTCCGCCGCCAGCGTGGAGGCAGGGCAGCAGTTCACCATCACCAGCACTTACTACGATGACAACCAGGGCACCATCGTGCCGCTGGCAAACGCCCAGGTGCACCTGGGGCAGTCGGTGCTCACCACCGACGCCCAGGGCCAGCTCACCACCAGCCTGGCCACGCCCGGTGACTACCAGGTCTACATCGAGAAGAGCGGCTACGTGAGAAGCGCGGTGAAACACCTGGTAGTGCTGAAGCCGGTTCCCGACCAGGCCAGCCTCGACCAGGCAGCCCAGGCGGCGCTGGGCTACCTGGAGGCCCAGCAGGCTACCGACGGCGCCATCGACAACGCCGGTATCAGCGCCTGGGCGGCGGTGGCCTTCAGCGCCGCCGGCGTCGATGCCTCCGGGGTCAGCAACCAGGGCGCGTCTCTGTTCGCTTTCCTCGCCGGCTACGACCCCAGCGGCGGCAGCTCCACCGACTACGCGCGGCAGATCCTGGCGGCGCTGGCCGCCGGCGGCGATCCCCGTGCCTTCGGCACCGACCTGGTGGCCGGGCTGCTGGGCTTTCACCAGGACAGCCAGGTCGGTGACACCGGCCTGATCAACGATGACATCTTCGCGGTGCTGGCGCTGCTGGGCGCCGGCGAGGACGTGAGCTCGCCGGCAGTGAGCGATGCCGTGCAGTACATACTCACCAACCAGGGCGCCGGCGGCGGCTTCGGCTACGCCGTGGGCGGCAGCGCCGACGTGGACACCACGGCGGCGGCGATCCAGGCGCTGGTGCTCGCCCGCGACGCCGGCTACCCGGACGCGGCCGGCATCGACGCGGCGCTGGCCGCAGCCCGCGCCTGGCTGGCAAGCTCCCAGAACGCCGACGGCGGCTTTCCCTACAGCCCCGGCGGACTGTTCGGCGACTCCAACACCGCCTCCACCTCCTGGGTGCTGCCGGCGCTGGCGGCGCTGGGCGAGGACGCCTCCACCTGGAGAACCGCCGACGGCTCCACCCCCTGGAGCTACCTGCTGGAAGCCCAGAACGCCGACGGCTCGCTGGGCTGGATGGCGTCCGGGACGGGCCAGAGCCTGATGACCGCCTACGCCGTTCCTGCTTTCCTGGGGCAGCCGCTGCCGGTGACCTACCAGCCGCCGGCCTGCTCCGGCAACACTCCCTCCCTGTCGCTCTACGAGGAGGACGTGCGCTGGAACAGCTTCGCCGACTACCAGGCGCGGCTGCTCACGGTGGACTTCAGCATCCGCAACCGGCCCCAGGGGCCGGGCGCGTACAACACGCGCGTGGTGGGCACCGACAATACCAGCGGCGTGATCACCGTCACCACCCTGCCGCTGAACCTGGGCGCCATCGATGCCGGCTCGCAGACATCGCTGACCCTGCAGTACCTGGTTCCAGACGGGGTGGCCAGTTTCCGCACCACCATCTATGCCACCGCCGAGGATGGTTGCGGTAACGGCTACCAGTACCCGCAGGCATGGCCCCATATCTGACAGCCCTCGCAGTCCTGCTTGCGGTAGCGGCGCTGCTGGCGGCAACGTCGCCGGCCCCGGTGGCGGCCGCCGGGGGCGGTCCCGTCGCCGCTGCCGGCAACATGCAGGCGGGCCTGGACAGCGGGAGCAACAGCACGGTGACCCTGAACGGCAGCGACCGCCTGTTCGCGCTGGCGATATTCGTGGTTTCCCTGGCGGCCGCCGCCGCGGCAGTAGCCTCGATGATCACCCGCCGGCAACGGCGGACGACGGAAAGGAGGGATGAGTAGCGCCGAAGCCCGCGGAGACCCTGACCAAGAGCCTTGTACACCGAGAACGGGAGGTAACATGGAATACCTATTGATACTACTTGGAGTGGTACTGCGGTTCCTGCCGCACCCGGCCAACTTCGCCCCCATCGCGGCGATCGGCCTCTTCAGCGGCTGCTACCTGCGGCGGCGCTTCGCCTTCATCCTGCCGCTGGCGGCGATGCTCATCAGCGATATCTTCATCGGCTTCTATTCCTGGCAGGTGATGGTCTCCGTCTACCTGAGCTTCGCCCTGGTGGGGCTGATCGGCATCTGGCTCAAGGATCACAAGAGCTTCACCACGGTGGCCGGCGGCACCCTGCTGGGCTCGGTGATCTTCTTCCTGGTGACCAACTTCGCCGTCTGGGCCTTCTGGCCCATGTACCCCCACACCTGGGCGGGCCTGGTCGCCTGCTACGCGGCGGCGATCCCCTTCTTCAAGAACACGCTGATGGGGAACTTCTTCTACGTGGGCGTGCTCTTCGGCTCCTACGAGCTGGTGCGCCTCTGGCTGCGGCGGCGCCAGGAGCGCCGGGCACTCGCCGGCGGCACCGCGCATTGAGAGAGCCAGCGTCCTTAGTATCCCGGAAAGGAAAAACCCCCGCTGGGCGAAACGGCCCGGCGGGGGTTTCGTTTCTCGGCCGGCAACCAGCAATCACGGCGAAGCAATTGACATGGACTTCGCAACCGGCTAGATCATGGTTATTACTCAGTACGACCGAGTAATAACATAGATCCAGACGAGAGGTGATCAGGTTGGGAAGGACCACCAAGACGATTTACGTCTCCCTCCCCCCGGAGATGATCGAGGAGATCGAGAGACTGGCCAAGGCCGAAAAGAAAAGCAAGAGCCAGCTCTTTCGGGACGCGTTTTCCGTCTACGCGGAAGTGCAAAGGGAAAGACGCTGGCAGAGTGCCAGGCGCGCCGGTGCCAGGGCGGCAAGCAGGCTGAAGGTAACCTCGGAGGCAGACATCGACCGGCTGATACACGAGGCAAGGGGTGTATAGGGCCGTACTCGATACCAATGCCTACGTCTCCGCGGTGATATTTGGCGGCAAGCCGGAAACCCTTTTTCGCCTGTCCTGGCGGCCGCACCGGCAATTCAGGCTCCATGCCTCGCACGAAATCCTGAAGGAGACCGCCAGGATCCTGGCCGGTGACGAGTTTTCCTTCTACAGGGAAGAGATCACGGCGGTGATCGCCACCATCGCCGCGGCCGCCGAGGTGGTAGAGCCCGGCGCCCAAGTATCCGTCCTCGCGGACGATCCCGACAATCGAGTTCTCGAATGCGCACTCGCCGCCAGGGCACATTTCATCGTCTCCGGCGATTCCCACCTCGTTAAACTGGGGGAATACCAGGGCGCAGAGATCGTTAAACCGGCGCGGTTCCTTGCATTGCTGGAAAAAGAACGCTGAAGCTCGTTCAGGGGGTTAAAGTTGGGGTGAATCCGTAGGAATATACCACCAAGCCCGTGACCTGGCGGCCCACTTCAATCTCCAGTCACGCAGCGTGGCCTTCGACATCCCAGCCCGGGAAGACCAGGACCGCCGGATGACACTTCAGGGCTCGGGCGATCACCTTGGCCCGCTCCACTCCCAGCCTGACCCGGTTGTTTTCAATGGCGGATATAGTGGACTGGGAAATCCCCGTAAGCTTGGAAAGCTGATTCTGGCTCAAGCCCTGTAGCTATCGAATAATTCTCACGGATTCCCCTACCGTGACCTCAATTCTCTTTTTTGCCTTCTGGTAGTCCTTCATTTTCTTCTCCGGTAATCGTGCGCGGTTACGTCGATGACCTCTACCAGGACCCGCTGTGCCTCTACACGGTAAATTACCCGGTAGCCCAAACCCAGCCTGGAAGACCTATGGCCTCTCCACTTTCCCTTCAGGCTCTCGTCGTGAAAACCTTTTATCAGGCGCAGTCCCGAAGGGCCTGAAACCATGACGATATCTTTCCATTTCTCGTAGAGCTTCAATACTTCCCGCGGCGCCTTCCTGAGAGATTTATCTGCCCTCCTGTGCTCATACACCTCCCACATATCATATTTATACTATACCCTATTTGATATGTCCAGGTCGATATTCAAGCACTTTCCATCAATGCCCTCACAAAGGGCTGGAAATGCCTTGAACGATCGCCATCAGGAGAGAAGAATGGTGGAGGATAGGGGATTCGAACCCCTGACCTTTTGGCTGCCAGCCAAACGCTCTCCCAGCTGAGCTAATCCCCCAGAATGCAGGTGAGACGGGCTCTTTTACGTCCAAGGGGCGCTGCCCGCGCCCCTCTCCCGTCCCTTGAATTATAGATTGAGCCCGCCTCGGGACGCAAGCCGCGAGCCGGGTGCGGCGCCGGCTAGCGGGAGCCGACCAGCCGGTAGACCACCAGGCCCTGCTCGCCGTCCTCGTAGGCCACCTCGAGCCCGTAATCTTCGCCGTCGCCGAGGAGCGGTGCCAGCAGCGGCCGCTTTTCGCTCACCATCCGCCGCGAGACCACCAGGAAGTCCACGTCCTTGTCGCGGGCGTAATCCAGCACCCGGTCGGGCTCGGCGTACGGCGCCGGCACCAGCTCTGAACCGGCGTAGTAGGCGGTGGCGGTCTCGGCGCTCATTACCCGGGCGCCGTCGCCGCCCGAGTCCGCCAGCCGCTCGCCGGCGCGGCGGTACTCGGGGTGGTACTGGACGCGGGTGACGGTCCAAAAGGCGAAACCGGCGAGCGGCAGCAGCATCAAGAGCGCCAGGCCCACCTTGAGCACCCCTTTCCAGCGCGCGGAGATACCGCCGTAGCCGGCGATCTCGTCCGCCGTCCCCAGGAGCCACTCTTCCAGCTTGAGCCAGCCCCGGGCCGCCGGCAGCATCACCATGCCCGCGTAGGGCAGAAAGAAGTAGACGTTGCTGCTGGTTACGGGAAGCACCAGCATCGGCGCCGCCACCACCGCCAGGTAGCCGTACTTGAGCGCCTCCCGCCGGGTCCACACCACCGCGAACATGCCCAGGCCCACCAGCGGCAGCAGCCACACCGGTACCAGCGACTGGATGCCGCGAAAATACTCGTGCCAGGCACTCCTGGCGGTGGCCGCCAGGGTATCGCCCGGCCGGTGCCACAGCGAGGCTAGGTAGCCGTCTCCCTGCTGGATGCGCTCCAGGTTCAGCTGCCCGTCGGCATCGAGCCCGTACGCCTCCCGCTCCCAGTCGAGCGTCCCCTCCCTAAAACCGTTGACCGCGGCGTAGACCGGGGTCGCCGGCTTCCCCGAGAGGCTGAAGCCGCCGTTCATGTAGCTGGTGAAGATCACTCCCGGCACCGCGAACAGCAGGAACATCAGCAGGAAGTGGGCCACCGCCTTGTTGGCGTAGTTGGCCACCTCCTGCCGGAGGCCGATCACCACCAGCATCACCGCCAGCACCACCAGGTAGTAGAGCGCCCCGGGGCCGCTGAGAAAGGCCAGCCCCAAGCAGGTGCCCGCCAGCATGCCGCACATGCAGCGCTTGGTGAACTGCATGCGGTAGCCGAAGAACACCGCGCAGAGCAGCCAGAAGGCATAGATGTTGGCGGCATCGATGGAGCTGCCGGCATCCACCAGCACCGGCAGCACCGCGGTGAGTGCCGCCGCCGCCGTGGCCACCCGCTGGTTCCACATGTTCTTGCCCAGCATGTAGACCGGCAGCACCAGCAGCGAACCGAAGAGCACCGATACCAGGTAGCCGGTGAAGACGTAGTTCTTGAACACCACCGTCAGCGAGGCGATGACGAAGGGATAGAGAATGGAGAACTGGGTGGCGGAGGTGCCGGTGATCTCCAGCGGTGCCTTGCCCAGCAGCAGGTTTTCCGCCATGCGCAGGTAGGAGGCCTCGTCGGCCTGGATCATGTCGCGGGTGAGCGCGGCGATGGTGCGCATCACCACCGCCAGCAGAAAGACGGCCCCCAGCCACAGGAGCTCGGGATTCACCTTCCTCCCCGGCGACGGCGCCGAGGATGCAGCCTCCCGCTCAGCCACGGTGAGCTCCTCTCGCGAGCCCGCACCCGCCAACGCCCCCTACACGGGAAAACGGTGGATGAAACTCCGCCCCTAGAAGAACAGAAGCGTCCACCTCGCGGTGACCCCCCATGGAACCTTCAAACAGCGGTGCCGGATCGGTTCAGCGAATCTCGCAGCGGTTCTTCCTCAGCTCACGCCGCCAGGTGACGATGAGCTCGCCGATGGTGAAGGCCATGACGAACATGCCGAACCCCACCACCGTGAACGCCTCGATGATTCTCATTTCTTCCATTACTCTCTCCAGTCCGCGTCGATGAACCCGGCGTCCTCGCCTGCCTACTCGAAACCCAGGTAAGCCAGCATGGTAAAGAAGATGGCGGTGATCACGCCCAGCGCTCCCGCCGTGTGCAGGATCAGCCGCCCGTACTTGAAGCGGGTGATCACCGAGTTGTAGAACAGCGGGAACAGCATCAGGAACGGCGGGAAGATCAGGAACGTGAAGGCGATGCCGATGTTGCGCGGCACGTACTTGAGGATCTGGTAGACGGTGAGGAAGTACCACTCGGGCTTGATGCCGACGGGCGTCTTCAGCGGGTCGGCGGGAGCGCCCATGGGCATCGGCATCAGCGTCGCCAGGAAGCTGACGATCGCCAGCACCAGCGCCACCACCGACATCTCCTTGATGAAGTGGTCGGGGAAGAACGGCACCCCGCCTTCCTGGTGGCTGTCCTGGTTTCTCTGCGTCTGGTCTGCCATCTGCATCAACTCTCCCCGTCACCCGTAATTATAGCGGATCGGCGATGCCCTGCTTGCGCACCATCAGGAAGTGCAGCCCCAGGAGCACCGAGATGGCGATCGGCAGGATTATCACGTGTATGGCGTAGAAACGGCTGAGGGTGGCGTCGGCGATCTTGGTGCCACCCAGCAGGAAAGTCTGGATTTCGGAACCCACGAAGGGCATGGAGCCGGCGATCTCGCTGCCCACCTTGGTGGCCCAGTAAGAAAGCTGGTTCATGGGCAGCAGGTAGCCGGAGAAACCAAAAGTCACCGTGGTGAAGAAGAGGATCACGCCGGTCATCCAGTTGAGCTCGCGCGGCGGCCGGTAGGCGGCGTGGAAGAACACCCGCAGCATGTGCAGGATCACCATCAGGATCATGATGTTCGCGGTCCAGGCGTGCAGGCTGCGGATGAAGACGCCGAAGGGCACGTCCTCCATGATGTGCAGCACGCTGCTGTAAGCCTGGTCGATGGTGGGCTGGTAATAGAACGCCAGCAGGATACCGGTGAGCGCCTGGATCAGGAAGGCCAGGAAGGTAATGCCACCGAAACAGTAGAGCCAGTTTACGTGGGCGGGCACGTTGTGCCCGGCGAACTCGGACACCACCCGCCGCATGTCGAAGCGCTCGTCGAAGAAATCGGCGACGGCCGTCCACGCCCGCTTGAAGATGTTCCCCTTCTCACCCGCCATTACTTCTTTTCCTCCGTTTCGATGCCCTCGACGAAGATGCCGTCACCCTCGACCTTGACCTTCAGCTTGGTGAGCGGCCGCGGCGGCGGGCCCGAGATCACGTCGCCTTGGGGGGTGAACTTGCCCGCGTGGCAAGGGCAGTGATAGATGCTGTTCCGCGTCTCCCACTTGACGATGCATCCCAGGTGGGTGCAGACGCGCGAGACCGCCACGTAGCTGCCATCCTCCATCATCAGCAGCTGCGAGGGAATCTCCTGGTAATCGAACTTCACGCCCTCGTCCAGCGGCTTCAGCTGGCCCACCGTGGCCACCTTTACCTTCTCGAACACCTCTTCGCCCACCACGGGATAGGCGTAGCGCACCAGCGGCGCCCCCAGGGCCGCCAGGCCCATGGTGGCGGCGCCGGCGAACGAAATGGTCAGGAACCGCCGCCGGGTGAGCCCCTTCTGGTACTCTTCGTCGGCCCCGGGCTGCTGCCCGCTCGTCCCTGCCTGTTTTTCCTTGTCCTCGCTCATTTCTTCGATAGTCTCCTGCGCCGTGGCTTCAGTACGCCCTGGTGGAAGAGGAATACCAGCAGGCTGGCGCTCGCCAGCAGGTAGGCGATCCAGATGGTCACCGGCCCGATGCTGTGCTCGCCCTCGGTGGCGCTGGACACCACCTCGATCACCTTCACGAAGGCGTACACGTCCGTCGCCAGCACGATTACTGCCAGGCCGGCCGCGATCCAGCCCTCGAAGATGAAGCGTTTCACCTTCGGGTAGGGCACCAGCGTCACCAGGAAGATGCCGATCACCAGCCCGAACATGGTCAGCGGTGCCGCGCTGGCCTCCTGGGTTTCGTTGGCCACCGAGAACTCCGGCACCTCGGCCGAGTGGCAGCTCTTGCAGTTCTTGGCCTTGTAAGGCTCGTCGTGGCAAGCCATGCAGGTCTTCTTCTCGATCTGGTCGTAATGCTCTCCCTTGTACTCGCCGGGGCCACCGGCAAAGCGCCAGTGAATGTTACGCCAGATGGCGGTATCGATCTTGGGAACACCGGGATGCTCGCGCCCGGAAAGCTTGATGTTGCCGAAGAGGATGGGCGCGATGTCGCCGGTATGGCAGTTGGCGCAGAACTCGGGATCCAGCTGCGCCTGCGGCTTGTCCACCAGCTCCGCCCCGTGGACGATGCCCGAATGGCAGTCGGCGCACTTGAGGTTGGCGGTCTCGATGTGGAACTGGTGCGGGAAATAAACGGTGCTGGCGGCGTCCTCGCCCTCGCGCACCGGGAAGTACTTGGGATCCAGGTAATTGTCGGCGCCGGGGGTGATCACCCCGTCGTGACAGCCCTTCTGCAGGCAGGCGGAATTGGTGAGCAGCTCGGTGGTGGGCGGCTTGCGCTCGTACTGGCCGGTACCGTACTCCACCAGCTTCATCAGGGAGTAGATCTTGCCCCGGCCGTAGCCGATGACGCCGGGCTCGAAGTGGCAATCGATGCACTCGACGCCCGCCTGGCCCATGGCGGACTGCTTCCAGGTGTCCACGTAGGGCTGGATGATGTGGCAGCTGTCACAGAAGTCGGAGCTGCTGGTGTAGTCGATCCCCCACACCGTGAGCCCGATGATGACGATGAACAGCACCAACAGCGCTGCAGCGAGTATCGATCTTCCCTTCATGCCTTCCCGATTTGCCGGTTGGAACAGGAATTGCGACGCTTTTCACAAGCGAAGCCGGAAGGATTCTATATTTCGGATCAATCCGTGTCAACAACACTAGTTTAATTTTTATTGTAATGAATAATCGGTAATTCTTATTTGAACGTTTCCGATGAAAAACATATGTTAGAATGCACGCCGGGAGTGGCCGGGCGGAGACGGCGGCTGTTTCAACCAGGGCGTGCTGGTGGTATACTCATAATGCGGCACTACGTGTACACCCACGGGAGGTGAATGACTTGCCGGTCGAAGCGATAATCTTCCTCTTTTTCATCCTGGTACTGGCGCCGGTGGTTGCGGTACTGGCGTACTGCGGCATCAGGGGTACCTGCAGCCAGAGCGAGGAGGAGGAGGGCAAGAGTTCCGAGAACTGAGGGCGGTCGCGCGAGTCTCCGGCGATTCGCCGCGGGCAGCAATTGCGCTTCATTGCTGGAAATAAGCAGAGTGCCGTAAAACGGAAGGTTTCGGTCGCGTTAAGGGCGCGGCTTTTTCTTTTTTTTCCGTGCGTTCGCCGGGCGTGACCCCGGGCTCCCCTACTCCGCCTGCGCCGGCTCCAGCTGGTCTTTCATGCGCCCCTTCAGCCGCAGCACCGCCTTGGTGTGCAGCTGCGAGACCCGCGACTCGGTGACGCCCAGTACCTCGCCTATCTCCCTCAGGGTCAGCCCCTCGTAGTAATATAGGGCGATGACGATCTTCTCCCGCTCCGGCAGGTTGGCGATGGCCTTCGCCAGCCGCTCCCGGATCTCGATGACGTCGACTTCCTTGGCGGGATCCTTGCTCTGGCGGTCCTCGATGGTGTCGATCAGCGCCACCGTCTCCGTGCCGCTGCTGGAGATGGTCCACAGCTCCTCCAGGGCGACGATGGAGCTGTTGCTGATCTTGGTCAGCGCCTGCTGGAACTCCTCCACCGATATCTTCAGGTCGGCGGCGATCTCCTCGTCGGTGGGCGCCCGGTGCAGCTTGTTCTCCAGGGCGGCGCTGCTCTTCTCGATCTGGCGCGCCATGCTGCGCACCGAGCGCGGCACCCAGTCGAGCGAGCGCAGCTCGTCCAGGATCGAGCCCTTGATGCGGGCGATGGCGTAGGTCTCGAACTTGATGTTGCGGGAGGGATCGAAGCGTTCGATGGCGCTGATGAGGCCCAGCAGCCCGTAGCTGATCAGGTCCGACTCGTCCACGTGGGAGGGAAAGTTGCTGCCCATGCGCCCGGCGACGTACTTCACCAGCGGGGCGTAATTCAAGATCAGGCGGTCACGCGCCTGCAGGTCCCCTTCCGACTTGAACCGCTTCCAGAGCCTTTGTATTTCCTTGTCCTCTTCCGGCATAGACCCTATTCTATCGCAACGCCGCGCCTCTGCGACGCGGCGATGGCGTTTATCGGCAGGCAGCGCCGATTCTTTATCGTTTCCTCGCCCGCGGGTGGGCGCGCTAGTAGACCCGCCTCAGGTGGGCGCCGCTGACGTGGGTGTAACGCTGGGTGGTGGAAATGGCGGCATGGCCGAGCAGCTCCTGCACCGCCCGCAGGTCGGCGCCCCCCTCCAGCAGGTGGGTGGCGAAACAGTGCCTGAATACGTGCGACGAGGTCCTGGTGTTCACCGCCGCCTTCCTCACGTACTTGGTGGTACGGCGCCGGATGTCCGATGTGCCCAGGGGGTTCCCCCGGGCCGACAGGAACAGCGCCCCCCGCTTGCGCAGGCCGTCCCCCCTGCTCCCCTCGGGAACCAGCTCGGGGCGGCCCTTGCTCAAGTATACCCAGAGCGCCCGCAAAGCAATCTCGCCGATGGGCACCACCCGCGTCCGCTTGCCCTTGCCGGTCACGGTGAGCTCCTCCCCCTCGAGATCGATTCTCTCCAGGGTCAGGCTCACCACCTCCTCGCTGCGCAGGCCGCAGCCGTACATCAGCTCGAAGATGGCCCGGTCGCGCATTCCCAGCGGCTTGCTGGTATCGATGGCCTCCAGGAATGCCTCCACCTCCGCCGGCCTCAGCACCGCCGGCAGCTTCTTGGGCAGCTTGGGCGAGGAGAGCGTCTCGGCCGGGTTGGACTCGATGAGCCCCTCGAGGCGGCAAAAGCGGAACAGCCCCCGCACCGAGGAAAGCTTACGGCTGATGCTGGACTTCATGTAGTCCTGCGAGGAAAGGTGGGCGGCGTACTGCCGCAGCGTGCGGTAGTCGACCTCGCCGGGGAAATCCTTCCCCACACCGGCGGCGAACCTGAGAAAATGCCGACAGTCACGGCGATAAGCGATGATCGTCTTTTCCGAACAACCCGCCTGCCGCAGCGACTCGAGGTAGTCTTCCAGTATTTTCAGGTCGGCTTCCCGGACGTCGCCGGGGCGGTAGTCTGCTTCCAACGGTAACAACCCCCATCGTTTTGACCATTTCTTCGACGCCGCCGCCGGCTTTCCCTTGAAATTCGCCCCGGCCTCCTTTCAATCGCCGCGGGAGAGGCCGGGAACGCGCCCGTAGCCGCTGCCCGGTTCCAGGCGCACCAGCCCCTCAAGCTCCAGGGACAAGAGCAGTGCCGGTATCTCGGCCGGGGGAATGCCGGTGGCGGCGGCTAACTGGTCCGGCGTGAGCGTGTCCCCGTCCAGCGCCGCCAGCAGTTGCCTTTCCTGCCGCGAAAGCTCTGCCGGCCGTGCGGCCGCCGGCGGCTGCTCCTCCATTCCCAGCAGCTGCAGCACGTCACCGGCCCCGGTCACGGGCACCGCTCCCTCCCTGATGAGGTTGTTGGGCCCCCGGGAAAGCTCCGAGAAGATGCTGCCGGGAACCGCGCAGACCTCGCCGCCCTGCTCCAGGCAGAACTCCGCCGTGATCAGGGCGCCGCTGCGCCGTCGCGCCTCCACTACCACCACCGCCCGGCAGATGCCGGCGATGATGCGGTTCCGGGCCGGGAACCGCCAGGGGCGGGCCGGCGTGCCCGGCGGGTACTCGGAGATGATCGCGCCCCCGTCCACCAGCTCCCTGTAGAGGGCGCGGTGGCGGGCGGGATAGACGACGTCGGCGCCGCAGCCGAGCACGGCGATGCTGCCGCCGGCACCCTCCAAGCCGCCGCGGTGTGCCGCGGCATCGACCCCGAGCGCCATGCCGCTGACGATGCAGATGCCGCTGCGCGAAAGATCGCGGGCCAGCGAAACCGCTGCATCGAGCCCGTAGCGGCTGGCACTGCGCGAGCCCACCACGGCCACGCACGGGCGTTCCAGCAACCGGCGGGCGGTGGCCGCCGGCTGCCGGGCGGCGCGCACGAAGAGGCCCGCCGGCGGGCCGGTGATGGTCTCCAGCCGCGGCGGATAACCGCTCTCGCCCCGCGCCAGGTAGCCGATGCCGGCGGCGGCCAGCCGTTCCCCGGCGGCCGCGGGCGAGAACGTGCGCCTAAACTCGGCCAGCAGCAGCTGCTCCCGCGGCCCCAGCCCCAGCTTGCGGGCGATGGCACGGTTCGATCCCCGCCAGATCTCCTCCGGCGCCAGCTCCGCCGGCGGCGGCCTCAGGGGGCGCCCGGTCTCTCCCAGGAAAAAGGAGAGCGCCAGCGCCGCTTCACGCCGGGACGCCATGCCAGCTCTCGCGGTCGATGAAACGGTAACCCACGGCCTCGGCCACGTGGGCGGCGGCGATGGTCTCGGCCCCCTCCAGGTCGGCAATGGTGCGCGACACCTTCAGCAGGCGCTGGTGGGCACGGGCGCTCAGCCCCAGCTTGCCGACGGCGGCACCAAGCAGCTTCTCCGCCCCCTCGTCGAGGCGGCACAGGCGCTCCGCCAGCCGCGTGTTCATCTGGGCGTTGCAAAATACTCCCGCCTCGTCGCGCAGGCGCCGCTGCTGACGCTCGCGGGCAGCGGCGACCCTGGCCGCCACCGCCGCCGACGCCTCCCCTTCCCCCTTTCCCAGGATCTCCTCCCGGGCCAGCGATGGTACCTCTACGGCGACATCGATGCGATCCAGCAGCGGCCCGCTGATGCGGGCACGGTAAGCCGACACCTTGTGCGGCGGGCAGCCGCAGGGGCGGTGGGCGTCACCCAGGCGGCCGCAGGGACAGGGGTTCATCGCCGCCACCAGCATGAAGCGCGCCGGGAAGGTAACGCTCACCAGCGAGCGCGAGATGCTCACCTCCCCGTCTTCCAGCGGCTGCCGCAGGGTCTCCAGGGCGGCGCGGGAGAACTCGGGAAGCTCGTCCAGGAACAGCACCCCCAGGTGCGAGAGGCTGATCTCCCCCGGCCGGGGCGTGGAACCGCCGCCGGCGAGGCCGGCATGGGAGATGGTATGGTGCGGCGCCCGGAAGGGCCGCTCGGCCACCAGCTGCCGCTTGCCGCCCAGGAGCCCGGCGACGCTGTAGACGCGGGTCACCTCCACCGCCTCCTCCACGCTCAGGGGCGGTAGGATCGACGGCAGCCGCCGGGCCAGCATCGTCTTGCCGCAGCCGGGGGCGCCCACCATCAGCAGGTTGTGGCCGCCGGCGGCGCTCACCTCCAGCGCCCGCCGGGCGGCGCCCTGCCCCTTGACGTCGGCCAGGTCCAGGCTGCCGCCCGCGGCTGCCGACAGCATCGCCCCGGCATCGACCCGGGTGGGCGCGATCTCCAGCTCGCCGGCAAGGAAGGCGACCGCCTGCCGCAGGCTCTCCACCGCGATCACGTCCACGCCCTCCACCAGCGCCGCCTCCACGGCGTTGGCCGCCGGCAGCAGCACGCCGCGCATGCGGCCCCGTTTCGCCCCCTCGCAGATGGAGAGAGCGCCGCCGATGCGTTTCACCGAGCCGTCGAGGGAAAGCTCGCCGGCGGCGCTGTACCGCCCGCTCCTTGCCGGTTGCAGCTGGCCCGAGGCAACCAGCAGCGACAGGGCGATGGGGAGATCGAACGCCGGGCCCTCCTTGCGGGTATCGGCGGGCGCCAGGTTGACGGTGATGCGCCTCAGGGGGCACTCGTACTCCGAGTTGACGATGCCGGCGCGCACCCGCTCGCGCGACTCGCGGACGGCGGCATCGGGCAGGCCGACGATGTTGAAGGCAGGCAGCCCCCGGCCCAGGTCCGTCTCCACCTCCACCGGGCTCGCCTCCATGCCCACGACGGCATGGCTGAACATGCGCGCCAACAATGAAAAACACCACCCTCGGGTGGGATCCGCGGGAGTGGTGGAATGGGTGGGCCGATGATATCAGAGACACCGCCCGCGGTCAAAAAACGGGAAAAACGGGGACAGAAAAACGGGGAAAACGGGGAGGGAAAACGGGGACACCATACCTATTTTCTCAACACGTAACCTGGTAAGTGAGAAAAACAGGAAAATGAAAATAGGTATGGTGTCCCCCCTTTTAGCGAAAGGCGTCGACCAGGTGCCGGTACTCGCCGGCGCCGCCGTGCTCGTCGAGGACGATGGAGATGACGTCGAAACGGTAATCGCAATCGCCGGCGGCGGCAGTGGCGGCATGCGCCTGCAGCCAGGCCTCGGCCATGCGGCGGATGCGCCGCTGCTTGGCGGCGGTCACCGCCTCGAACGGCTCGCCCATCGCCCGGTCGTTGCGGGTCTTGACCTCGATGAAGGCCAGTACGCCGCCCCGGCGGGCGACGATATCCAGCTCCCCGTAACGGGTGCGCCAGTTGCGGGCGAGAATGCGGTAGCCGCGTCGCTCCAGCCGGCGGCAGGCGATCTCCTCGCCTGCGCGGCCCCGGCGCTGCCGCCGGTCGGCGCCGGCCTCCCCCCGACCAGCGGTGCTCAAGTTCCGTCCCCCTCGAAGAGGGGAAGGCTGATCCTGAAGGAGCGCCGGTGCAGGCTGGAGAGCCCGTGCTCGGCGATCGCCTGCCGGTGATCCCTGGTTGCATATCCCACGTGACGATTGAAACCGTATTGAGGAAAACGCTGGTGCAGCTGCATCATCAGCCGGTCGCGGCTGACCTTGGCCAGCACCGACGCCGCCGCCACGCAGGCGCTGGTGGCGTCGCCGTGCTTGAGCGCCCGGTGCGGCGGCCCTGCCGGCAGCTGGTACCCGTCCACCAGCGCCAGCGGCGGGCACGGGTCCAGGCTGGTGAGACTGCGCGCCAGCAGGGCGAGGTTGGTGCGGTGCAGGCCGCGGTCGTCGATGGTGTGGCTGGCGGCCATGACGATGGTGAAGCGGCTGGCGGCGCCCACGATCAGCGGAAACAACTCCTCCCGGCGGGCGCGGCTGAGCTTCTTGGAATCGTTGAGCCTGGCCAGCGCCGCGAAGGCGCCGGGGCCGCGGGAATAATCGAAGACCACCGCCGCCGCCACCAGCGGTCCCGCCAGGCAGCCCCTGCCCGCCTCGTCGGCCCCGGCCAGCTCGCCGCCGCCGCAGTAATCGGCGTCGAACGCGAACAGGTCGGCGTCAGCGGGCAGCGATACCACCCCTCCTAGTGGAGCACGCCCAGCCGCGACGGGGGCCAGTATATGAAGAAGGCCTTGCCGATCACGGCGTCCACCGGCAGCCAGGGGTCCTTCCAGTAGCGGCTGTCCCGGCTGTTGACACGGTTGTCGCCCATCACGAAGAGCATCCCCGGTGGCACCCGGTTAAAATGAAAATCCTCGCCGCCGGCATGCTCGACGTAGTCCTCCACCTGGGGCTCGTTGTTCACCAGCACGGCGCCGTTGCGCACCTCGATGGTGTCACCCTCCACGGCGATCACCCGCTTGATGAAATCGGTGTTGGGATCCATGGGCGAGCGGAAGACGATGATGTCCCCCCGCTGCGGCTTGCCGGCCAGGCGGTTCACCAGCACCCGGTCACCGGGCATCAGCGTCGGCTCCATGGAGCCGGAGGGAATCTGGAAGGGCTTGACCACGAATGCCTGCAGGGCGTAGGCGAAGAGGGCCGCCGCCGCGAGAATGATCAGGAACTCGAGAATGTTGCGGCCGGGGGTCTTCTGCGGGCGTTTTTCCCCGGGCGTGGGAGTGGAATAGTCGGGAGGCAGCACGCCACCGGTGTCCCCGGCAGCCTCCGGGCCCTGCTGCGGATGCTCCTCAGCCATCGGTGCCGGGCACTACTGTTGCTTTTCCCGGATCCTGGCCTTCTTTCCTACCTTGGAACGCAAGTAGTAAAGCTTGGCGCGGCGCACGTCGCCGACGCTGACGACCTCCAGCTTGCTGATCTTGGGCGAGTGGACGGGGAAGGTCCGCTCCACCCCGACGCCGAACGAATGCTTGCGCACGGTGAAGGTCTCGCGCGCTCCCTCGCCCTGGCGCTTGATCACCGTTCCCTGGAAAACCTGGATGCGGCTGCGGTTGCCCTCGATGACTTGGAAATGGACGCGCACGGTATCGCCGGCCTTGAAGCGGGGTATCCCCTTGCGCAGCTGCTTCTCTTCCAATCTCGCAATCGTCTGGTTCATGTCCTCTCCCTGCCTGAATCCGCCGCTGTCGCCGCCGGGGTGCCGGGCGCGGCCCACCGGGGCGTTTACTCACCAAGTAGGCAATTCTAAAGCTTTTTACCCCGCAATGCAATTTTCCGCGGCCGCGCCGCGGCCGCTTCAGCCGCGGTTTTCGCGGCGCCAGCGCTCGATCTCGGCGTGGTTCCCCGAGAGCAGCACCTCCGGCACCTTCCAGCCCCGGAACTCCGCCGGGCGGGTGTACTGGGGGTGCTCCGGGGCGCCGCCGGTCTCGGCGGAAAAGGATTCCCAGCGGGCGCTCTCCTCGCTGCCCAGCGCCCCAGGGAGCCGCCGCGCCACCGCGTCCATCACCACCATCGCCGGCAGCTCGCCGCCGCTGAGCACGTAGTCGCCGATGGAGATCTCGCCGGTGGCGATGTGCTCGCTGACCCGGGCGTCGATGCCCTCGTAGCGCCCGGACAGCAGGGTCAGCTCCTCCAGTTCCGCCAGCTCGCACACCATCTCTTCGTCAAGGCGCCGCCCCCGCGGCGAGAGCACGTAGACCGGCCGCTGTTCCCGCAACGTGGAGCAGTCCGTTCCGTAAACCGCCTCCAGGGCGGCACAGACCACGTCCACGCGGATCACCATGCCGGCGCCGCCGCCGCTGGGCGTGTCGTCCACCTGGCCATGCTTGAGGGGGGTGTAATCGCGGTAGTTGAAGAGGCGCACCTGGAGGCTCCCCGCCTGGATGGCGTTGGTGAGATGCCGCTGCTGGAAGAACCAGCCGAACCATTCCGGAAAGAGAGTAAAGATATCGATACGCAACATGGGCCTACCCCAGGAAGCCGGGAACGATGTCGATGCGCCGCCGGTGGAGATCCACGCCGGTCACCACCGGGGACACGAAGGGCAGGCAGACGATGCCCCCGTCCCCCTCCCTCTCCACTACCAGCACCGGGTTGGCCGCGGTCTCCAGCAGCTCCCGCACCACTCCCAGCCGCTCGCCGCCGGCATGGACGCTGCACCCCTCGAGCTGGAAGGCGTAGTAGGAGCCGGGTGGCAGCGCCGCCAGCTCGTCGCCGGGAATGAACAGCAGCTTGCCGGTCAGCTCGCGGGCGCGATCGCGGGAGTCGTAGCCGGCGAACCTCACCAGCAGGCCCTTGGCTGCCCGGCGGCGGGAAGCCACCTTCACCGGCCGGCGCTGGTCGCCGCTGCCGGCGAAAAGGCGGGCGCCCTCGGCGAACCTCCCCTCGAAGTCGCTGTGCTCCTTTACCAGCACCTCGCCACCGGTGCCGTGGGGCCGGCGCACCTCCCCCACCAGTATCCAGTCGGGTGCCTGCTCCATGCCGCGACCGGTGCCTGACCGCCCCGGCGGGTGCTAGTCCACGATCTCGACGATAGCGCGCTTGCCGTTCTTGACGGCGCTGGCCTTGACGATCGTGCGCAGGGCGCGGGCGATCCGTCCCTGCTTGCCGATGACCTTGCCGATATCGTCCTTGGCGACGGTGAGCTCGAGCACCACGGTGGTGTCGGTCTCGGTCTCGTTGACCTGGACTTCTTCCGGATGGTCAACCAAAGACTTCGCCAGGTATTCCAGTAGGTCTCTCACTTTCTACCTCCGTTTCCACCGAAACAGTTACAGCTACCTGGATATCCCCTTGACCGCCAGCAGCTTGGCCACGGTCTCGCTGGGCTTCGCTCCCTTCTCCAGCCAGTCGCGCGCCCTGTCCTCGTCGATCTCGATCAATGAGGGTTCCGTACGCGGATCGTAACGCCCGATGCTCTCGATCACCCTGCCGTCCCGCGGTGAGCGGGAATCGGCGACCACAATCCGGTATATGGGCGTCTTCTTGCGCCCTACCCGGCTGAGCCTGATCCTGACCGCCATCTGATCACCACCTTTCTCGCCGTCAAAAGCCACCCTTGAGCAGCTCCGGCGGCAGGTTGCGCATCTTCTTGCCGCTGCCGAGCTGCTTCATCAGTTTCTGCATCTGCTTGAACCGGCTGATGAGCTGGTTCACCGCCTGGATACTGGTGCCGCTGCCGGCGGCGATGCGCCGGCGCCGGCTGCCGTCGATGATGTCGGGACGGCGACGCTCTTCGCGGGTCATGGAGCAGATGATCGCCTCCACCCGGTCCAGCTCGCGCTCGTCGAGCTGCACCTGGCGCAGCTGCTTGGGGATCCCGGGGATCATGGACAGCATGCTGGCCAGCGGCCCCATCTTGCGCATGCTGCGCATCTGCTCCAGGAAGTCGTCGAAGGTGAACTGGGCCTTGCGCAGCTTCTCTTCCAGCTCGCGGGCGCGTTTCTCGTCCACCGTCTCCTGGGCCTTCTCGATCAGCGTCAGCACGTCGCCCATGCCCAGGATGCGCCCGGCCATGCGGTCGGGATGGAAGTAGTCGAAAGCGTTCAACTTCTCACCGGTGGAAGCAAAGATGATCGGCTTGCCGGTGACCGCCTTCACCGAGAGGGCGGCGCCGCCGCGGGCGTCACCGTCCAGCTTGGTGAGGATGATGCCGTCGAACTCCACCTGCTGCTGGAACTCCTCCGCCACGTTGACCGCGTCCTGGCCCGCCATGGAGTCCAGCACCAGCAGGATGTCGTGCGGGTGCACGGTCTTGCGGATCTGCACCAGCTCTTCCATCAGCTTCTCGTCGATGTGCAGGCGCCCCGCGGTGTCGATGATCACCACGTCGCGGCCGGCGTCGGCCGCCGCCTCCACGCCCCGGCGCGACATCTCCACGGCGTCGTCGCCGTCGAGGGAGAAGACGGGAACGCCCACCTGCTCGCCCAGGGTCATCAGCTGGTCCCGGGCCGCCGGGCGATAGACGTCGGCCGCCACCATCTGCGGGCTCTTGCCCTGCTTGGTGAGGAACTTGGCCAGCTTGGCGCAGGCGGTGGTCTTGCCCGAGCCCTGGAGGCCCACCATCAGCACCACCGTCGGCGGCTTGGGCGAGAAGGCCAGCTTCGCCGAGGCGGCTCCCATCAGCGAGGTGAGCTCCTCGTGGACGATCTTCACCACCTGCTGGCCGGGGGTGAGGCTCTCCAGCACCTCGGCGCCCATCGCCCGCTCCTTCACGGCGGTCACGAATTGCTTGACCACCTTGAAGTTGACGTCCGCCTCCAGCAGCGCCAAGCGGATCTCGCGCATCGCCTTGTCGATGTCATCGCCGTCCAGGCGACCCTGCCCCTTGAGGTCGCCGAGGGTGCCTTGAAGCTTGTCTGCCAGGGTATCGAACATTGCCGCTACGTCCCCGAAAGAAGGAGGTTCAGTGCTGCGAGGAAGGAAACGGGAACGAGCAGTGACCCGTTCCCGCCAGGGATGCATGCACCACTGCGCCGGCCGCCGCCCGTAACCCGCGGGCCGCCGCCGGGGACACCGGTGCCCCGATTGAAAGCCGTTTCTCCGCTGCCAGCCACAATCCGCCTCGCGAACCCTACCGTTCTCGCTATCCTCGTTGGTGAACGTCTATTCTAGCCCAAATCGGCGCCGAAGCGAAGCCGCCACGGCGATTCAGTCGCTGTTTTCGCCCTCGTGCGTGTACTTGATGATCTCCACGTTCTCCATCGTGATCAGCCCCTCGCTCACCAGCTCGTCCAGGTGGGGCAGGAAATCGCGGATCTTCTCCTCGGTGTCAGCGATCTCGATCATCACCGGCAGGTCCTCGGACAGCCTGAGCACGCGCGTGGTGTGAATGCGGCTGTGGGCGCCGAAACCCTCGACCCCCTTGAAGACGGTGGCGCCCGCCATTCCCCGCTGGCGGGCCAGGCGGACGATCACCTCGTACAGCCGGTGACGCCCCCGCCGGTCCGATTCGCCCACGAAGATGCGCAACAGCTTGCCCTTGCCCTCGAACTTCATATCATCCTCCCCAGGACGAGGCCAACGAAGAAGGCCGCCATGCCCAGCACCACGCTGCCGGCGAGGTTGAGGCCGGCGGCCAGCAGCTCGCCCGCGGAAACCATGGTATACGATTCCAGCATCAGCGTGGAGAAGGTGGTATAGGCGCCCAGGAACCCGGCCGCCAGGAAGATGCGCGCCCCCTCGGCGAGGGCGAAGCGCTCCAGGGCCACGGCGAAGAGCAGCCCCATCAGCAGGCTGCCGCTCAGGTTCACCACCAGGGTGCCCCAGGGAAAGGTGGACTCGGTGCGCTGCATCACCAGCCCTCCCAGCCAGTAACGCAGCATCGAGCCCGCGAAACCTCCCAGGCCCACCATCAGTAGCTTGTACATGCCGCCGTTCTCCCTCCCGCCGCCGGGGGCCGGCCGGCGTTACCGTCGCCCGGCAGGGAGCTGGCTGCCCGGCAGGCCCGCATTCGTGCACGGCGGCATGATAGAGAGCCGCCGCCGGGCTGTCAATCCGGGGGCCCTTCCGGGAAGCAGCAGGAAAGCAACCAGCCGGCCCGGCGCCGCGCACCGTTGCCAGCCGTTGCCTGCCCTGTTTCGGGCTCAGCTGCCGGTGGTGGGAGACGGCTCCGGGCCCTTGTCGGGCACGGTGACGGTGACCGTGCGCACGTTGTCGGCGGGCGGTGACGCCGCGGGCTGGGAGGAGGTCACTGCCGGGGCCTGGCCGCCTTCTCCCGCCTCGTTGCCGCGGCTGCGCACCAGCAGGAACAGCGATACCGCCGCTATCACCGCCACCACCAGCAGGACGATGGTGGTATTCTTGCTCTTGCCCTGCTCGCCCATCCGTTCTCCTCTCGGTTCGATGCGGACCGCGGTGCCGTCACAACCCCGTCCGGAAATGGCACGGCCCTACGCGTCGAAGGCGACGCCGGTGCATGTCAATGCGGTGCAGGGTACCACAGAACGTCGCTGCCCGGAAGCAACGCCGGGTACGCGCTGAATCACGGCGGGCCTGAAAATGTAGCCACAGGACTCTTTTATCTGCAAGAATATGGAGGATGAGGGAGCACAGGCGTATATTCAGGATCAAGATCAAGCGCACGGTGGCCGTCTGGATCTTCACCACCCTGGCGCTCTACCTGCTCTCCGACCTGCTCCCGGGATTCAAGGTTGGCGGCACCATCTCCCTCTTTGGCTTCGCCGCCGCCATTGGCATCCTCAACGCCCTGCTCTGGCCCACGCTGGTCTACCTGACGATGCCGCTGAACGTTCTCTCGCTGGGGTTGTTCACCCTGGTGCTCAACGGTTTCATCATCTGGCTGGCCTCGGTGGCGGTGCCCGGCATCGACATCACCCGGGTGCTGGACCCGGTGCTGATCGCCATCGGGGTCTCGGCGGTAAATACCCTGCTCACCAGCGCTTTTTCCATCGACGACGACGAGTCATACTACCGCAACGTGCTCAAGCGCAAGGTGACCAGGCACCGCCAGCCGGTGGAGACGGACGAGCCGGGGGTGATCTTCCTGGAGGTGGACGGACTGGCCAAGTCGGTGCTGGTGCGGGCCGTGCGCAACGGGCACGCCCCCACCCTGGCCCGCTGGCTGGAAGACGGCACCCACCGCCTGCTCGGCTGGGAATGCGATCTCTCGTCGCAGACGGGAGCCAGCCAGGCCGGCATCCTCATGGGCAACAACTTCGACATTCCCGCCTTCCGCTGGTACGAAAAGGACCGGGGGCGCATCGTCGTCTCCAGCCGCATGAGCGATATCTCCGAGATCGAGAAGCGGCAGACCGACGGCAACGGCCTGCTGGCGGACGGCGGCCTCAGCCTCAGCAACATGTTTTCCGGCGAGGCCCCGGAGACGGTATTCACCATGAGCACCGTCCGGGACCCCCGGGCGTCCGGCTACCAGAAGCGCAGCTTCTACATGTTCTTCCTCGACCCCTACAACTTCCTGCGGGCCTTCATGCTGGCGGCCTGGGACATCATGCTGGAGCTCCGCTCCCAGCACCGCCAGCGCGTGCGCGACGTGAGACCGCGGCTGAAACGCGGCCTCAAGTTCGCCTTCGTGCGTGCCGCCACCACCACCATCCTGCGCGAGCTGAGCATCTACACCCTGATCGGCGACATCTTCGCCGGCGTGCCCGCCGCCTACGTGACCCTGTTCGGATACGACGAGGTGGCGCATCACTCGGGTGTCGAGCGCGAGGACACGCTGGAGGTGCTACGCAAGCTGGACCAGCAGTTCGCCCGGCTGGAGACGGCGATCGCCAAGGCTCCCCGCCTTTACCACCTGGTGATCCTCTCCGACCACGGGCAGAGCCAGGGAGCCACCTTCAAGCAGCGTTTCGACATCACCCTCGAGGACCTGGTACGGCAGCTGGTCTCGGAAGAGGTGCACGTGGCGGGGACGGGAGCCGAGCCCGAGCACTGGAGCTACATCAGCGCCCCGCTCACCGAGGCCACCCAGGGAGGACAGGAGCAGCTATCGGCAAAGCTGCTGCGGCGCACGGTGAAGAGCCGCACCCACGAGGGCGAGGTAATGCTTGGTCCCGAGCGGGAGCAGCTTGAACTGCGGGAAAAGGTGCTTTCCGCCACCGACTCGGAGCTGCTCGTGATGGCCTCCGGCAACCTGGGGCTGATCTACTTCACCGGCAAGCAGGAGCGGGTGACCCTGGAGGAGCTGGACGAGAAGTTCCCGGAGCTGATCTCAGGCCTGGTGGCCCATCCCGGCATCGGCTTCGTGATGGTCCGCTCCCGCGAGCGGGGAGCGCTGGCCATCGGCGACGGTGGCGTCTACTTCCTGGACGAGGACCGCTACGAGGGCGAGAACCCCCTGGCGGGCTTCGGCGCCAACGCCGCCGCGCACCTGAAGCGCACCGACGGCTTTCCCCACGTGCCCGACATCCTGGTGAACAGCTTCTACGACGAGACCACCGACGAGGTGGCCGCCTTCGAGGAGCTGGTGGGCAGCCACGGCGGCCTGGGAGGCGAACAGTCGCATCCCTTCGTGCTCATCCCCGCCGAGTGGAAGGTTCCCGACGAGGAGATCGTGGGCGCCGAGCACCTGAACCGGGTGCTGCGGGGGTGGCTGGCGGAGCTGCGCACGGGCGGCGCCTCCGGCGGAAACGGGGAAACACCGTCCCCCGGCTCACGGTGATGATCTCCTCCCGCAAGGACAGGGAAAACTTCTGCTCGCCGGAAGGCCCCTGCTATACCGGCGCCTACGCCGACGGCACGCCGCGCTTCAACGGCGAGATCAGCGTCGTCAGCTGGAACATCAAGTTCGCCCTTGCGGTCGAGACCGCCATCGCCGAGCTGGAGGGCACCCGGCAGCTGCGGGAAGCCGACATCATGCTGCTGCAGGAGATGGACGAGGACGGTGTGGATGCCATCGCCCGCGCGCTGGGGCTTGATTACGTGTACTTCCCGGCCACGGTACGGGCGCGCACCGGCAGGAAGTTCGGCAACGCGGTGCTGTCGCGCTGGCACCTGTCCGGCGGCGCCAAGCTGCTGCTGCCGCACGAAAGCCCCCGCACCGGCGAGCGGCGCATAGCCGCCCGCGCCCACGTTCACCTGGGCGACAGGAAGCTGGTGGCCTACAGCGTCCACACCGAGACCTTCGCCCTCAGCGCCGAAAAACGCTACGAGCAGTTCCGCGCCCTGGTGGACGACATCGCCAGCGAGGAGCGCGAACACGTGCTGGTGGGGGGCGACTTCAACACCATCAAGTCGAAGAACATCAAGGAGCTGGAAGAGCGCTTCCGGGAGGCGGGCCTCACCCGGGTGTCCGCCGGCGCCGAGCCCACCATCCGGGCCGGGTTCCTGGGCTTCACCCTCGACCACATCTTCACCCGCAGCATGGAGGGGCTGGAAAACGCGGTCTTCACCGGCACCGAGGCCAGCGATCACTTTCCCCTCTGGCAGCGCCTGCGGCTGCGCTAGTTCTTCACGAAACCTTCATACTTGCTTCACCTCTCCTTCACCCCCCGGGGCCACAATACTAGCGAGAGCAAATGAGACCTGGAGGGTTGAAAATGACCAAGACGATTGCAGTGACGATTCTGGCCGTGATAGTGCTGCTGGCAGGCGCCGCGGTGGTGCTGGCCCAGACAGCGCCCGTTACCGGGCACGGGCCCGTACCCGCCTGGCACCATGGCGGCGGCGACCCGGAGAACGGATACGGGGACACCTGCTACGATTCCCGCGATGAAGCCGGGGGCCACTGGCAGGAGATGGACGAGCACATGCAGGACGGCACCTGGGAGGAGCATCACCGGGACGACGGTCACTACCGCGACCATGAGCGGGGCGGCAATACCGGTGACGATGCCGCCACCGGGCGGCCCGGAGCCTCCACCTATGGCCCCACGGGCCACATGGGAGACACCGGCAGCGGCCCGTACTACGGCCACATGGGCTGGTAACCCGGCCGGCAGTCAGTAGCAAAGACGACCGATAACGACGAGGTTCGTGGAGGGGGCGCCTCGGGGCGCCTCCTTGCAACCTCCGTCGCCAGCCGGCCGAATCCACGAACCAGGTGAGGGATTCGGCCGAACGGGAATACTGAAAACAACGGCTTTCAACACGGGAGGACATCATGGGCATCGCCATCATCGCACTCTTCTTCGCCGCGGTGATCTTCATTCTCTTCGGAAACCGGCCCGGCAGCGAAGTGTTCGGCTCCCGGGTGCCGGCAAGGGTGGAGACGCCGCTGGAGATCCTGGAGAAACGCTACGCCCGCGGCGAGATCGACCGCGACGAATTCGAGGCGCGCAGGCGGGACCTCGCCTGATGGCGGGCCTGCGCGCAACCGGCTTCCACGAGAAGCGAGAGGGGTGATCGACATGCACGGCTGGGATTGGGGCTACATGGGCGGCGGCTACCTGGGCGGCATCGTGATGCTGCTCTTCTGGACGGCGGTCCTGGTGGCGGTGGTGTTCTTCGTAGTCTGGCTGGTGCGCCAGGGACAGTCCGGCGGCAGCAGCAAGCAGGCCGGTGGCTACACCGGCGACAGGGAGAGCGCCCTCGACATCCTCGACCGCAGGTACGCCCGCGGCGAGATCGACCGGGAAGAGTACGAGGAACGGCGGCAGGCCCTGGGCAGCGGCTGACGCCGCCCGGTCACCAGCAGCCGTTTTTCCGCACCGGCACCGCCAGCACTGGCGGTGCCGTTTTCTTCCCGCCGCCCTGCCGCCCCGGGGCGCGGGGCCGGGGCGGTGGGCCCAGGGTGATGACTCCCCGAGTGCCGTTTTCCCGGCAGCGGGCCATGTTCAAAACACCGCCCCGGTGGTATCATGGAAGCAACGAGCCACCGCCGACCAGAAAGAGAGGTGAGTGAGCATGTGCAACTGGTGCCGCAGGCACTGGATTCTCACCACCATGGCCCTGGCCGTCTTCGGCCTGGCGCTGGCGATCGTGCTGGTGGTCTTCTTCTTCTCTTTCCAGTTCGCGGATCCCGGGGCCGCCGGTAGCAAGCGGCGCCGTCAGCGCCGCCGGGAGAGCGACCATCACCAGCCACCGGTGATCGCTGGTGGCTCATCGCCGGTGACGGTGACCGCGCCCGCGGTTGCCGCGTCCGAAGCCAGCGAGGCTATGGCCCTGGGCCGCTGGCAGAGGCTGCTGCTGCAGGCGCTGGCCGTGACCGTGGCCACGGCGGCGGCCATCTACATCACCAACTTCATCAACAGCCTCTTCTAGGCACCCGGGGGAACCAGGAACCCTTTCGACGGACCGGGGAAGGCAAGGCCCGCTGCGCAAGTTCCCTGCTCAGGAAGCCTGCGCCTTGCGCCAGCCCTCCTGCCGCAGCCGCTCCATGCGCTTGCGCCCCCACTGCTTGAACTCCTTGAAGTAACGCGCCTTGTCGATCCGGGAAAGCTCCAGCAGCTCCTGCCGCTCCCGGGCGCTGTCCTCGTGTTCGCCGGGGTAGACGCCGCGCCAGGTGGCGTAGCCGCCGTCGAACAGGGCCTCGGGGGTGATCGCCCCCGTCAGCTCCGGCGCCCGGTCCCGGAAGTACTCCGCCACTTCCATGTCGAACTCGATGATCCAGCCGTTGTCGGCCACCATCGTCGCCGCGTCGAATTCCACCCCGGCCGAGCACTGGGGGCAATAGACGCGCGACACAATCTCCTCCGGGAAGATCTCGTCCCGAAACATGATGCTGGCGCTGCTGGCGCCGCAGCTGCAGCGCATTTCATGGTCCTCGCACATCTGGCTCTCCTTTGATCAACTGGTTGCCATCAGCCGGCGGCTTGCCTTTCTGTGCCACCGCATCGTTCGCTGCAGAAGCAGGCACGTTCCGGCGCATGCGCCGCACCGGCCGGGCCCGCCTCGTGGTAACCGGATATTTTTAGTCCACTAACGCGGCAACAAAAAAAAGCTGCTGCCGCCGGCCTGGTTCCTACTGCTGCTTTTCCATGGTGCCGGAAGCGCCGCACTCGGGACACTTCCTGGGCTTGCAGCGGCCCTCCTTGGTGGCCCCGCACTCCGAGCACTCGAATATGGCCATAACCCGTCCTTTCCGCCGATTTACGGTTACAGGATATTCATACCCCGTAACAGCCGAACCACACATCGGCAACCGGCCGGGGAGCGCGTTGGCCGCCTTTACCCGCCGCGGGCGCTGCCATAAAATACGGGGGCGCCGGTGCCGGCCCGGGAAACGGGATTGCGCTGCCGGCGCCTGGCATGACGCCCGGAAGCCGAGGTGTCCGGGCGACCGAAGAAGGAGTCCACCTGGCGGAGCTGATTCCCCCCATATACGACCCCGCGGACACCAGCCGCGGCGAGCGCGAGGTTTTCGAACTCTTCCGGGACGCCGAGGGCACCGGCGGCTGGACCGTTTTCCATTCCCTGGACATCGCCGAGCACGTGCGCCAGGTGGAAGGAGAGGCGGACTTCGTGGTGCTCATTCCCGGGAAGGGGCTGCTCTGCCTGGAGGTCAAGGGCCACGACCGCATCCGCTTCCACGATGGCCTCTGGTACTACGGCTCCGTTCAAAAGGGCGATCCCCGCGGGCCCTTCCGCCAGGCGCGCGAGTGTTCCTACAGCATCCGTGACCGGCTGAAACAGCGCTACCCGCACCTGGACATCGTCTGCTGGTACGGGGTCGTCTTCCCCTTTGCCGACTTCGACCAGCAATCCCTGGAATGGCGCCGCTGGCAGGTCATCGACGCCAATTCCCTGCGCAGCCGTCCCTTCGCGGCACAGGTGGAGGCGATGCTGGACCGGGCCCGGGAGCACCTGGCGCAAACCACCGGCTGGTTCGATCCCGCCTCCCGTTCGCCGGACGACGACGAGTGCCAGGCGGTGATCAGGTGCCTGAAGCCGGACTTCGAGCTCTCGCTCTCGCCCCGGGCCCGCGCCGAGCGGCTGGAAGGCGAGCTCAAGCGTTACACCGACGACCAGCTGCTGGCGCTGGACCGCATGCGCAAGTCCCCCCGCGTGGCCTTCGACGGCGCCGCCGGCACCGGCAAGACGGTGCTGGCTATAGAGACGGCGCGGCGCGGCGCCATCGAGGGCCGCAAGGTGCTGCTGCTCTGCTACAACCGGCTGCTGAGCCTGCACCTGGCGAAGGAGCTGGCCTGCCTGGCCCCCGCCGTCACCTGTGACACCCTGCACAACTACATGTGCGAGCTCACCGGTATCGATCCCGCCGGCCGCGCCGGCGATCCCGGCTTCTGGAGCCGGGAGCTGCCGGAAGCGGCGGTGGAAAAGCTGCTGGAAGGGAAGGGCGGCGCCTTCGACGAGCTGGTGGTGGACGAAGCGCAGGACGTGTTCCACGCCGACTACCTGGACGTGCTGGATCTCAGCATCGACGGCGGGCTCGAGCACGGACGCTGGCGCCTCTTCGGCGACTTCGACCACCAGGCGATATATGCCGGCGAGCTGAGCCTGGAGAGGTTCCTGGAGGAGCGCGGCGGCAACGCGTCCATCTACCAGCTGGTGGTCAACTGCCGCAATACCCCCGCCGTGGTCGAGTTCAGCGAGCGCCTGAGCGGCATCGAGCTCGACTACGCGGAGATCCGCCGGACGGCGCTCTCCCAACCCCGGCTTTCCTTCTACGAGAGACCCGAAGAGCAGCAGCCGGTGCTGCAGGAGGCGCTGGCCGCCGCCTGGGAAGAGGGATACCGGGGCCGCGACCTGGTGGTGCTCTCGCCGCGGCGGGACGAGATCTGCGCCGCCGCCGGCATGGAAGAGCCCCCCTGGCGCGACCGCCTGCGGCCCCTGCGCCAGCTGATGCAGGAGGACGACGGGAACGACGGGCACGTGGGCTTCTGCACCATCCAGGCGTACAAGGGACTGGAGGCACCGGCGGTGATCATCACCGACATCGACGATCTCTCCGGCAGCGCCGCCCGCTCCCTGCTCTACATCGGCGCCACCCGCGCCCTGGAACACCTGCACGTGATCGCCGACCAGGGCCTGCGTCAACAGCTGCAGCTTCCCCCGGACTGAACGGCGCCGCCGCGCCACGGGGCCATCGGCCGGCACTGCCAGTGGGAAGGTCGTTGCGATTCCACTGCCCCGCCAGCAGCAACACGCCCGGCTACCGCGGGTAGGCGCCCCAGTAAGAAAAAAACATGCCGCCCAAGCGGCAACGTGCCGGCCCGTGCACCGGGGACGGGAAAAGGAATCGCAAAAGGAGTGATCCCGCGGCGGGGCCGTGGCCCGTCGGCACCATCCGGCAGTGGCCGCCGTCAGTCCTCGAACAGCGCCCGGGCGAAGTCGGCGGCATCGAAGGGGCGCAGGTCCTCGATCTTCTCCCCCACTCCCACCAGCTTGATGGGCAACTCCAGCTCGTGGGCGATGGCCACGGCGATGCCGCCCTTGGCGGTGCCGTCCAGCTTGGTGAGCACCACGCCGGTGACGCCCACCGCCTCGCCGAAGAGGCGGGCCTGGCTGAGGCCGTTCTGGCCGGTGGTGGCGTCGATCACCAGCAGCGTCTCGTGGGGAGCGTCCTCCACCTGCTTCGCCGCCACCCGCCGGATCTTCTTCAGCTCCTCCATCAGTGGCACCTGGGTGTGCAGGCGGCCGGCGGTGTCGATGATCACCACGTCGGTTCCCCGCGAGCGGGCGGCAGCCAGGGCGTCGAACACCACCGCCCCCGGGTCGCTGCCGCGCTCCTGCCGGATCACCGGGCATCCCACGCGCTCGCCCCATTCAGCCAGCTGCTCGATGGCGGCGGCGCGGAAGGTGTCGGCGGCGGCCAGCATCACGCTCTTGCCCTGCTGCTGCAGGTACCAGGCGATCTTGCCGATGGTGGTGGTCTTGCCGGTGCCGTTGACGCCCACCACCATCAGCACCGACGGCTGCCGCGAGACGTCGATGCGGTCGTCTCCCACGGTCAGCAGGTCCACCAGCGCCGCTTCCAGCTCGGCGTAGAACTGCTCGCGGTTGCTCACCGTGCCCTTGGCGGCGGCCGCCTCCAGGCGGTCCACCACCGCCACGGTGCTCTCCACGCCGCAGTCGGCGAAAATCAGGGTTTCCTCGAGCTGTTCCCAGAGTTCGGCGTCGAGGCGGTCGAACATCACCGTGGAGAGATGCTGCTGCATGTTCTTGCGGCTCTTGGCCAGGCCGTCCTTGAGCCGCTTGAACCAGCCCTTCTTCTCCGCGGGCGCCGCTTCCCGGGTCGCGGCTGCCTCCCCGCCGGGCTCGATTCCCTTGAAGACTTCTTCCCAGGAGCGCGTCATTGCCGTCGCCGGTTCACCGGGCGCTCAGCCGGCAAGGGCTGCCGGGGCTGCCGCTTCCTCGCCCTCTTTGCCGCCCGCTTCTTCCTCGCTGCCGTCTCCCTCGGGCGGCCCGTCCGGCTTCTGCATGCGCCGGGAAAGCACCTTCGAGGTGCCGTCGGCGCCCATGCTGACGCCGTAGAGCACGTCGGCGACCTCCATGGTGCGCTTCTGGTGGGTGATGACGATGAACTGGGTGCGGTCCTGGAAGCGCCTGAGCATGTTCAGCAGGCGGTCGATGTTGGCGTCGTCGAGCGCCGCCTCCACCTCGTCGAGGATGTAGAAGGGGGCCGGGCGCGCCAGGAAGATGGCAAAGAGGAAGGCGATCGCCACCAGCGAACGCTCGCCGCCGGAGAGCAGCGAAAGGCTGCGCACCGCCTTGCGCGCCGGCTTAACCGAGATCTCCACGCCGCGGCGGTCGAAGTCCGGCACCGTCTCCTCCCCCTCTTCGCCGGCCGGCTCGTCGGCCACGGGATCTTCCTCGTCGTCACCGTCCTCGGGCTCGACGATCCGCAGCCGCCCCTCGCCGCCGGGGAAGAGCGCCGCCACCACCTCGGCGAAGTTCTTCCGCACCGCCTCGAAGGTCTCGGCGAAGGTGGACTCGATGTGGCGGGTGAGCTCGCGGATGAGCCCGCGCAGCTCGCTCATGCTCTGTTCCAAGTCGCGCCGCTGCTCGGCAAGGAATTCCTGCCGCTCCAGCATCTCCTGGTACTCCTGCGCCGCCAGCGGGTTCACCGGCCCGATGTTCTCCCGCCGCCGCTCCAGCCGCTCCAGCAACGCCTCCGTCTCTTCCAGCTCCCCCGGGGGCGTCGCCTCGGCGGCCTCGATCTCCTCCGGGAAACGCTCCTGCAGCTCGTCCAGCTGCTCCTGCTGCTCCCGCACCTGGTCCCGGAGCTTGGCCAGGCCCACCTCGCAGTCGGTGGTATCGTCGCTGGCGCGGCTCAGCTGCTGCTGCAGGTCCGCCTCCGCCTGGGAAAGCTCCTTGAGCGATGCCGAGATCTCCTCGCTCTCCGCCTCCGCTTCCTTCATGCGGCCGGCCACCGCGCCGGCGACCTCCTCGAAGGCACCGGTGAGACGCTCCAGCGCCGCCGACAGCTCCTGCAGGCGCGGATCCAGGCGGCGTCCCGCCTCCACCTGGCGAGCAGCCGCCGCCGATTCCCCGGCCAGGCGCTCCAGCTGGGGCTCCATGCGCTCCACCGTTCCCGCGGCCAGCTGCTCGCGCTCGCGCACGCGGGCGGCGGTGATCCTGAGCTCGGTGAGCTCCTGTTCCAGCTGATCCCGCTGCGCTTCCAGGTCCCCGTCGCCGTCCTCTTCCTGCCGGGGCTGGATATCGGCGAGCGAGCGCTCCGCCTCCTCCAGCCGCTTCTCCACTTCCCCGAATTCGCCGCCCACCTTCTCCGCCTCGCCGCGGAAATGATCGCGGCGCTCCGTCTCCAGCTCCAGCTCCTGCTCGAGCACCCGGCAGCGGCGCTCCAGCGCCTCCATGCCTTCGCCCGCGGCCCGGGCGGCCTCCGCCGCCTCGGCCAGGGACCGCTCGGCCTGCCGGTGCTGCTCCCGGGCCTGCCGGAAGCGCTGCTCCAGGTCCTCCACCCGTGCCGCCAGCCGGTCCCGCCTCTCCTCGGCGGCCTGCCGCTCGCGCTCCAGGCGGCGGCGCTCGTGCCGCTGGCGCAGCACCACCGAGGCGGGAGGATCGGCGTGGTAGCTCAAGAGGCGCCGTTCACCGTGGTAGACGACGCCGTCGCGGGTCACCCAAACTCCTTCGCCGTCGATGCCGTCCAGGTCGTCGACGACAGCCACCGAGGCCAGGAGGTCGCTGACGAAAGGCGCCCAGTGGCCAGGCACGCGCACGTGGTCCAGCAGACTCTCGCCGCGCGACGCGGGAGCGTCGCCCCGACCGGGGACGATGAATTCCACGCCGCCCATGCCGGCCTCCCGCACCCGCTCCAGCAGTGACTTCGCCTCGTCGAGGTCCTTCACCGCCAGGGCGAAGAGGGCGCGGCCCAGCACCGCCGCCACCGCCCGTTCGTAGCCCGGTTCCACCTCGACCAGGTCCACCAGCGCCTTGAGATCCTCGTCCCGGGAAAGCTCCTTGGCCGCCGGCGGCAGCCCGGCCCGGTCACGGTCGCTGTCGCCGATGAACGTCAGCCGCGCCCGGGCGATCTTCAGCTCCTCCTCCACCTGGCGCAGCTCCTTGGCCACCGCCTCGCGCTCGCTTTCCATCTCCTCGTACCTGCGCCCGGCGTCCGCAGCCGCCTGCCGCGCCGCCGCCAGCCGGCGCTCTGCCTCTTCCTGGGCCGCCTCGCGGGAGGAAAGCTTCTCCCCGAGTTCCCGGAGCTCCGACTGGTAGCCGTCGATGCGTTCCTGGCAGGCTTCGACGTCTTCTGCCAGCTTCTGCCGGCGGCGGCGCAAGTACTCCAGCTGGTGGCGGAAGCGCTCGCAGGCCGCTTCCGCCTCCCGGAGAAGCCGGCTCCGTTCCTCGTCCTCGCGCCGCCGGCGGGCGAGGGCCTCCGTCACCCGCTCGAGCTCCTGCTGCTTGAGGCGGATCTCCGCCTCCACCTGCTCCAGGCGCACGCGGCCGTCGCGGCGATCGCGGCGCGCCCGCTCCAGTTCCTCCCGGGCCCGCTGCATCTGCCCCTGGAGGTTGCCGATACGCTCGCCGGCCCGCTCCGCCGCCCGTGCCAGGGTTCGGCGCTGCCGGGCCAGGTCGTCCCGCTTCTGTTCCAGGCCCCGCCGCAGCGAGCCCAGCTCGTAGTAGCGGGATACCAGCTGCTTGTGAACCTTTAGCGAGGCCGTCAGTCGCTCCTCGGTGGCCCGGCGCTCGGCGGCGGCCGCCGCCAGCTTGCGCTCCAGCTCCCGCCGGCGCTCGCCGGCGTCGCGCGAGGCCGCCTCGGCGCGGGCCAGTTCCCCCGCGAGCTGTTCCATGCGGCCCTTGATCAGCCGCGCCCGCGTCGCCGCGATCTTCTTCTCCAACCGCGCCGAGCGCTCTGCCGCCGTGGCCTGGCGCTTCAGGGGGCGCAGGTGCGCCTTTACCTCCTCTTCCACGTCGGCCAGGCGCTCCAGATTGCGGCGCACCGCCGCCAGCTTGCGCTCGGCGCGGTGCCGGCGCTTCTTGTACTTGCCCAAGCCGGCGGCCTCCTCGATATGCGCCCGCCGCTGCTCGGGACGGCTCTCGAGCACCGCGTCCACCTTGCCCTGGCTGACGATGGAATGGCCGTCGCGCCCCAGGCCGGCGTCCGAAAGCAGCTCGCCCACGTCGATGAGCCGGCAGGCAGAGCGGTTGATGAAGTACTTGCCTTCGCCGTCGCGGTACAGGCGCCGCGAGACCAGCACCTCGGAGAAATCGATGGGAATGCTGCCGTCGCTGTTGTCGAACAGCAGCTCCACCTCGGCCATGCCGGCGGGGGGCAGCTTGTCGCTGCCGGAGAAGATCACGTCCTGCATCGAGGCGCCGCGCACTGCCCGGGGGCTCTGTTCCCCCATGGCCCAGACGACGGCGTCGGCGATGTTACTCTTGCCGCTGCCGTTGGGGCCCACCACCACGGTGATACCGCGGTCGAAGGCGAATTCCACCGGCCGCGCAAACGACTTGAAGCCCCTGGCTCTGACCGCCTTGAGAAACATTCCTCTCCTTTCTTCAGCAGGCCCTGCCGGCCGTGCCGGCGGGCGGCTGCCTTTGAAAAAGCCCGCCTGTCCGGGGACCGCGGGCGCTGACTTCAGGAGACCTCGTCTCCTGCAGACTTCAGTGCCTCCAGTGCTTCTTTCGCCGCCTCCTGCTGAGAAACCTTTTTCGACCGGCCCCGCCCGCGGCCCAGCGCCTCGCCGTCCACGTCAACCTCGGAGGTGAACAGGCGGGCATGGGCCGGACCTTCCACCGCCACCACCTCGTAGTTCACCTCCAGGCCGCGCCGCGCCGCCTCTTCCTGCAGCTCGGTCTTGAAATCGATGTGCTCGCTGACGGCATAGGAGATGTGTTCCGCGAACGCCTCCAGCACCGGGCCCACGACGGCGTCGAACCCGAACTGGAGGTAGAGGGCGCCGATGAGCGCTTCCACTACCGCGGCGATGACGTTGGCATTGGTGGAAAGGGATTCGATGTTGGCGGCACCGGCCTTCTCGGCGGAGGCCGCCAGCTTCTCGGCCAGGCCCAGCTCCCGGCCCACGCGGGCGCAGGTATGCCGGCTGACCACGTAGGCGCGCACCTTCGCCAGGTCCCCCTCGTTGTAATCGGGATACCGCTCGTAGATGTCGGTGCTGATGCAGAGCCCCAGTACGCTGTCGCCCAGGAACTCCAGCCTTTCGTAAGAAAGCGCCCGTTCCGGCGCCCATGAAGAGTGGGTGAAAACCCGCCGGGCCAGCTCCGGCTCCAGTTGCTCCGCCAGTTGGTCCAGCGTTGCCAAGGCCTGGCTCTCAGGCGCGGGCGGCCACGAATTCCACGGCCTCGCCCACGGTGCCTATCTGCTGCGCTTCCTCGTCGGTGATCTTCACGTCGAACTTGTCTTCCATCTCCATGATGATCTCGGCCAGGTCGAGGGAATCGGCGTCGAGGTCGTCCTGGAACGAAGCCTCGGTGGTAACCTGGTCCTCGTCGACTCCCAGTCGATCGACCAGTATCTCCTTCATCTGGTCGAAGATCTCCTCCTTGGTCATGCAGGCCTCCGTTTCCTTTGGCGGGATTGCTTCTCCAACGGCAGGAATCTACCACGACTGCCGGCTTTTTTCAAAGCGGGGCCCGCTGGAACGGACGGGCGTCATGCCGGCGCCTCCCCGGCGATCCGCGCCGCGATCTTGCCCACCACGTCGTGGGCCGCCGCCCGCGCCGTCAGCCGCAGGGCGTTGGCGATGGCGCGGCTGCTGGAGTTTCCGTGGCAGACCACCACCAGGCCGCGGACGCCCAGCAGGTAGGCGCCGCTGTAGACCTCGGGGTCGATGCTTTCCTTGAAGCGCCGCAGCCGCCGCCTGAGCAGCAGCCCCCCCAGCCTGGCGAGGAAGCTGCCGCTGGCCGCCCGCCTGATCTCCTCGATCACCACCGCCGAGGTGCTCTCCATCAGCTTCAGGCAGACGTTGCCGGTGAAACCGTCGGTGACCACCACGTCCACCACGTTGCGCACCATGTCGCGCCCCTCGATGTTGCCGTAGAAGTCGATGGTCCCGGACCCGGTGAGCAGCCGGTGGGCCTCCAGAACCAGCTCGTTCCCCTTGACCGACTCCTCGCCGATGGATACCAGCCCCACGCTGGGTGCGGCCACGCCCAGCACCTCGCGGGAGAAGACGGATCCCATCTGGGCGAACTCCAGCAGGTGCACGGGCCGCACCTCGGCATTGGCGCCCACGTCGATGAACACGGTGGGCTTACCAGGGGTGGGGATCACGGCGCAGAGCCCCGGCCGCTTCACTCCCTTGAGCCGCCGCAGCCGGAAGAGCGCCGCCGCCATGGCGGCGCCGGTATTGCCGGCGCTCACAATTCCCTGCGCCCTGCCGGCGGCCACCTGCTCGCAGGCCACCACCAGGGAGGAGTCCGGCTTTTCCCTCACCGAGCGGGTGGGTTCCTCGTCGAAGCCGATCACCTGCGACGCGGGGACGATCTCCAGGTGGCGCCGCTTCTCCGCGCCGGTGCCCTCGAGGCAGCGCTCGATGTCGTCGCCGCGGCCCACCAGCAGCACCTTCAGCCCCGGGCCGGCGGCCTCGACGGCCCCCGCCACCACGGCCTCGGGCGCGTGGTCGCCGCCCATGGCGTCGAGCGCCACCACGGTCTGCCCGCTGTTTCCGCCCTGATCCTGCAAACCTTCCATGGGCGCCTCGTCCCTCCCGGTCGTCCCTGGCGCCGCCGTCCGGCGGCGAAAAGATTCTATCGCCTCCGGCCGGTGGCAGGAAACCTGCAGCGGCGGCCGCCGTTGTTGTATGATGATGAACCGGTGAAGAAATCGACTCCGGGAGCCGGGTATTGCCGCGTCTCGCCTACCTGATCATATCCATCGGCTGCATCGTCATCGCCGTCTCGCTCTACCTGTCCGGCTACCACGGCTACAGCGGCCTGGTGCTGGCGATCGGCCTCGCCTCGGCCGTCAATCTCAAGAGCTGATCAGCGCCGCGGCGCAGCGGTGACGGCCGCCAGCAGCTCCCGGGCCTGCTGCTGGCAATCGTCGGGAGGAAAGTGCCGCCGGGCCGCCTCCAGGTTCCGTTCGGTCATCTCCGCGAGCAGCTCCCCGTGCGCCACCAGCCGAGCCGCCTTGCGGCCGTCCAGCGGCAGGAACTGGAAACCCCGACCCCGGTATTCCTCCGGCACGGCCCCGGCCGCCGCGGCCAGGGGTTTGCCGGCGGCCGCTGCCTCCAGCACCGGGTTTCCGAGGCAGGGGCCGCCCGCGTGCACCACCAGGTCGCAGGCGGCATAGGCACGGGCGAGCTGGTATCCCGGCCCCCTTTCCGGGGAATCACCGGCCGGTGTCGCCGAACCGGGCAGGGTAACCAGCCTCTCCCCCGCCGGCGCTGCCGGCCCGCCGTTCCCGCCGGCCGCCAGCAGCCATGCCGGCCTGCCGGACGCCGCCTCCATCTCGGCGGCAAACCGCAGCGCCGCCGCGGTGCCGTCGCCGACGGCAGGCGCGAAGAGTAGCAGGTCGTTTTCGTCCACGCCCAGCTGCTGCCGCAGGGCCGCCGCCTCCCCGCCGTCGAGGCTGTCTTCCAGGCAGTCGCGCCAGGTCAGCACCGCCCCGTCCACGTACCGCTCCAGGCCACGGCGCACGCGCTCGCCCAGGGCCAGGTGGCGCACCGGCACCGGCGGCACCGGCAACAGGCCGGCGACGACGTCGCCGAGCTGCGACCGCCGGCAGCGCCGGTCGTCCCAGCCGGTGCAGTGGTGAACCGCCACGGCGGGCACCGCCGTCTCCTCGATCAGCCGCGACAGGGCCACGGCCAGCGGCAGGTGCGCCGGGCGGGAGAAGACGTCCTCGCAGAAGCAGGCCGCGTCCCCGAGCTCCCCGAAGAGCGGGGCCAGCGCCGTCGCCGTCGCCCCAGCCAGCCGCTCGAGCTCCGCCGCCAGCGCTTCGCGGCCACTGCCGCCATCCATGAGCACGCCGGTGAACGTCTCGATCTCGGGGTCGAGGTGGTTGAGCGCGGGGATCACCCGGTCGCGCTTGCCGGGACGGGGAATGTAGCCGGCGGCGCGGTGTATCTCCAGCCCCAGCCCGGCGAGGGCCGCCGCCCGCCTTTCCACCGCCACGGACACCGGGTCCATGGTATCCAGGTGGAAAGCAATGAACAAAGCCTTCGACAAGCCCTTCCCCTCGCCGTGCCCCTCCGCCGACAGCGCCAGTATATGACGCCGGCGGGCGGGCGACAATCATGACTTCACCTAGATTTATTGTCGATGTTGCCGGTTTGGAAACCCCGCCCGCGAAAAGGCTAAAGTTTCCGCGCCCCCTGCCGATAATGTGGGTGAGCTTGAGCATACACCCTTCATCCTCATAAAAAAGGCAGCCTGGTCAGCTTCCTTTTTTATTGCCCTTTTTCACCGGCCGGTCGCCGCCATCGCCTCAGTCGACTTCCATCTCCTCCGCCTGCGTGCGCGAGAGGAGGCGCTTCGCCTCGTGGGGGTCGAAGATACCGGCGCCGTACTTCTGGGTGCTGGCGGCACCACAGGCGACGCCGTAGCGCAGGCAGTAGGCCCGGTCCTTTCCCGAGAGCATGGCCGAGATGAAGCCGGCCAGGAAACAGTCGCCGGAGCCGACGGTGCTGATCGGTTCCAGCGGGGGAATGGTCACCTTGTAGGCGCTGCTCTCCTCGTCGTCGAAGTACGCGTAGCAGCCGCTGGCATGGGTGATGATACCGTTGCCGGCGCCCAGCTTGTGCAGCTGGCGGGCGGCGCGGATTAAATCGTCGTCACCGCTGAACTCGTGGCCGATCAGCGCCTCCGCCTCGTTGACGTTGGGCGAGACGTACCCGGGGCCGGCCTTGATTGCGTGCCGCAGGGGATCGCCCGCCGCGTCCAGCACCGTCACCACGTCCAGCTGGGAAAGGGTCTTGATGATGTCACGGTAGAGCGAGTCCTTGACCTTGCGCGGCAGCGTGCCCGCCAGCACCACCACGTCGGCGCCCTTGGCGATGTAGCTGAACTTCTCCATGAACGCCTGCAGCTCGCGGGCGGTGACCACCGGCCCGTACTCGTTGACTTCCGTCTGGGTGTTGCTGGTGGGATCGATGATGGCGGTGGAGGTGCGGGTCTCGTCCTTGATGCGCACGAAGTCGTTGAGGATGCCCTCGGCGGTGAGATCCTCCACCAGCCTGATGCCGGTCTTGCCGCCCGCCAGCCCGGTGGCGATCACCGGCTGCCCCAGCGTCTTCAGCGCCCGGGCGATGTTCACTCCCTTGCCGCCGGGGAGCGTCAGGCTCTCGCTGGCGCGGTGCCTGAAACCTACTTGGAAATTGGGTGCAGTGAGCGTACGATCCAGTGCCGCGTTCAGGGCTACGGTTACAATCATCCGCTGTTCCTCCCGCTCTTCCCGTTCCGTCCTCTACACCAGGGACGTCAGCCTGGCCATCACGGAATCCAGGAAATAGTCTATTTTGCCCCGCCAGCCGGGATCCGGAACGTCCCCGGTGGCCAGCAGGTACGTCCGGCCCAGCAATTCGCCGTCGCTGTAGATCTCCATCAGCCCCACCCGGTCGCCCTGGTGGACCGGCAGCCGGAGCTCGTCCGGCAACACCAGCCGGTAGTCGATGTCGGCGTCGACGTGTACCTGCTTCACCAGCTCGCTCTCGGGCGCCAGTTCCATCGAGTCACCGTTGCTGTACGGTATCGGCACCGCCGCCGGGCGCTCCTCCCTGCCCACCAGCCGCCGCGGCTGGTAGCTGTCGAAACCGTACTGCAGCAGCACCGACACTTCCTGGTCCCGCTGGTGGGCGGAAGTGCCGCCGAGGTAAGCAGCGATGAGGTTCACGCCCTTCTGCGAGGCGGAAACGACGATGCAGTTGCCGGCGTTCTCAGTGTATCCCGTCTTGATGCCGTTGACCACCGGCAGCACCCCCAGCAGGTGATTATGGTTTTCGAACACGTAAGTGCCGATGTCACCGCCGACGGCGATACTCACCTGGGGCTGGGCGACGATCTCCCTGGCCTCGGGATACTTCATCAGCTCGGCGCCGATGGTGGCCAGGTCGCGGGCGGAGGCATAGTGGCCGTCGGTGTCGAGGCCGTGGGGATTCATGAAGTGGGTGTGCTTCAGGCCCAGGTCCTCCGCCTTCTGGTTCATCTGCTGCACGAACACTTCCTCGCTGCCCGCCTCGTACTCCGCCAGGGCCACGGCGGCGTCGTTGCCGCTCTGGATCAGCAGCCCTTCCAGCAACTGCCTCACCGTCATCTGCTCCCCCTCGCTAAGCCATATCGAGGATTCACCCACCTGGGCGGCGTTGCGGCTCACGGTCACCACCGCGTCCAGGTCGGGGCAGTTTTCCAGCACGATGAGCGCCGTCATCATCTTGGTGGTGCTGGCCATGGGCAGGCCCACGTCCGGGTCCTTGGCGTACAGCACCCGGCCGTCGTCGGCGTTGACCATGAAGACGGAGCGCGCCGTCACCGGCGGCGGCTCCGGGGCGGCGGCAGCGGCTGCCGGCACCAGCCACAGGAGCAACGCCGGCAACAGCGCGGCCAGTAGCCTGTATCCCTGTTTCAACATCGTGATTGTCCCGCGGGTTCCCGTGCCCGGCCAGGCAGGTTGGCCGGCACGGTGGCTCAGGGTACCTTGATCTCGGTTCCCGGCTTGAGATTCTGGGGATTTACATTGGGGTTGAGCTCGATAATCTTGGCGATGCTGGTATTGTGCTCGGCGGCGATGGAAGCGAAGCTGTCGCCGGGCTTGATGGTATAGGTGTTTTGCCCGGTGGTGGCGGTGGTCTCCCCGGCGGCCGGCTCTTCCGCGGGCGCCGCCGCGGTGGTGGTGGTGGCGGTGGTCGCCGTGGTCCGGGCCGCCTCCCCGCCGGAGCCGGAACCGATCACCCCCGAGATGGCAACGATGTAGAAACCTACCGCGGCGGCGGCGATGAGCGCCGCCACGGCGAGAAAGCGCAGCACCGACCTCTCCAGGCCACCCTGCATCCTGCCTCCGTTCCTGTCCCGATGGTCACTCGCCGGCGGCGGCGCGCCACAGTTCCTCGCGCATGCGCCGCGCGGCCTCGCGGGCGGCGCCGGCGAAATCCCCTCCGGCGCCAGCGTAAATTATACTACGAGAAGCAGTCACCAGCGCTCCCAGGCCGCGCTGGTCGAACGCCGCCGCCACGTCGGCGGCGCCGGCCCCCTGGGCCCCGTAGCCGGGAAGCAGCAGGAAGGCGCGCGGCAGCAGCCGGCGCGCACGGGCCACGGCGCCGGGGTCGGTGGCGCCCACCACCGCGCCCACGCTGCTGTAGCCCTCCTCCCCCACCAGGCCCTCGCCCCATGCCGCCACCAGCTCGGCCAGACGTTCCCAGAGCAGGCGCGGACCATCGCCTCCCTCCCTCTTGCCGGCGGCCAGCTCCAGATCCTGGATCTCGGCGGCTCCGGGGTTGGAGGTGCGCACCAGCACGAAGATCCCCTTGCCGTAGCGGCGGCAGGCGTCGAGAAAGGGCTTCATGCCGTCGCTGCCATAGAAGGGGTTCACGGTCACGGCGTCGGCGCCCATGCCCTCCTGCTTGCCGGCCCGGCCGGCGGCCGATCCCAGGAAGGCGGCGGCGTAACCCTGGGCGGAGACGTCGATGTCGCCCCGCTTGGCGTCGGCGATGACAATGAGGCCCGCCTGCGCCGCGTAGCGGCTGAGCTCCTGGCAGGCGGCGATCCCTTCCGCCCCGTAACGCTCGAAGCAGGCCAGTTGCAGCTTCACGGCGACGGCGTAAGGAGCCACCGCCTCGATGATGCGTTCGCCGAACTCGACGAACAGCTCCGCCACAGGGTGACGGTCGTGGGCCTGCCCTTCCGGCCTGCCCGGGGCTGACGGCGGCGACGAGGTGGACCGGCCTGCGCGGGCTTCCACGAGCGCCGCCGGCATCAGCTCCAGGCGCGGGTCCAACCCCACGCAAACCTGGCTCTGCTTCTCCAGCACCGCCCGCGCCAGCCTGTCGGCAAAGGCGCCGGCGTTGCCTGCTGCATCCGTGGTCATCGTCCTCCCTCCGGCCTTTCCGCCACCGTCCCGGGAAAGCAGCGACGGGGCCGCAACCAAGCCACCAGCGGCCGTCGACGGCCGCCATGCCAAGGTAACATTAACAAACATTCTCCCGTCCCGCCGCCGGCGCGCTCCTACCAGAACTCGAACTCCATCTCGCCGATGGTCACCCCGTCGCCGGGGCGCGCCCCCGCCTGCCGCAGCTCCTCGCTCACCCCCAGGCGCTCCAGCCGCTCCTGCAGGTAGGCGACCGCCTCGTCGTTCTCGAAGTCCGTCTGGGCCACCAGCCGCTCCACCACCCCGCCGGAGACGCGGAACTCGTCCCTGCCCAGCCGCTCCACCCGCCAGCCCTGTTCCTCCGCCGGCCGGTAGAGCGTCCGCCCTTCCGGCACCGCCACTTCCTCCGCCGCCGGCGGGCCGGCCGGCAATCGTTCCAACAGCGATGCCATGCGGCGCCCGAGGCCGTCCAGGCCGGCGCCCGTGGCCGCGGAGACGCTGACCAGCGCCCGCCTGCCGTCCACCGCGTCCGCCTCCCCGTCCGCCTCGGCGAGCAACCAGGCAAAGGCAGGGTCTCCGTCGCGGCAGCGGGCGGCGATCTCCGCCGCCAGCGCCGACTCCACCGCCTCCAGCCGCCCGCGGGCGGCGATGTCGATCTTGTTGATGACCACCAGTTGGGCCTTCGCCGCCAGCCCGGAACCGTGCTCCTTCAGCTCCGCGTTGATGGCGACGAAGTTCTCCAGGGGCTCGCGGCCGTAATAGCCGGTGACGTCGATGACGTGCAACAAGAGCGCCGTGCGCTCGAGGTGGGCCAGGAATTCGTCCCCCAGCCCCACTCCCCTGGCGGCGCCCTCCAGCAGGCCGGGGACGTCGGCGACGGTGAACTGGCGCTCCCCGTCCCCGGCTTCCACGGTCCCCAGCATCGGCGCCGTGGTGGTGAAAGGGTAATCGGCGACCTTGGGCTTCGCCCGCGACAGCCGCCTGAGCAGCGAGGACTTGCCGGCGTTGGGAAAGCCCATCAGCCCCACGTCCGCCAGCAGCTTCAGCTTGAGCTCCAGCCGGCGCTCCTCGCCGGCGAGGCCCAACTCCGCGAAGCGGGGGGCCCGCCGGGTGGCGGAGGCAAAGTGGGCGTTGCCGCGGCCGCCGGAACCGCCGCGCGCCACCACCAGGCGCTGGCCCTCCCGCACCAGGTCGGCGAGCAGCGTGCCCTGGTCGTCGAAGACCTGGGTGCCGCAGGGCACCTCGATCACCGCGTCGTCGCCGCGCCGGCCGTGGCGGCGCGAGCCCTCGCCCGGCCTGCCGTCGCCGGCGCGGAAATGCCGGCGGCGGCGGAACCAGCCCAGGTCGCGCCGGCGCCCGCTGGCACGGATCACCACGTCGCCGCCGCGGCCGCCGTCGCCGCCGTCGGGCCCGCCCCGGGGCACGTACTTCTCGCGGCGGAAGCTGACGCAGCCGTTGCCGCCGCGCCCGGCCTTAACCTCGATGCTGGCACGATCATAGAACATGGACATCCCGCCCCTCGCCCGCGCCCCCGTTCACCGGACGCCGCCGGCACCCGGCGCGCCGGCGGTGAAAAAAAGGCCGCCATCAGGCGGCCCCGGGAATCTCGCTCGCGCACGTACCCGCAATGCGCCGGTGTGTCAGCTCCCCTCTTCCACCGGCACCACGCTCACCGTCCGCCTGGCGCCGCGGGAGAAGACCACGCGGCCGGTAACCTTGGCAAAGATGGTATCGTCGCCGCCGATGCCGGCCCCCGGGCCCGGACGGAACCTGGTGCCGCGCTGGCGCACGATGATGGAGCCCGCCGGCACCACCTGGCCGCCGAAGCTCTTGCAACCCAGGCGCTGCGCCCGCGAGTCACGCCCGTTACGACTTGTACCCGAACCTTTCTTGTGAGCCATTTACTTCTCCGCCTCTTTCGCCTTCTTTTCCTTGCCCGGCTTCGCCGAGCCGCCCTCGGCGGCAGCCTTGCCGGTCTTCTTCTTGCTGGATGCGGCCTTTGCCTCCTTGGCCTCGCCCTTGCCGGAAGAAGCCTTGGCGGGCTCGGCCTTCGCCTTGCCGGTGGCGGCCGCTTTCTTTTCCTTGCCGGTTTCCTTGGCCTTGGCCTTCGCGGACGCCGCTTTCTTCTTGCCGCCCGCGGAGGCGACGGCCTTGGCGCTGCCGGCGGTTATCGCCTCGATGGTGATGCGCGAGAGGCGGCTGCGGTGTCCCCGGCGGCGCCGGTAACCCCGCTTGGGCTTGTACTTAAAGACCAGCACCTTCTCGCCGAGGAAGTGCTCGCCCACCTTCGCCTTCACCTTGGCGCCCTTGAGCTCGCCGGCGGTGACGGCGCGCTTCTCGCCGCCGATCAGCAGCGGTGCCAGGGTGAGCGTGTCGCCCTCCTGCTGGTCGAGGCGGTCGACCACCAGCTCGTCACCCTTCTCCACCCTGTATTGTTTGCCACCCAGGTCTATTACGGCGTACATGTCTCTTCTCCGCCTCTTGAATTCTCTTGCCAGGCCGGGAGCCGTGACGGCACCCGCTGAACCCCACGGATTATAGCAAAATAGCGGCGCCCGGTACCAACCGCCGCGGCGGGAGCGGGTGCCGGGGCCCGCGGGCCGGGAGGCGCGGGATCCCCGCGCGGACGGGAACGGGCGGCCGCCCTAGTCGCCGTTTCCTTTCTCTTCTTCCTTGCCGCCCTGCTCCTTTTCCTCGCCGTCCACCACGCTGGCGTAGGCACAGGTGCGGGTGACGCTGTCGATGTGCACCCGGTGATCCTCCCCCACCAGCTTGCCGGCGCCGGCGATGCTGATCACGTAACCATCGATCTTGGCGATGGCGTCCGCGGGGTTGTAGGTGTGCCGCTCCTCGATGCGCAGCCGCACCTCGTCACCCTCGGCCACCGGCAGCGACGCCCGCTGGATCGCCTCGCGGCTGCCCTCGGCGGTGACCTCGAAGGTGTCGATGGGAATGGTGTCCAGCCCCTCGAAGCTGAAATACTTGCCCGTCTCCTGCTCCAGCTCCTTGAGCTTGGCGCCGCCCTGCCCGATGAGCATCGCCGCCACCTTGGGGTGCACCTCCACCAGGAACGCCTCGCTGGAGGACTCGGCCGCCAGGCGCCGCAGCCGCTGCTCGATGTCGATGGCCATCGTCTCCTCGGAGATGATCACGCCCTCGCCGTTGCAGGTGGGGCAGGTCTTGGTGAGGATCCCCCTGAGCCCCTCGGTGACGTTCTGCCGCGTCATCTCCACCAGGCCCAGGGGCGATAGCTCCACGATGTAGGTCTTGGTGCGGTCGCTCTCCAGCTCGCGCCCCAGGGTGTCGAGCACCTCGCGGCGGTTGCGCGGCCGCGCCATGTCGATGAAGTCGATGATGATGATACCGCCGATGTCCCGCAGCCGCAGCTGGCGCACCACCTCCTTGCAGGCCTCGATGTTGGTCTTGAGGATGGTGTCCTCCAGGCGCGACTTGCCCACGTAGCGGCCGGTGTTGACGTCGATGATGGTCATCGCCTCGGTATGCTCGATCACCAGGTAGCCGCCGCTGGGCAAATCCACCCGCTTTTCCAGCGCCTTCCTGATCTCGCGGTCGACGCCGTAGGTATCCATCAGCGGCTCGTTGCCCTGGTAGAGCTCGATGCGGTCCAGGAGCTCCGGCGAGGTCTTCTTCAGGAAGGAACGGATGCGGGCGTACTCGCGCTGGTTGTCCACCAGCACCCGCTGGTAGCTGTCGTCGAAGAGGTCCCGGATCACCTTCAGCGAGACCTCCATCTCCGAGTAGAGCAGCGCCGGCGCCTTCATGCTCTTCTCGCGCTTCTGGATGATCTGCCACATCTTCTCCAGGAAGCGCAGGTCCCCCATCAGCTCCTTCTTGGTCACGCCCTCGGCGGCGGTGCGCACGATCAGGCCCGCCCCCTTGACCTTTAGCTCCTTGCAGAGCTGGCGCAGGTGCTGCCGCTCCTCGTCGGGCAGGCGCCGGGAGACGCCGATGCCGTCACCGTCGGGGACGTAGACCAGGAAGCGGCCGGGGATGGAGATCTGGGTGGTGAGGCGGGCGCCCTTGGTGCCCATGGGGTCCTTGACGATCTGCACCAGGATCTCCTGGCCCGAGCGCAGCATCTGGGTGATCTTCTGGGGGCGCTTGTCGGGGTCCTCGTGGACCATGACTTCCTCGACGTAGAGGAAGCCGTTCTTCTCCAGGCCGATATCCACGAAGGCTGCTTCCATGCCCGGAAGCACGTTCTCCACCACGCCCTTGTAGATGTTGCCGGCCAGGGGGCGTGCCCCCTTGCGCTCGACGTAGATCTCGCAGAGCCGCCCCTTTTCCAGGACGGCGACCTTCAACTCGTTGGGCTCGGCGCTGACAAGTATCTGCTTGGCGGCACTCGCCATGGCTATAAACGACTGCCCTTTCTGCAAAAAATTCCGGCCGTCCCCGCGGTCCACCCGCCGGGGCCCGGCCCTAAAAACAAAACCAGGAAAACCTCGTTCTTGCCGGTATTATATATTTCCCGGGGCGCCGTAACCAAACCGCCTTGATACACGGCGCAACATTGTTGATATTTTCAGGCGCCCCGTTTCAGCGGCGCCGGCCCATTCCCGCCCGGCGTCCCCGCAGCGGCCGGCGGCGCGGCGGCCGCGGCGGCCGGTCGTCACGCAGGATGATGGCGATGCGCACCACCCGCTGCACCGCCGGCGATCCGGCGCCCAGCGCCGCCAGCGACTCCACGATCTCCTCCGGCCTGGCAGTCCCCTCGCCGGTGACCTTCATGGTGAACTCGATGCCGGCACCGTCCGCCAGTGGCCGCACCGACCGCACGTACTGCTTGACGTCGATCTCCTTGTCGCCCTTGGGACGGCGGCGCAACACCTTGAACTCCGGGGCCTCGCCAAAACGGTCACAGGCCTCGGCGAGCCCCGGCAGCGGCTCCCGGAAACTGATGCGGTAGTTGACCGCTTCCACGCGGGCCGCCGACTTGGAGTGATCCCAGGTGGGGCCCACCGACTTGAGGGTCATGCCCTCGGGGAGCTCGGCGCCCAGCCGGGAAGCCAGCTCGTTGAGCGGCGCCCGCTGCGCCAGGGCGAAATCGCAGATCTCGTCCTCGCCTTCCACGCCCACCCCCAGCGGCATCGCCAGGCTGAGTATCGGCTTGGGGCGCATGCCCTCCGTGTAGGCCAGCCGGAAGCCGGCCCGCCGCACCGCCCGCACCAGGCAGCTCAGGGTGTCCAGGTGGGAGACGAAGCGGGCGCGGCCCTTCTTGGAAAAATGCATGCGGTAATTGAACTTCATTGCCCTCCCAGCACCATCTCGATCTCTCCCTCGCAGACGCCGCACAGGCTGCAGTCGCCCCCGCGGCAGTCCACGGTGGCCTCGCCCCGCAGCGCCTTCTCCCTCTCCGCCAGCAGGAACTCCCGGTCCAGGCGGGAATCGATATCGTCCCAGGGAAGCGGCGCCGAAGTCTCGAAGCTGCGGCCGGCGGCCTCCTCCACGGTGGTGCCGATGACGGCGAAGCCCTTCTCCCAGGCGGCGAAGTCGAACTGCTCCGTCCAGGCATCGAAGCGGGCGCCCGCCCGCCAGGCGGCCTCGATCGCCCGCGCCGTCTCGTCACCGCCCCGGGTGATGGCGCCCTCCACCAGGCTGGCATCCACGTCGTGGAAGCTGAGCTTGATCTGCTTGCGCGGCATCTTCTCCCGCAGGAAGGCCTGCTTCTCCTCGATGCCGGCGCGCGGCTCCATGCCGTCCCACTGGAAGGGCGTGTGCGCCTTGGGCACGAAGGAGGCCACGCTGACGTTGATCCGCACCCTGCCCCGGTTCGCCGCCCGCTGCCTGCCGATGCGGCGGGCGCGCACGGCGACGTCGACGATGCCTTCCACGTCCTCCATGGTCTCCGTGGGCAAACCGATCATGAAGTAGAGCTTGACGGTGGTGCAACCCAGCTCGAAGGCGGCCTCCAGGGAGGCCTCGATCTCCCGGTCGCTCACCTGCTTGTTGATCACGTCCCGCAGGCGCTGGGTGCCGGCCTCGGGGGCGATGGTGATGGAGCCCCGGCGCTGCGAGATCAGCTCCAGCATGCGGATGGAGTCCGGGTCGACCCGCAGCGACGGCAGCGAGACCGTGAGCCCGGGATGCGACTGGGCCAGGCGGCGGATCACCTCGCGAATGCCGCTGTAATCGGTGGTGGAGAGCGAGCTGAGCGAAACCTCGTCGTAGCCGGTGTTGGCCACCAGCTCCTCCACGGCGGCCACCACTTCCTCCGGGGACTGCTCCCGCACCGGCCGGTACCAGTTGCCGGCGAGGCAGAAACGGCAGCCGCGGGTGCAGCCGCGCATGATCTCCAGCGTCGCCCGGTCGTGCACCGCCGCCATGGTCGGCACCACCGGCCGCAGCGGCAGGTAGCGGCGCTCCACTGCCGGCGCTACCGCCCGCTGCACGGTCCCGGTGATCCCCGGCACGTAGACGCCCGCGATCGACGCCAGGCGCTCCAGCAGCCGTTGCCGCCCCCGGCCGCGCTCCTCCTCGCAGGCGCGCACCACCGCGGGCAGCACCGCCTCGCCGTCGCCGATGATCATGAAATCGAAGAAGGCGGACATGGGATGCGGATTGCTGGCACAGGGCCCGCCGGCGAACACCAGGGGATCGTCCTCGCCGCGGTCCTCGCGGTGCAGGGGGATCCCCGCCAGGTCCAGCATCTCCAGCACGTTGCTGTAGGTGAGCTCGTACTGGAGGGTGATGCCCCAGAGGTCGACTTCCCGCACCGGCTGCCAGCTCTCCAGCAGGAAGAGCGGCACCGACTCCTCGCGCATCAGCGCCGCCATGTCGGTCCAGGGACAGTAGACCCGCTGGGCCCAGGCGTCGGTGGTTTCGTTGACAAGGCTGTAGAGTATCTGGACCGCCTGGTTGGCGGTGCCGATCTCGTAGACGTCCGGGTAGCTCAGCGCCACCCGCAGCGAGTAATCTTCCTTGACGACGCTGCCGACTTCGCCGCCGATGTAGCGGGCGGGTTTCTCCACCCTCTCCAGGAGGGCGTCGATTGCTGTCTGGATTCCCTGGGACAAGATCTCTCGTTCATCTCGTTCCGGGCGCAACCTGCCGGGCCCGGCCGCGTAATCGCTTTGCCTTCTCCACCAGCGCCGCCAGCCGCGAGGGAGTCACGCGGGCGTCGCCGGAAAAATACGTCTTTACCGCGCGGCCCATGGCCATGGTGCCGCCGTAGCCGACGCCGCCCTTGAGCAGCCAGCCGGGGCCGGGAACCACGCAGAGCAGCTGCCGCGCCAGCGCCCTCAGCCCCAGCCCGCTGCCGGCGACACCGATCAGCTCCACCGCCCGCTCCAGCCCTACCGGCTCCCCGTGGGCGGCGGCCAGCTTGAGCAGCATGCGGGCCTGGTTGAGCGTCATCACCGGCATGTCGGCCCCGGGAACGAAGAAGAGCAGGCCGATGATCCCGTTCTGCCGCGCCGTGTTGCGGATCAGGCGCTCGCAGACCACGTCGCGTATGGCGGGCAGCCATGCCGCCAGCGCCAGCGATTCGTCACCGGCGGCCTCGGCGATCGCCTCGCCGAGAACGTCCGCCGGCACCCTGCCGTCGGGGGCCATGCCCACCACCTGCCGAGGGCCGACGCCCGCCGCCGGAAACGACAGCGCCATCCCCGGCGCCCGGGTGAGCACCAGCACCATGGAGGGCGCGGCCGCCGCCAGCCGCTCCAGGCGCTCGCCGAAGGCGTCGTCTTCCAGCTCCCCGGGTGCCACCACCAGTACCAGCGCCGCCGCCGTCTCCAGGCGGTGAGAGGGCAGCGCGGAAATATCCCCGTCGGGCACCGTCTCGGTCACCAACAGCCGTGCCGCCGCCTCCGGCTCGGCGCCTTCCGCCAGCGCCGCCCGCACGGATTCGACCGCGTCCGCGTCGCTGCCGGCCACCAGCACGGGGGCCGACGCATGCGACTGCTCGCGAACCTCTCCCAGCAGCGAGTAGAGCTTCCTGGGGCTAAGCGGTAATCCTGGCACGCCTGTACCTCCTGTCGCCGATCATCCTGCTGCGCACGTGGATGCTCTCCAGCAGGCCGATGCCCAGCAGGTTGGCAACCATCGAGCTTCCACCGTAACTGACGAAGGGAAGCGTGATACCGGTGACCGGCATGATGCCGATGGTCATGCCTATGTTAACAAAAAACTGGAACAGCAACATGGAGAGCACCCCGCCCGCCACCAGGCTGCCGAAGAGGCTGTCCGCCATCAGCATGATCCTGATGCCGCGCCAGACGATGAACACGAAGAGCGCGAACAGCACCATGGCGCCGATGAAACCCAGCTCCTCCCCCAGCACCGAGAAGACGAAGTCGGTATGGTGCTCGGGCAGGAAGTTGAGCTGGGCCTGCGTGCCCTGGTAGAGCCCCTTGCCGGTGAGCATCCCCGAACCGATGGCGATCTTCGACTGCATCAGGTTGTACCCGGCCCCGGTGGGGTCGTGGTCCGGGTGCAGGAACACCAGCAGCCGGTCCACCTGGTAGGGCTTCATCAGCTGCAACCCCACCACCGGCAACACCTTGAGCACCAGCAGCAGCGCTCCCACCAGGGCCACCCCCATGGCGGCAAAGTGGGTCCAGCGCACGCCGTAGAGAAAGAGCATCGCCACTGCCAGCGCCAGCAGCACCAGGGCGCTGCCGAAGTCGGGCTCGAAGAATATCAGCAGCAGCGGCAGGGAAGTGTAGGCCAGCGTCACCAGCGTGGTCTGCACCTCCATCTCCCCCCGGGGCCTGCCGGCGAGGTACGAGGCCAGCACCAGCACCATTCCCACCTTGGTGAGCTCCGACGGCTGCAGGTTGAACACGCCCAGGTCGATCCAGCGCTGCGACCCCTGGGCGGTGGAGCCGACGATGTACACGAGGAGGGTGAGCAGCAGCACCCCCACGTAGATGGGCGTGCGGTAGTTGCGGAGGCCGCGGTAGTCGATGAAAGCCAGGGGCACTATCAGGAGCAGCCCCAGCACCGCCGCCGCCGCCTGGATCTTCACGTAGTAATAAGGGCCGGGGAGCTGGGGGTCGGCGTGGGTGGCGCTGTATATCAGCACCATGCCGTAGACCACCACTGCCAGCACCGCCGCCAGCAGGGCGTAATCGAAGTGCCTCAGGTGCAGGCGCAGGTCCAGGGCGATCACCCCCCGTTCGCCGGCGCCGGCGGATGGGCGAAGAAGGCTTCCAGGATCCGGCGTGCCGTGGGCGCGGCGACGCTGGCGCTGCCGCCGCCCTGCTCGATCAGCACCGCCACCACCACCTGGGGATCGTCCGCGGGGGCGAAGGCCACGTACCAGGCGTAGTCGGTCTTGCCCACCACCTGGGCGGTGCCCGTCTTGCCGGCTACCCGCGGCGAGAAATCGGCAAAGGTGTCACCGGAGGTGCCGCCGGTCTCCGCGGCCTTCACCAGGCCTTCGCGCACCACCTCCAGCTGCTGCAGGGAGACGTCGAGCTGGCGGGTGTCCTGCGGCTGCAGGTCGGCAAGAGTGACACCGGTGACCTGGTCCTGCACCCGCAGGCCCACGTGGGGCGTCACCAGGCGGCCGCCGTTGGCGATGGCGGCGTAGACCCGCGCCATTTGCAGCGGCGTCACCAGGATGTCTCCCTGGCCGATGGAAAGGTTGACGCTGTCGCCCGGCAGCCACATGCGGTCCACCTCGGTCTCTCCCACCGCCTGTTTCCAGGCGGGATCGGGCACCCGCCCCACGGCCTCGCCGGGGAGGTCGACGCCGGTGGCGCCGCCCAGCCCGAAAATCTCCGCCCAGCGCTGGATGCCCAGGCTGTCGGCCTTGTAGAAGCGGTAGCCCACGTTGTAGAAGTAGATGTCACAGGACTCGGCGATCGCCTTCTCCATGTCCACGTCCCCGTGGGAGCTCCAGCACTTGAACGGCTGGGAGAGCACGTCCCAGACGCCGGTGCAGGTGAAGTCCGTCAGCGGCGTCACCACGTTTTCCTGCATGCCGGCGATGGCGGTGACCGGCTTGAAGGTAGATGCCGGCGGGTACTGGCCGGCGATGACGCGGTTGAGCAGCGGGTCGTTGGCCCAGGGGGCATTCAGCTCCTGGTAGTACTCCGGGCTCATTCCCCCCACCCACTGGGCCGGGTCGAACGAGGGGTAGCTGGCCATGGCGTAGATCTCGCCGTCCTTGGGATTCATCACCACCGCGGCGCCGCCGTTGGCGGCGTAGTAGCCCTTGCCGTGGGCGAGGTCGATGCCGGCGGCGAGCGCCTCCTCGGTGGCCTTCTGCACCTCGCTGTCGATGGTGAGCACCACGTTGTTCCCCGGCTGGGCGTCTATGCTCCTGAGCTCGCGCTTGGGACGCCCGGCGGCATCGACCTCCACCTCGCGGCTGCCGTCGGTGCCGCGCAGGTAGCGGTCGAACTGGTACTCGACGCCGTCCTTGCCGATCTCGTCGCCGAGGCTGTAATCGGAGTAACGGGGATCACGCAGCTCCTCCTCGCTGATCTCGCCCACGTGGCCCAGGACGTGGGCCGCGGTGCTTCCCTGGGGATAATCCCGCAGCGGGTACTTCTTGATGTCCACGCCGGGGAAGTAGAGGGGCATGCGCTCGATCAGGTAACTCTTCTGTTCCGGCGTGAGGTCGTTATTCACCACCACCGAGCGGTAGGTGTCCTCGGCGTGCCGTTCCAGCTGCTCGCGTATCTTCTGGGGCGGCACGTCGATGGCCTTTCCCAGCTCCTCGATCTCGCGGTCCGGGTCGGCCAGCGCCGGCGGGAAGACGGTGACCGCCAGGCCGGCGCGGTTCTCCACCAGCGGCTTCATGTTGCGGTCGTAGATGATGCCCCGGGGCGCTTCCTCGCGGATCTCGCGGATGCAGTTGTTCTGGGCCATGGCCACGTAGTCGTCGGCGGCGATCACCTGCAGGAACCAGAGGCGAAAGATCAGCACCGCGAACATCATCACCGCCACGCCACCGAGGACGCCGGCGCGGAACGCCAGCGACGGCGGCTTGCGGTGAGGCCGGCGGCGGCGCCTACTTCCCGAGAGAAAAGGCACGCTGCTCACCCCCGATCAGCCAGCGGCAGACCACGAACACCGGCATGGTCAGCAAGGCGTTGAGCACCGCCGTGGGCAATACCACCCGGAAAAAGATGAATGAGGCCGTGGCCTCGACTCCCAGCAGGAACATCACCAGCACGTCTAGCCCCTGCACCACCAGGGTGACCACGAAGACCGCCGCCACCAGCGGCAGCCAGGAATACTCGGGGTCGATGCCCTCCGTGTAGCGGCCGCTGAAGTAACCGCCCAGCGTGTAGAGAAAGGAGCTGACACCCAGGATCTGCACCAGGGCCACGTCCAGCAGCAGCCCGGCGGCGAAGCCGAAGACGGCGCCCCACATGGGCCCACAGAGCATCGCCACCGCCACCACCACGATCAGGGTGACGTCCGGCTTGGCCCCCAGCACGGTGATGTAGGGCGCCAGGGTGGCCTGCACCACCGCCGCCAGCACCAGCAGCAGGAAGAGCCGGGCGTAGAAAGACGGCCCCTCCCGGATCAGCGGGGCACGGGCGACGTTCTGCTCTTCCAGCACCGGCAGCCGCTTGTCTACCCTGGCGGAGCCCACGGTCATCTCCCCTCCTCCACCAGCGGCACCTGGTCGGCCCCCGCCGGCGGTATCAGTACCAGCACCTCTTCCAGCCGGTCGAAATCGACGAAGGGGGTGACGGCGATGCGCTTGAAGTAATCGACCTCCTGGTCGGAGACGCCGCTGACGACACCGATGGGCACTCCCTTGACGAAGAGCCTGCCGGTGCCGGAGGTCACCACCACGTCGTTTTCCTCCACCTTTGCTTCCTTCTCCACGAAATCCATCTCCAGCATGCCGTTGACGCTGCCGATCACCGTTCCCTGGGCCTGCGATGATTGCACCTTGGCCTCCACGCGGCTGGTGTTGTCCACGATCAGCAGCACCTGCGCCGAGTTGCCGGCCACCGCCGATACCTGTCCCACCAGCCCCTCGCCGTTGACCACGGTCTGCCCCATGGCAATACCGTCGTCGCTGCCGCGATTGATGGTGATGGTGGCGTTCCAGGCGGAGGCGGAGCGGCCCACCACCCGCGCCGCCACGTGGCCGTAGTCGTCGGGATAGAAAGGCTGGTCCAGGATGCCCAGCATGCTGCGCAGGCGCCTGTTCTCGGCGTCGGCCTCCCGCAGCGCCACCAGCTGGCCCCGCAGCTGTTCCACCTCGCGGTGGAGTTCCTCGTTCTCTCCCCTGGCGTTGACCAGGCTCGCCATCCACCCGTAGGCATCCCGGAAGGGCGTGATGATCACCGAAATGCCCGATTCCAGGGGTGAGATCAACCTGAGGCCGCCGCGCTGGGAAGCATGCAGCAGCCCGTCGTCGGGCTCGCGGAAGTACCAGGTAAGCATCGCCACGGAAACGAGGATCAGCAGCACCAGTACCGCCTGCCGTTTTATTACAGTCTTGCGGACCACGGTAGGACCTGGTCGTTCTTGTCTAGAAGCGGCGCTTGGACTTGGTGTGTTGCGAGCTCTTGTGCAGCGCCTCGAATTCCTCGAGCGACCGCCCGGAGCCCACCGCCACGCAGGTGAGCGGTGACTCGGCCATGTGGATGGGCATGCCCGTCTCCTCGCGCAGCCGCTCCGGCAGCCCCTGCAAGAGCGAGCCGCCGCCGGCCAGCATCACGCCCCGGTCCATGATGTCGCTGGCGAGCTCCGGTGGTGTCTTGTCGAGGGTGGTACGCAGGGCGTCGATGATCGCCGAGACCGGCTCCGCCAGCGCCTCGCGGATCTCCTCCGAGGACATCACCACCGTCTTGGGCAGGCCGGTGACCAGGTCGCGGCCGCGGATCTCCGCTTCCACTTCCTCGGCCAGGGGGTAGGCGGAGCCCACCTCCAGCTTCAGCTCCTCGGCGGTCTGGCTGCCGATCATCAGCTTGTACTCTTTCTTCACGTGGGCGATGATCGCCTCGTCCATCTCGTCGCCGCCGACGCGGATCGACTGCGAGGTGACGATGCCTCCCAGGGAGATCACGGCCACCTCGCTGGTGCCGCCGCCGATGTCGACGATCATGTTCCCCGTGGGCTCGCTCACCGGCAGCCCGGCGCCGATGGCGGCGGCCATCGGCTCCTCGATCAGGTAGCAGAGCCGCGCGCCGGCGGAGAGCGTCGCTTCCTCCACCGCCCGCTTCTCCACCCCGGTGACCCCGGAGGGAACGCAAACCACCACCCGCGGGTGCGCCCAGCGGTTCTGGTGCACCTTCTGGATGAAGTGCCTGAGCATCTGCTCGGTGACGTCGAAGTCGGCGATGACACCGTCCTTCAGCGGCCGGATGGCGCTGATGGAACCGGGGGTGCGCCCCAGCATCCGCTTGGCCTCGGCGCCCACCGCGTGCACTTCGTTGGTGCGCTGGTCGATGGCTACCACCGAGGGCTCGCTGAGCACGATGCCGCGGCCGCGCACGTAGACCAGGGTATTCGCCGTGCCCAGGTCCACCGCCATGTCGCGGCCGCCGAAGCCAGCGAAGTAACTGAGAAACCTGATGGAAGTCTCCTTTCCAGCTTAAGCCCTGACAAATCGAAAGAAGCAGCTATTTATGATAACAAAAAAGACGGCCGGGAAGATAACTGGTTTTTTTACGCCGCCGTGATGCCGCAGCGCCCGCAAATACAGGGAAACCCGCGATTTCCGGCAAAAAACGGCCAGCGCCGGCCGGGGCGCGGCCTGCATGGCCGTGGCCGGCGCCGTCCCGGGGAGCGCCTCCCGCGGTTCACACCCTGCAGCCGGGCCCAAGGTTCAAGTCATAACACTCGAGCTATGGTCAAGGGTTAGCGCGGGCGCGGCGCGCCGGCTCAGCCCAGCAGGCAACGGGGCCAGACGCCCAGCCGGCGCAGCGCCGAAACCAACAGCGGCACCGGCAGGCCCACCACGTTGGTGTAGTCGCCCTGGATCTCCTCCACGAAGGCCGAGGCCCGCCCCTGGATGGCATAACCCCCGGCCCGGCCCCGCCACTCTTCCGTGGCTAGGTAAGCCTCGATCTCCGGGACCGCCAGCTGCGAGAAGCGAACGCCGGTGGCGGCGCTGGCGGTCCAGATCCGCAGGCCCTCGCGGCCGCCGGCCTGGCCGGGATCCAGCTGCTCCCCGAACGGCGGGCCGGCCTCCTCCCCCGCCGTGCCGCCTGCCTCCCCGGGCCATACCAGGGTGATGCCGCTGAAGACCTGGTGCATGCCGCCGGAGAGCAGTTGCAGGTACTGGCGGGCCTCGCCGGCGGTCGCCGGCTTCCCCAGCACGCGGCCGCCGGCCACCACCACCGTGTCGGCGCCCAGCAGCGGCCGTGCCGGCGACGGCGGTGCTACGCGGGGCAACACCGAGCAGGCCTTGCCACGACTGTGCCGCTCCACCAGCTCCACGGGAGTGAGCGCCGGCGGATCGTCCTCGCGGTAGTCCGGCGAGAGCACCTCGAAGTCGATGCCCAGCGCCGTCAGCAGCGCCTTCCTCTGGGGAGATTTGGAGGCGAGATACACGCTGCCGGCACCCTCAGACGATCTCGCTTTCGTCGAAGTAGAGGGCTATCTCGCGGGCGGCGCTCTCGGGCCCGTCGGAACCGTGAACGATGTTGGCCACGATCTCCAAGCCGAAGTCGCCCCGGATGGTGCCGGGCTCCGCGGCCAGGGGGTTGGTGCTGCCCATCATCTTGCGGACCACGGAGATCGCCTCCGGCCCCTCCAGCACCATCGCCACCACCGGCCCGGAGGTGATCGAGCTCACCAGCTCGCCGAAGAACTCCTTTTCCCGGTGCTCGGCGTAATGTGCCTCCGCCAGCCCGCGGTCCACCACCAGCATCTTCATGGCGCGAATGCGAAAGCCGCGCCGCTCGAAGCGGGCCACCACTTCGCCCACCAGCCCCCGGGCCACCGCGCCGGGTTTGACCAGAACGAATGTCCTCTCCACTTTTACTCCTCCATGTCCAAGCTTGCCATGACACGGGGCGCGGCCGCCCCGAACCCCACTCCCGGTTCCGCCAGGTTGACGTGCCTGTCGCACCAATCCCGCCGCGTGGGCGCCGGCGGCGCTCCCGTGCCAGCACTGGACGCTCCGCGTGAAAAGACGCCGAGAACGGCGCCGTGACGGTTCAACTGCATCATGCCCGCCTGTCCCGCAGCGGGGCAAGCCGGTACGCCGCCGCGGAATCAGGGAAAGATCTCTTCCTCCTGGGCGGCGGACGCCGCCTTCACGTCGCGGGCACAATAGGGGCAAACCTGCCACGCGGGGTCCAGCGGCCTGCCGCAACTGCCGCAGGAAACCTTCAGCCGCCGCCGGCAGTTGGGACAGACCAGGTAGTCTTCACGCACCAGCGCCGAGCAGGAAGGACAACGGGAAACGCCGCCTATCTCCCGGCGGCGGGCCTGGATCTCCAGCTCTCGCTCCTCCACGTCCTCCAGGTATTCCGGCGGGCGCAGGATGGTGTAGAAGAGGGTGCCCAGGTAGGGAAAGATGAACGAGGTGGCCACGGCGATGCCGATCATCAGCGGGTCGTCGATCCGCCGCTTGGCATCCTTGTAGGTCCAGTAGACCAGCGCCAGCCACAGCGCCACCAGGACCGCCTTGGTCATCAGGGTGGTAAAGCTCCACCAGGGGGTATCGAAGAAGCTCTCGGCCTCCTGGGTGGCATCGGCTTGCAGTATCAGCATGTGCATGGCTTGGCTCCCGGGAACGTCGTCACCGGCCTAGGTCGCCATC
>JAJRWQ010000096.1 GCA_024276735.1 Actinomycetes bacterium
AACGGGCACGCTCGAGAGCTTCAGCTCCCGGGGCCCCACCGCCGACGGGCGCATCAAGCCGGACGTGGTCGCTCCCGACCGCGTCACCACGGCCTCGTATGGCAGCGGCGGCTTCTGGGGCACCTCGGCGGCAGCTCCCCACGCCGCCGGCGCAGCGGCACTGGTGCTCTCCACCAGCCCCGGCTCCGACCCGGCGGCACTGCAGTCTTATCTCGAGGCGGCCGCCGTGGACCTGGGGGCTCCCGGCAAGGACGATCTTTACGGCGCCGGCAAGCTCAACCTGGGTGCCCCGCGCGACACCGAGCCACCGCTGGTGACCGCCGTGGAGCCTGCGGGGACCGTTTATTCCACCTCGGCGACGGTGCGCGTCTATTACGAAGATCCGGGCAGCGGCATCGACCCCGCCTCGGTGACCCTGACGCTCGACGGTGCTCCCCTCTCCGGCTGCGAGGTCACCGCCGCCTCGGCGGCCTGCGCCGTCTACGGTCTGGCTGCCGGCACGCATGCCATCGGCGGCTCGGTGGCCGACAATGCCGGCAACGTCGCCGCCGTGAACGGCTCCTTCACGGTTGCCTGCGCGCAGCCCCAGCTGCGCCTGGGCTCGCCGCAGTCGTTCTGGGCTTCCTACCAAGACTACCTGGCGGGAATGTTGTCGGTGACCTTCACTATCTGCAACGACGGCGCTTACGATGCCGGCGGTGCCGAGCTGGTGGGCAGCGTGGAGACGGGCGGCGTCCTCCTGGCAACGCCGACGCCGTTCCCCGCCGGTGACCTGGCCGCCGGCGGCTGCGGGCAGTTCACGCTGCAGTTCCTGGTGCCGCCGGGAATCTCGCTTTTCAAATCCACCCTATACATGGTCGCCAGTGATCCCTGCGGTATCGACTACGCCTACCCCGGCCCGTACACGATGCCGTGACGATGGCTGGCGCCGCCGGCCGGCTCCCGTCGGTCCAGCGCGGCTCATCGCCTGCACTTGCAGCACTCCCGCGTGAATGAGGTAGGATTCAGCCATGACCGGAAGCAGCAGGAAAGCGCCGCGGGGAACGGGCTCGCACGCAGGCGGCCACGACACCCGGCCCCGGGTGGAGACGGGGGGGAGAGTGGCCGCGGTGGCTCCCGGCAGCGCCGCCGCAGAAGCGGGTATCCGCCCCGGCGACCTGCTGCTCGCGGTCGACGACCGGCGGGTGGCCGACGTGATCGACTACCGCTTCCACCTGGAGCCCGGCCGGTGCCGGCTAACGGTGATGCGCGACGGGCGGCGCCTGCACCTCGCCCTCGAGAGCGAGGGTGAGGACCCGGGAATCGAGTTCGTCACCCCCCTCTTCGACGGCACCAGGACCTGCGCCTGCCGCTGCTGCTTTTGCTTCGTGGAACAATTGCCGGCGGGCCTCAGGTCCTCTCTCTACCTCAAGGACGACGATTTTCGCCTCTCCTTTCTCCACGGCAACTTCATAACGCTCAACAACCTGGCCGGCGGCGATCTCGACCGCATCGCCGCACAGCGGCTGTCGCCGCTCTACGTCTCGGTGCACGCCACCGACGCGGCGGTGCGGGCGGCGCTGATGGGTGTGAGCGAAAGGGCGGCGGCCCGCGGGCTCTCGCGCCTGGCGCGGCTGGGCGAGGCGGGCATCGAGGTTCACGCCCAGGTCGTGCTCTGCCCGGGCGTGAACGACGGCGCCGTGCTGGAACGCACCATCGAGGAGCTGGAGTCGGCCTATCCCGCGGTGGCCAGCGTGGGCGTGGTACCGGTGGCCCTGAGTGACGCGGCGGCGGGCGCGGCAGGCGGTGGCGTTCACCTGCGCCGGGTGACCGGAGCCGATGCCGAAGAGGTGTTGAAAGTGGTCGGACGGTTCCAGGCCGAGCGCCGGCGCGCCGGGGCTCCGGGCTTCGTCTATGCCGCCGACGAGTTCTACCTGCTCGCCGGCGAGCAGTTGCCGGAGCCCGCTGCCTACGACGATTTTCCCCAGTTCGAGAACGGCATCGGCATCACCGCCGCCTTTACCGCTGCCACCAGCGGGCTGGAAGCGCAACTGCCACCCGCCGCCAGGCACGGCCGCCGCGTCTTCCTGCTTTCCGGGGTGCTGGCGGCGGACACGGTGGCCAGCGCCTGCCGGCGCTTGGACCGCGGCCGCGCCCGGCCCCCGCGGTACCGGGCACTGGTGGTGGAAAACCGCGTCTTCGGCCGTCACGTCACCGTCACCGGCCTCTTGGGGGGAAAGGAGGTTCTCGACACCGCCCGCCGCGCCGGGCTCGGGGACGGCGACCTGTTGCTGGTGCCGAGATCCTGCCTGGGCGCCGGTGACACCCCTCGTTTCATCGACGGGGTGACCCCGGCGGAAATCAGCGAAGCCCTGTCCTGCCCGGTGCTGCCGTTGAGGCTTGATTGAAGCCGGCGGCCGCCCCGGGCCTGCCCGCCCGGGAAGGGAGGTCACCGGCAGGCACCGGGGCTGATAGAATCTCTGCATGAACACCGCCGTCAAAGTCGTCATCGTCGGCTACCCCAACGTGGGCAAGTCCACCCTGCTCAACCGCCTCGCCGGCAAGCGCGAAGCAGTGGTGCACGAGGAGGCGGGCGTCACCCGCGACCGCAAGGAAGTGCAGGTGGAGTGGTGCGGCCGCTTCTTCACCCTGGTGGACACCGGCGGGGTCGATGCCAGCGATCGCCGGGCGATGGCGAAGCAGGTGCGGGCCCAGGTGGAGGCGGCCATCGCCGAGGCGGCGCTGATCCTGCTGGTGGTGGACGGCACCACCGGCTTCGGCCCCGGTGACGAGGACTTGGCGCGGATCGTGCGCCGCAGCGGCCGGCCGGTGATCCTGGTGGTGAACAAGGTGGACGACTTCGGGGCGGCCGACATCGTCACCTCCGAGTTCCATGCCCTGGGGCTGGGGGACCCGGTGCCGGTGAGCGCGCTTCACGGCAGCGGCAGCGGCGACCTGCTGGACCGGATAGTCGACCGCCTGGAGGACCGCTTCGTGCTGGCGGACGCCGTACGCCGCGAGGAGATGCGCGTGGCGCTGGTGGGGCGTCCCAACGCCGGCAAGTCGTCCCTGTTCAACCGCATCCTCGGCGAGGAGCGGGTGATCGTCTCGGCGCAGCCGGGAACCACCCGCGACAGCATCGACACCCTGGTCGAGGTGGACGGAGAGGCGGTGCGATTCGTCGACACGGCGGGCCTGCGACGCCCGGGCAAGGTGGAGGAGGACGTGGAATACTACAGCCGCACCCGGGCGCTGGACGCGATGAACAAGGCCAACGTGGCGCTGGTAGTGGTGGATACCACCGTGGGGCTGACCGAGTACGACCTGACCATCGTCGCCGAGGCCATGAAACGCCGCTGTGCCTGCGGCCTGCTGCTGAACAAGTGGGACCTGGCATCCCTGGACCTCGAAGACCTGCGCTGGCGGCTGGGCCGCAAGACCACCCTGAAGCCGCCATTCCTGGCGACGTCGGCGGTGACCGGCAGGGGGGTGGGAGACATCCTGCCGCTGGTCAGGCACCTGTACGGCCTGTACGTGTCCCACATTTCCACGCGCGAGCTCAACCGCTTCCTGCAGGAGGTCGCGGCCCGGCACCCGCCCCCCTCGGTGAGAGGAAAGCGGCTGAAGATGTATTATATTAGCCAGCCTGGCACGGCGCCGCCGCGGCTGGTGGTGCGGGTAAACGACAAGCGGCTGATAACCCGGCCTTACGCGGCATACCTGGAAAACGAGCTGCGCGAGCGCTTCGGTTACCATGGCTGCCCCCTGGTGATACAGTTCAAGGGGAAGAAGCAGTAAGCAGGAGTGAAGGCATGCCGGCGCGAGGGGCTGCCCCGGCGGACGAGAGGAGGTAGGAAGCGCAGAAATGACTCTCGACATCGTTATCATCGTCACGGCATATCTACTGGGCTCGGTACCGTTTGCGCTGGTAATCGGCAAGGGTCTCTACGGCGTGGACGTGCGCACCCGCGGCAGCGGCAACATCGGCACCACCAATGTCTTCCGGGTGCTGGGCCGCAAGGCGGGGGTGCTGGTATTCATCGGTGACCTGGGAAAGGGATTTCTGCCGGTCTTCTTCGCCGCCTACCTGCTGAATCCCGCTTGGGGTGACCTTACCGTGGTGCTGGCGGCGGCGGCGGCGATCGCCGGCCACAACTGGTCCATATTCCTGCGCGGCCACGGCGGCAAGGGTGTCGCCACCGGCGGCGGCGCGGTACTGGCCATGATGCCGCTGCTGTTCCTGCTTGCCCTGGCCATCTTCTGGGTGGTGCTCTTAATCGACCGCCGGGTCTCGGTGGCCTCGCTCAGCGCCGCCGCCGGCCTGGCCGCGGCCACGCTGGCCACGGGTCAACCGCCGGAATACGTTTTTTTCACCATCGCCGGGGCGGCGGTGGTCTTCTACGCGCACCGTTCCAACCTGCGGCGGATAGCCGCCGGCGAGGAGCCCCGGGTGGATCTTTCCCCGCGCCGCCAGCCCGCTGCCGGGGGCAATGAAGAGCCGCCGGCGCCCGCCGGCGCGGAGGAGCCCGCCGCCGTGCCCGATTTCAACTGGGAGGATCCCGAACCGTGAGTACAGGGCCGCTCGCCGGTTCCGACTCCATCCGCGCCGCGGTGATCGGCGGCGGCAGCTGGGGGACCGCCTTTGCCCGGCTGCTGGTGAACGCCGGGGTGGTGACCGAGCTCGTCTGCCGCCGTCCCTACCAGGCGGAAGAGATCAACCGCAGCCATCGCAATCCCGACTACCTGGAGAACCTGGAGCTGCCGGTGGAGCTGATCGCTTCCTCCTTCGAGGAGAACAAGCTGCCGCTCGCCGACCTGGTGGTGGTGGCGGTTCCCAGCCGCGCCTTTCGGGAGGTAATGGAAAGCCTGGCGGGGGAGATCAACGACACCGCCGCCGTTCTCAGCCTCACCAAGGGCCTGGAGCCGGAGACGCTGGCGCGCATGTCCCAAGTGCTGGGGGCGATCCTGCCGGCGCCGTCCTCGCGGCGGATAGCGGTGCTCTCCGGGCCCAACCACGCCGAGGAAGTGGCCTGTGACATCCCCTCCGCCACCACCATCGCTGCCGCCGACGCCGGGCTGGCGGAGCGGCTGCAGCGGATCATTTCCTCCCCCAGCTTCCGCGCCTACGTCAACGGCGACCTGGTGGGCGTGGAGCTGTGCGGCGCCACCAAGAACGTGATCGCCCTCGCCGCCGGCATGAGCGACGGCCTGGGATTCGGGGACAACACCAAGGCCAGCCTGATGACACGCGGCCTGGTGGAGATGTCACGCCTGGGGGAGAAGATGGGCGCCGAGCCGCGCACCTTCTCCGGGCTGGCGGGCATGGGCGACCTCATCGCCACCTGCACCAGCCGTCACAGCCGCAACCGCCGCGCCGGCGAGCTGATCGCCCGCGGCAAGAGCGCTGCCGAGGCAGAAAAGGAGATGGGGATGGTGGCCGAGGGGCTCACCAGCGCCCGGTCCGTGTACGAGCTGGCGGCACAATCGGACCTGGAGATGCCCATCACCGAGCAGGTCTGCGAGGTGGTCTACGAGGGCAAGGACGTGCTGCTGGCGGTCGCCGAGCTCATGGGCCGGGAGCCCACCGCAGAGTGACGGCGATGTCCGCGCCGAACCTCGAGGGAGCGGTCTTTCTCATCGACGGCAACAGCCTTGCCTACCGGGCCTTCTACGCCCTTCCCGAGAGCATCGCCACCAGCGACGGTTTTCCCACCAACGCCCTCTACGGCTTTTCCACCATGCTGATCAAGATCCTGACGGACTACCGCCCGGCGGCAGTGGTAGTGGCCTGGGACGCCGGCAAGCGCGTCTTCCGGCACGAGGAATACGAGGAGTACAAGGCCGGCCGCAAGCCGATGCCCGATCCACTGGTGCAGCAGATGGAGCACTTCGACGAGCTGGTGGAGGCCTTTGGCTGCCGCACCCTGAAGAAGGAGGGATACGAGGCGGACGACATTCTCGCCACCCTGGTGCGGGAGGCGCGGGCAGAGGGCAGGAAGGCGGTGGTGGTCACCGCCGACCGCGACGCCCTGCAGCTGGTGGGTGACGGGGTGTTCGTGATGGCCAATACCAGGGGCATTTCCGACGTCAAGATCTACGACAGCGAGGCGGTGGAGAAAAAGTACGGCGTCCCCCCGGCGAAGGTTCCCGACTTCATCGGCCTCAAGGGAGACAGCTCCGACAACATTCCCGGTGTTCCCGGCATCGGTGACAAGACGGCGGCGGCGCTGCTGGCGGACCATGCCAGCTTGGAGGAGCTGCTGGAGCACCGGGACGAGCTCAAGGGCAAGCCGAGAAAGCTGCTGGAGGAATACGGCGAGCAGGCGCTGTTCTCCAAGGAGCTGGCCACCATGTACGACGAGGTGCCGCTGCAGATCGACGCCGACACCCTGGGCGGCGTCGTACCCGACCCGGGGCGGCTGCGGCGCCTGCTCGAGCGTTTCGAGTTCGACTCCCTGGTCAGGAGGCTGGAGGAAATGGAAGTGCTGGAGCAGCCGCCGGCGCTCTCTCTCGCCCTGGCGGAGGTGGACCCCGCCACCCTGGTGGAACGGCTTGCCGCCGCCGAAACAGCGGCCCTCGGCGCCGCCGAAACCGGGTCGGGCCTGCATCTCGCGCTCTACGACGGTGGCGACGCGGTACTGGTAGCGCCGGTTTCCAGGGAGGAGGCGGCACGGCTCTCCCTGCCGGAGAGCAGCGGCGTGGCGATCGCCAGCCACGACGGCAAGGCCCTGGTGTCGCTATTGCCGGGCCTGCCGGTGGAGAGCGGCCACGACACGATGATCGCCGCCTACCTGCTCAAGCCCCAGGCGCGCTCGTACGAGCTGTCCCGCCTGGCGTCCGCGGCGGGGATCCGCGTGGAAGTGGAGGCGGCGGCGTCGGAGGCGGCCGCCACGGCGCAGGCGGCGGCGCAGGTGTACCGGCTGGCGCCAAAACAGCAGGAGCGGCTGAAGGCCGACGGCCTGTCGCGGCTCTTCCACGAGGTGGAGATGCCCCTGGTGCGGGTACTCGCCGACATGGAAAGGGCCGGGGTGATGATCGACCTGCCCCGCCTGGGTGAGCTGGCCTCCAAGGTTTCGGACCGCCTGGACCAGCTGGCCGACGAGATCCGCGAACTGGCGGGGGAGGAATTCAACATCGATTCGCCGCAGCAGCTCTCGAAGGTGCTCTTCGAGCGGCTGGGGCTGCCACCGGTGAAGAAAACCAAGACGGGATATTCCACCGACGCCTCGGTGCTGGCCTCCCTGCGGGACCGGCACCCGATAGTGCCGCTGGTGGAGAATTACCGGGAACTGGCCAAGCTCAACAACACCTACATCCGCGCCCTGCCGCAGCTGGCCGACCCCGAAACCTGGCGGGTGCACACCACTTTCAACCAGACGGTCACCGCCACCGGCCGCCTGTCGTCCAGCGATCCCAACCTGCAGAACATCCCCGTGCGCACGCCGCTGGGCGAGGAGATCAGGGACTGCTTCGTGGCCGCCGACGGCTGCTTGCTGGTAGCGGCGGACTACTCGCAGGTGGAGCTGCGCATCCTGGCGCACTTGGCCGACGAGCCGCGCCTGAAGGAGGTCTTCACCGCCGGCGGCGACATTCACCGCGCCACGGCGGCAGAGGTCTTCGGCGTCTCTCCCGAGGCGGTGACCGATGCCGAGCGGGGCCGCGCCAAGGCGGTCAACTTCGGCATCATCTACGGCATCAGTCCCTACGGCCTCGCGGAGCAGCTGGGCATCTCCCGGCAGGAGGCCGCCGGCTACATCGAGGGTTACCTCGCCCGCTACCCCCGCGTGGCTGCCTTCCGCCGCGAGGTGGTGGAAAGGGCGGCCGCCGACGGCTACGTTACCACCATCCTCGGCCGCCGCCGCCCCGTGCCGGAACTGCGCTCCGCCGATGACAACGTGCGGCGGCTGGGTGAGCGGTTGGCGATCAACACCGTCATCCAGGGCAGCGCCGCCGACATCATCAAGGTGGCAATGATCGACATTCACCGCCAAGTATCAAGTAGTGGACTTGAGGCCAAGCTGGTGCTGCAGGTACACGACGAGCTGGTGCTGGAGACGCCGGAGCCCGAGGTGGAGGAAGTAAAGCAGCTGGTCAAGGAGAGAATGGAGGGTGCCCATTCGCTGGACCCGCCCCTCGAGGCCGAGGTGCGCGCCGGCGAGACCTGGCTCCAGGCGAAGTGAACCCTCGCGGCCTTGCTTTCGCCGACCGCGGCGGCGGCCTGCTGTCATCTGTTCCCGCCATTATGTATAATTGATCCTGGCCAGCAGGGCGCTCCGCGCTTTGCGCCTATTTTTGTAAAGGGAGGACTGAGAACAGCTAAATGCAAAACTCTAACCAAGAAGAAGAAATCAACCTGGTGGAAGGGAGCAACGGCCTGCTTAAGCTCGTAGACGGGAAAGAGGAACCCAACTACGACATCACGATCAACATCTTCGAGGAAGGTGATATCGTCAGCGGCGAAGTAGTCCGCGTGGACAAGGACGAGATCCTCGTCGACATCGGCTACAAGTCCGAGGGCGTTATCCCGGCCAACGAGCTCTCCATCCGCAAGTCGGTGAGTACCGATGAAGAGGTGAGCATCGGCGACAAGATCGACGCCCTGGTGATGCAGAAGGAGGACGCCGAGGGGCGCCTGATCCTTTCCAAGAAGCGGGCCAAGTTCGAGCAGGCCTGGCAGCGCATCCAGGAGGTCGAGCAAAAGGGCGAGACCATCGATGGCACCGTCATCGAGGTGGTCAAGGGCGGGCTGATCCTCGACCTGGGAGTACGCGGCTTCCTGCCGGCATCGCTGGTGGACATCCGCCGCATCCAGAACCTGGAGGAGTTCCTGGGCCGCGAGCTCACCTGCAAGGTGATCGAGCTCAACCGCAGCCGCAACAACGTGGTGCTCTCGCGGCGGGCGGTGCTGGAGGAAGAGCGCAAGGAGATCCGCCAGAAGATCCTCAACAGCCTCAACAAGGGCGACATCATCACCGGCACCATCTCCAACATCGTCGAGTTCGGCGCCTTCGTCGATCTCGACGGCATCGACGGCCTCATCCACATATCAGAGCTCTCCTGGGGCCACGTCAACCATCCCTCCGAGGTGCTCTCGGTGGGTGACAAGGTGAAGGTGAAGGTGCTGGACATCGACCGCGAGCGCCAGCGCGTGTCCCTGGGCCTCAAGCAGACGCAGGAAGATCCCTGGAAGAGCCTGGTGGAGACCTGCCACGTGGGCGACATCATCGAGGGCAAGGTGACCAAGCTGGTGAGCTTCGGCGCCTTCGTGCAGATCAAGGACGGCGTCGAGGGCCTGGTACACATCTCCGAGATGGCCAACCACCACGTGGAGAAGCCGGAGGAGATCGTCGCCGTTGGTGACGAGATCGACGTGAAGATAATCGAGATCGATTCCGAGCGCCGGCGCCTCTCGCTGAGCATCAAGCGCCTGCAGGAGCCGGCGGAAGAGGAAGCGGAAGCAGGCGAGGAAGAGGCAGTTGCACCCGCAGAGGCGGCGGCAGACGAGGAGCCCGACTTCTCCGAGGCCGAGAACCTGGGCCTGAGCGACGAGGTCTTTCCCGATCAGCCCCCGGCCGCCGGTGACGTGGAAGCGCCGGCCCCGGAGGACGAGGTGACGGAGGCGGCCGGCAGCGAGGACGTCGGCGTCGAGGCCACCCCGGACGCCGGGGAAGAA
>JAJRWQ010000097.1 GCA_024276735.1 Actinomycetes bacterium
CGCGGCCGCCCTCTTTTACCGCCTGGCCATGTTTGACAATCCCGGGGACCGAATATAGGATAGCCCCGGTTTCCAAGCCCCCCGCATTGCCCAAAACGGACGCGTGCCAAGCGAGTGTTCGACCCGGGTGGAGCCAGGGCGAAAGATCAGAGCATGAAAGGAGTGAGGGGTGTGAAGTTCGGTATCTTGATCCTCGAGGGCCCGTACCAGCACGAATCCTCCGACAGCGCCTATCATTTCACCAAGGCGGCGCTGGAGAAGGGTCACGAGGTGCTGCGGGTCTTCTTTTACCAGGACGGGGTAATCAACTCCACCAAGCTGATGGAGCCACAGCAGGACGACCGCCACATCCAGCGGCGCTGGTCCGAGCTGCAGGAAAAATATGACCTGGACTACGTGGTGTGTGTCGCCGCCGCCAAGCGCCGGGGAATCAACGACGATGTCATCGGCCCCGGCTTCAAGATCGGCGGACTGGGCATGCTCACCGAGGTGGCCATCGAGGCCGACCGGGTAGTCCAGTTCGGGGCCTAGAAAGGGGTGACCAGACGATGGGTGAAGAGGAAAAAGCAGAAAAGTTGATGATCGTTTTCCGCAAGGCCCCTTACGGTTCGATCTATTCGTTCGAGGGCCTGGAGAACGTGCTGATCATGGGCGCGTACGACCAGGACATCAGCATCCTGTTCATCGACGACGGCGTTTACGCCATCAAGAGCGACATGGACACGGAAGCCACGGGCATCAAGAACTTCTCGCCCACCTTCCGCGCCCTCGAAGCCTACGACATCGAGAAGCTCTACATCGACAGGGAGTCCCTGGAGTCCCGGGGCCTCAGCGTCGACGATCTCGTCATCAAGCCGAAGGTGATCGAGGCGGACGAGGTGGAGAAGCTGATGGAGGAACAGAAGAACTTCTTCATGTTTTGATGCCGGCCGGCGGCCGCGCGTCGACGTTTAGCAAAGGAGGAACATGTTACACCTGGTGAACAAGTCGCCTTTCGAATCCACCGGCCTGGAAAGCGCGGTGCGCTACGCGCACAAGGGTTCGCCGATCCTGCTCTTCGAGGACGGCGTCTACGCCGCCATGGCGGGGACGGCGTACGAGGATAAGATCAAGGAGATCATGAGCGACCACGAGGTCTACGTGCTCAAGGAGGACCTGGCGGCCCGCGGCATCGCCGACAGGGTGGTCGACGGGGTCAAGGAGATCGACTACCCGGGTTTCGTGGACCTGGTGGAGCAGCACAAGACCGCTTCCTGGGCCTGAGACGCGGCCGGCAGCACCGCGGCGGCCCCACGGCGATGCGCCGGGGGGCGGCGGGGCATGGCTGCGAAAATGGAATGGTAATCGTGCCGGGCGCCCCCTTGGGGGTGTCCGGCTGCTTTGTACCGGTATTCGCCGGGCCGTGAACCGGCCGCGCCCGCCAGCTCCCGGCCGGGGATCGCTCAGGAATCCGTTCCCGAGAGCCGCCTGAGCACCTTCAGCAGCACCGGGTCCAGCACCTCCAGCAGGCGCCGGTACCTGCCGCCGCAGCGCCGGTCAGTAGAGAAAAGCTCCCGCCGCAGCTCCTGGATGTCCTGATCCTCGCAGCGGAGCGGGCTCAGGGGACCGCGGGTCATCGCCAGCCGCTCGCGCATCAGCAGCCGGCGGGCATCGGCGTAGAATGATTCCACCTCCGCGACCAGGGACTTGAGCGCCCGGTTCGATTCGGGATCGTAGCCGCCGGCCAGCTCTCCCACTTCTGCGATCTCCTTCAGCATCGCCTCCAGGGTGGAATACTCGGTGCCGCGCACCCCCCGCCGCCATTGCAGCAGCCAGTCACGGCGGCGGTACCAGAGCAGGTGCTCGTGGCCGAAGCGGTAGAAGGAACGGGCGGTCGCGGCCATGTCCGCCGCCGCCGCCACCGCCTCGGCGTCCGGCTCCACGTCGCTGCGGCGGCTGCGGGCGGCGGCGTGCCGGCGAAAGACGGGCCCTCCCGCTACCTCGCGGCCGCCGGCGAGGTAGCGCAGGATGTTCAAGAGCACCCGGTATCCAGCCTTGTCCCCGGGGGTCTCGAAGTGGATGTAGGAAAGGATCACCTTGCCCCGCCCGTGGCTGGTCTCGATCACCGCCGGCTCGCCGGCGATACGACCCGGATCGAGGTCGATGCCGTAACGCTCCTCCCAGGCGTCCCACTGCATGCCCTCGCTCACAGGCAGATCGGTGACGAAGGCGTCGAAACCGGGACGGCCGTAGGTGGCGAGAACCGTGATTCCCTGCTCGTTGCCGTCGATGGCGAACTGGCCGGGCCACCAGGCATGGAAGGGAGTGCCGTCCCCGATGCCCTGCCACAGGGGATGCGCCGGTTCCGCGTGCAGCAGCTCGATGTTGCCGCTGAAGCTGGGCAGCCGCTGCCGCGAGGAAAGTCGCGAGACGGGTGCCAGGCCCAGGCCGTCCGCGTGCGCCAGCGCCAGGCCGGCGCCGCCGCAGAAGCCCAGGTAACTGCCACCCCCGTGGACGAAGTCCCGGATGGCCGCCGCCCCCTCTGCTCCCAGGGCGCGCATCTTGTCGCCGGCCCAGCCCCCGGGAACGAAGAGCACGTGGCAGCCGTCCAGGGCGCCGGCGCGGACGTCGGCGGCGCTCACCAGCCGGAAATCCACGCGCAGGCCGGTGAAGGTGCGGTGAGCGATCAGCCCCCAAAGGTACGACTCGTCCCAGAGTACGGTGGTTTTTCCCGGCCCTGCTTCCATATTGACGAATTATATACGCCCCGCCGCCGCCCCGCCGCCGTTTTCACTCGCCCGCCGGCGGGTAAAGCAGCAGCAGGGCCGGCCGGGCGCCGGCAACCCTGCCACGCCAGCGAGACAAGGAGAGACGGGGAAGATGAAAGCACTTTTTCTCAACTGCACGCTCAAGAAGTCGCCGCGCGTCTCCAACACCCGCGCCCTCATCGACAAGGTGGCGGCGATCATGGAAGGGCTGGGGGTGGAGACCGAGGTGCTCAGGGTCGTCGATTACGATATCGCCTTCGGCGTCTCCTCCGACGAGGGCGGAGGCGACCAGTGGCCGCTGGTGTACGAAAAGATCAGGGCGGCGGACATCATCGTGGTGGCCACTCCCATCTGGTTCGGGGTGCGCTCCTCGCTGGCACAGCTGGTGATGGAGCGGCTCGACGGTTCCTACGCCGACGGTGACCCGAAAACCGGGCAGTATCCCCTCTACGGCAAGGTGGCGGGAGTGATCGTCACCGGCAACGAGGACGGCGCCCACGCCGCCGCGGCGACCACGCTCTTCAACCTTTCGCACCTGGGCTGCGTGGTGCCGCCCAACTGCGACTGCTACTGGGTGGGCGACGCCGGGCCCGGGCCCAGCTACATCGAGGCCGGCGGCGGGCAGCACATGTATACCAACAAGACGGCGCGCTTCCTGGCGCACAACGTGGTCTACATGGCCGGCCTGATGCGGGAGAATCCCCTTCCCACCAACATCCGCAAGTTGACCGAGGAGGCGCGCGCCGAGAGCCGCGATACCTGCCCCGTTCGCCACGGCGAGGGCGCCTGATCCCGCCCGGTCACGGCCGTTCCCCGCCCGGCAGGAAACGCACCGCCGGCGTGGAAATGGACAGGGAATGATAGGAACGTAGCGGGGAGGCGAAAATGGAGCGAAAGAGTGTCGGCATCAGGTTCCTGGCGCTGCTCTTGGATAACATTCTCTTCTTCCTGGTATTTATCTTGATAACCCTGGTCAAGGGGCCAACGCTTGGCGGCTGCCACTCCGCTTCCTACATGGGGGTGAATATCACCGTCAATACGGTGGAGAAGTTCTACGGGCTCTGCGGCCTGGACGCGCTCCTCTTCTTCATTGCCTTCCTGGCCTACTTCGTGATCATGGAAGGGCTGGTGGGGGCGACACTGGGCAAGCTGGCCCTGGGGATCAGGGTGGTGACGGAGACGGGAGAGAAGGCCGGCCTGCCGAAGGCGCTCGTCAGGAACCTGCTCCGCTTCGTCGATTCGCTGCCGTATTGCATCCCTTACCTGCTGGGAGCGATCCTGGTGTGGGCCGACTCCTCCGGCCGCCAGCGGCTGGGGGACAAGGCAGCCGGCACCTTCGTGGTTTCCGCCCGGGACTAGGTCGCCGGTGACTGCACCACGGTGACTTCCCAGTCACCGTCGAAGTCCACGACCACGTGGTACGGGCCGTCACGGGGCACCTCGATGGTGAGCTGGCGGGGGCCGCTGGTGCCCGGGCCCCGGTAGAGCTCCCACTGCTGGCCGAAATCGTCTTCCAGGAAGAAGGCGCCGGTGCCGGCCCCCGGCGCCGCGGTGACGGTGAAGCGCGCCTCGCCCCGGGAGAGCACGAACTCCTGGGTGGTGCCACCGCCGCTGCCGTGGAAGCTGATATCGGCGGGGACGAGCCTGGCCGGCGCGGGCGGGCTCGCGCCGGTCGACGCGGTGCCGCCTTCGCCGTCGCGGCTGTCCTCATCGATATTGTTCTCCAGTACGGTGTCGGTCGAATGTTTCTCCGCCAGGCTGGCGGCGTAGATGCTGAAGGCGATTCCCACCAGGCTCATGGCCACCGAGAACAGGATGGAGAGGATCACGTAGACGATCAGCAGGATGCCGCCGCCGCTCGTCAGGAAAGACGACAGGGTGCCGTCAGACGGTAGTCGTGCCACGATTCCTCCCTCCCGGGGCCGCAGCGAGGCAGCGGCCAAGTGCTGGAATTGTATAATAACCGCCATGCTCTCTCCCTCACAACTGCTGCCGGGCGTCCTGTTGCGCCGCCGCCTGCGCTTCCTGGTGGACGTCAGGCTCGAGAACGGTGCCGTGGTGACGGCCCATACCGCCAATACCGGCTCCATGCGGGGATGCTCTGCCCCCGGCTCGCCGGTATGGCTGCTGGATACCGCCAACCCGAAAAGGAAATATCCTTACTCGCTGGAGCTGGTGGAGGCGAAGCCGGGAGTGCTGGTGGCGGTGAACACGCTCAGGGCGAACGCGATCGTGCGCGAGGCGATCCTGGCTGGCAAGGTCGCCCCGCTGGCCGGCTACGATGGGCTGCGCGGCGAGGTGGCCCTGGGAAAGCGCACGCGCATCGACCTGGTGCTGACCGCTGCCGGCAAGAAGCCCTGCTACGTGGAGGTGAAGAACGTCACCATGGTGGAGGACGGCATCGCCTGCTTCCCCGATGCCCCCAGCAGCCGGGGGCGCCGCCACCTGCAGGAACTGGCCCGTGCGGCCGCCACCGGCGCCCGGGCGGTGGCCTTCTTCTGCGTCGCCCGTGGCGACGCCCGCGAACTGAGGCCGGCCGCGGCGATCGACCCCGGCTTCGCTGCCGGCATGCGGGACGCGGCGGCGGCGGGCGTGGAGCTGCTGGCCTGGAGCGTGAAAGTCACCACGCGGGGGGTATCGCTGGCGCGCCCGCTGGAAGTGGTGATTGCCTGAGGCTCACGCTTGCCGCCGGCGGGCTGTCTCAGGGATAACTGAGCCAGTTGGCCCCGTTGGGCCAGGCATCGTCCGGCACGTTGTCGCCGATCTTGATCAGGCCGCCGCCCTCGCCGCCGGTCTCACCGCCGGCGTCCGAGTAGGCGATCCAGTTGAAGACGCGCGGGGAGCCGATGCTTTCCGCCGGCAGGGTCCACGAGAGGGTGGCGCCCTCGAAGAGGTAGGTTCCGGGAAAATCCTGGTCGCCCAGGCGCTCCTTGGTCTTCATGTTGTAGAGGCCGGGCAGGTACTTGTCCTTGGGAAGGGCGGCGTAGATGCCCCAGTCCGGCTCGCCGTCGCCATCGGTGTCGAGCAGGAAGCCCCACTCGGCACCCACTAGGCTTTCTGGCTTGGCCGGCGGCAGTACGTCGGCCAGCTTGATGCGGAAGGTGAAGCCCTGGTCGCTCTTGCTGATGGAGGCGCCGGTGATGTCGATCCAGGTGGCGGCGGTGATCACCTGGTTCTGGTCGGTGACGGCGTCGCCCACGGGATCGGTGACCTCGACGGTGCCCGGTTCCGGCCGCGAGATTTGCATGCCGCCGCTGTCCGCCGCCGTGGTGGCGGCCGTTTTTTTCTCGCTGCCGCACCCGGCGGCCAGGAGCACCGCCATTGCCACCACTGCCACCGCCGCCAGCCGGCAAGCGGTCTGCTTGAGCGACATGGTACCCGTATCGATCGTCAGCATGAATTGCTCCCGTCTCCTGCCGGCGGGGCCGCCGGACCTTCAGCAAAATCTAGCAGGAAAAGCCCTTCCTGGCAATAGCGTTCCCTCCCCGCGCCGAAGGCAGGGAACGCGGCACCGGCTTGTTTGACCACCGCCGCTGGTCTATCATCTCCAGGCCGGCCGCGGCTTCGCGGCGCCGTGGCGGAAGGGCCTTCGGCACCGTGCTGCCGCTGTTCAACGGGGATCGGTCGATGGCGAGGATCAGGCTGGGAATAAGCAGTTGCCTCCTGGGGGAGAGGGTGCGCTACGACGGCGGCCACAAGCGCGACCGCCACATCACCTCCCTCTTCGTTTCCCACGTCGAGTGGGTGCCGGTTTGCCCGGAGGCGGAATCGGGGCTCGGCGTTCCCCGCGAGGCGATGCTGCTGGAGGGTGACCCCGGGGCGCCGCGGCTGGTGGGCCGCGAGAGCGGCCGCGATTACACGGAGACGGTGACGGGGTGGGCCCGCCGGCGGCTGCCGCAGCTCGCCGCCGCCGGCCTGCGTGGTTTCATCTTCAAGTCGCGTTCCCCCAGCTCGGGCCCGGCGGACATCCCGGTGAGGCCGGCGGGCGACGGTCCCGGCGGGCAGGGAAAGGGCATATTCGCCAGGATGGTCATGGAGAGCCTGCCGGGGCTGCCGGTGACGGACGAGGAGCGGCTGGCGCGGCCGGCGGCGGGGGAGAGCTTCATCGAGAGCGTTTTCGTCTACGACTGCTGGCTGGGATCGGTGGCCGGGCGGGAATCGGCCCGGGCGCTGGCTCGTTTCCACCGGCAGCACCGGCACGTGGTCATGGCCCGCAGCGTCTCCCACCTGCGGCGCCTGGACGAGCTGCTGGCGCGGGCAGGGAACCGCCGCGTCGCCGACCTGCAACGCTGCTACCTGGAAATACTCGCGGAAGCGATGGCGGTCGAAGCGGACAGGGACTCGCACGCGCGCGCACTCGCCGATATCGCCGGCGGCCTGGTGGAGCGGGCTACGCCCGCGGAAAGGCACGGCCTCGAGGCCGCGATCGCACGTTTTCGCCGGGGCAGCGTGCCGCCTTCGTTGCCACGCCTGCTAGTCCGCCGCCTGGCTTTCCGGCACGAACCGTCGATGCTTCGCTGGCACTACCTGCAGCCGCCTCTTGCCGAAGCACGGCTCCGCCGCCGGCACCGGTCAGTTTACGAGAATATTACTTGATCTTCACCGTTTCCTGATACCTGCCGGCGACAATGATCTCGTAGCCGGGTGCGGGGCCGCGGCGCGCGGAGCCCGGCAACCGGCAGCAAGGTCGCCCCGCAAAGGAGGGAACGATGATCAAGTGGGTGGCGGCCGTCGTCTCGCTGGCGGCGGCCTTGGTGCTGGGTGGGTACGTCCTGGAGACAGCGGAAAAGGCGGACCTCACCGGCGGAGAAGACTCTCTCGTCACGGGGGACGGTCGCTATTATTTCATCGCCGTGCACTGCGAGCCGCACAACGGCCTGCCGGAGCAGGAAGAGACGATTGCCGCCGAGTACCAGGTACTCCGGCAGATGGTCGCCCGCGCCGACGAGTACGGGGTCAAGTTGACGTTGATGTTCACGCCCCAGTGGGCCGATTACGTCGCCGCCGACCCCGGGCGCATGGCCGAGCTCGAGTCGTGGCGCCGGGAGGGGCACGAGATCGCCGCCCACCATCACAGCATTCACCATGGAAACTGGGATGGGTACACGGATTATCCGCCGGAGGTGTACGAGCGGGAGGCCCGCGGCCCCGGTGGTAACGCTCCCCCGTACCAGGGAACCCTTGATGGTTTCACCGAGACGCTGAGAAAGATCGATCCCGAAATCGACTCCGGCTGCCTGAACGAGGAATACGACAAGGCGGTGTTGCCGGACGCCTTCGTGTACGGCAGCTGTTCGGGGTACCTGAACCACGGCGCCCCCGGGGAGAGGGCGGAGAAGGGCGGCGACGGCGGCAACGGCTGGAACGACTTCGTAGTCAGCGGCGAGTGGAACGGCATCGAGCGGCACTGGTTGACTCATTTCCGCATTACTACCGAGGCAATGGAAAGAGAAGCTGAAGAGGCGTTCGGTGCCCGTGCGGAGGACGAGGGCGGCATCTACGGCGTGGTGACCCACAGCAAGGCCGACCAGGCCGAGTACTTCTACGATTTTCTCGAGTTCCTGCACCGGCTGGACCCGGACGGCGGGCACAGCCTCACGCTCACCGAGGCGATCACGGGCGGCATGTTGCCGGAAGAGCATGTCGACATCGTCCGGTACGGGGACGGCAGGAAGCCCCCCGCCGCCGGCCGCTCGCCCGGTGTGGCACCACGGGAAGACGGAAGACCCCGCTTTCCGAACGACCGTCGTTGAGTCCCTGGTTCTACCTCAGCCGCCGGTGGAGATGCGGCTGATGTTGCGGCTGCCGACCTGTAGCAGGAAGACGTCGGCACAGTTCCAGCTCTGCTCGCCGTTGCCGCAGGCATCGGTGTCCCCCTCCACCAGGTTGGAGGCATAGGAGACGAAGGCCAGCCAGGCGCCGTCGCTGCTCAGGGCCGGGCTGTCGCTGTTCCAGTCGCCCGGCTCCCCGGCGCCGTTCCTCGATGCCGCCACCGTCGTTCCCAGCAGGATGTTCGCCAGGAAGACGTCGCTGCAGTTGCCGGTCAGCTCCTCCTCACTGCACTCGACGCTGTCGCCCTCGACGAGGTTGTCCGCCCGGGAGGCGAAAGCGATCAGGTTGACGTCGGCGGAGATCGATGGCTCCGAGCTGGAGCCGTCGGCCATGCCGACCCCCGGCGGCCGGGACACGGCGATGAGGTTGCCCGAGAGAAAGTCGAGCACGTAGACGTTGGCGCAGTTCCTCTCTCCCTCCTGTTCCCGGCAGCGCCCGGTTACGCCCGGCACCAGGTTCGAGGCCCGGGAGGTGAAGGCGATGTAGCGGCCGTCCGCCTATATCGCCGGCTGGCTGCTGGGGCCGTCGCCCTCGATGCCCTCGATGCTCCTGGAGATGCGGGTGATGTCACCCGTCACCAGGTTGGCGAGGAACACGTCGCTCACCCCGTTCCCGTCGCTCACGCCCAGGCTGTTGGCGCGCGAGGTGAAGGCCAGGTGGCTGCCGTCGGCGGAGATCGCCGGCTCGGTGCTGTCGCCGTTTCCTTCCACGCCCTCGGGGGTCACCGAGATGCGCCGGGTGAGCCCCGTCTCGCGGTCCTTGACGAAGACATCGGCGCAGTTGCGGAAGCCGTTGCCGGTATCGCAGGCATCGCCGTCGCCCGGGATCAGGTTCGAAGCGTAGGAGGTGAAGGCCACGTAACGGCCGTCGGCGGATATCGACGGGGTCTCGCTGAACCAGTTGCCCTGGTTGCCGTCGCTGGAGGTGGAGACCATCTCGATCTCACCCGTCTTCATGTCCTTGACGAAGATGTCGGCGCAGTTCCAGCTGGAGACGCCATCGCTGCAGCTAGCCTCGTCGCCGGGAACCAGGTTGGAGGCCTCGGAGGCGAAGGCCACGTAACGGCCGTCGGCGGAGATCGCCGGGCTCTTGCTGTCGGCGTCTCCCTCCCGGCCGTCGGCATCGGTGGAAGCCCGGACGATCTCGCCGGTCCGGGTATTCTTCACGAACACGTCCCAGCTGTCGTTGTGGTCGTCCGGAACCAGGTTGGAGGCCTCGGAGGCAAAGGCGACGTACTCGCCGTCGCTGTTGGCGACCGGGTGGCTGCTGGCGCCGTTGGCCTCCGTCGAGGGGGCGGCGCACCCCGAGGCGAACACCACGGTGACGATGGCGAAAGCCGCCGCCGCCAGCCGCAGCAGCGTGGCGGCCGCGGGCTGCAGCCGCCGTTCCGGTTCGAGCTCGTTCCCTGCCACCAACGGTATCCTCCCGTGACCTGGATGTTTCTGCACTAATCGGAGCAACCCCGCGGGACTTGAATCCCTACCCTTTTTCTTCATCGCCGGCGGCAATTCCTCTCATCGGGCCCGGCGGCGCCGGCGTCGCGCAGGGATCGGCGCCTGCTGCTGGTATAAATCCAGGAAGGGAAGCGCGTGGCCGGCCCGGTGCCGGACGGGTGCGGCCGCCGGAGAAAGGGAGTTCGATGCAGACCTGGGGATCGATGATGCTCATCGTGGGCGCCGGGGGGATGGTCGTCTACCTGGCGATGGCGGCGCTAAGGCCGCGGCTCCTGCCGAAGAGGGCCGCCGTGATGCTGGCGGCCGTGCTGCTGGTGCTGGTGGTCGCCGGGCTGGTGATGCTCACCGTGGCCGGCGGCAGCCGCTCCCTGCACACCGGCGGCTGAAGCACCGCCTCGGGGCGCCGGGGAATAAAAAAGGCCCTCCCGAAGGAGGGCCCGGGTTACCGTGGTGTTATTCCAGCGGCGACACGTTCGTGGCCTGCGGGCCCTTGGGGCCCTCGGCCGCCTCGAAGCTCACTTTCTGACCTTCGGTGAGGGTCTTGAAACCGTCACCTGCGATCTCGGAAAAGTGCACGAACAGATCGTCACCGTCCTCCTGCTCGATAAAGCCGTAGCCTTTCTGCTCGGAGAACCACTTGACTGTTCCTTCCGGCAAGGTCCTTCCTCCTCTCGCCAATCGTGGTAGAAGTACTCGAAACCTGCCGTGAAACAGTCAAGTACCAAAACCTTTTTCCCACCCGTCACTCCGACGGGCACTTCAAACTATAGGTCAACGGGGGCAGGAAGGCAAGCCGGATCTGCTTCCCGGAGGCTCCCGCGGCGACGTTTCAGTCGCCCGCGGCGCGGCGGCGGGCAATGATGTCTTCGGCGGCGGCGCGGATCAGGCCGGCCAGCTGGGCCAGCTCGTCGCGGGTCTCGGCAGGCTGAAAACCGCCGTCGATGTACTCCCCGTCGGGGCCGGAGATCCACCATTCCCACATGAAGTGATAGCGGCCGTGCTGCTCGTTGACGTCCACGTGAAGGTAGTAGGAAGCGCCGTCCAGGGTGAAGATGCGCAGCGGCTTGTCGGGGGTGTCGAAAAATGGTTCCGCCTCGTCCAGGTAGCGGCAGATGCGCTCGATGCTGGCCGGTTTGCCTTCGCTCAAGCTGGTTCAGCTCCTTTCCCGGGCGTGCCGGCGGCCGGGCCTGCCGACCTTGTCGTTACCGGCAAGGATAGCATTTTTCGCGGTGGCCCCGCCCCTAGGTATGGAAGGGAGATCTGTGCTAATGTTCATCAGGGCAGGGAAAAAGAACGAAAGGAGCAGCATTGAAGCCAGGTATGATCATCGCCGCCGCGGCCTTGCTGGTGTCAGCCGTGCTGGCCTTCGGGTGTGGAGGCAACAACCCCAGCGCGGTGGTGGACAAGTTCATGCAGGCGCAAAAGGACAAGGACTGCGAGAAGCAGGCGGAGCTCATCGATGTCCAGGCCCCCGAGCTGGGCGGGGCCGTCACCAGGGAGAGCCTGGTCAAGAACTGCCAGGAGACGGCGGACGAGGTCGAAGTGATCGATTACAAGGTCCTGGAAGAGGAGATCGACGGCGACACCGCCCGCGTGAAGGCGGAAGTGACCCTGAAGATAGGTGAAGACGAGCAAACCCAGACGGGGACCATCACCCTGCACAAGCGCGGGGACTCCTGGAAGATAGGTCCCACGGGGCTGTAGGACGCACCGGCCGGCGTCAGGACGACCGCAGCGTGATGGTGAAGGTGGTGCCGGCCCCGGGGGTGCTGGCAACCTCGATCTCTCCCCCCATCGCCCGCACGTAGCTCCTGGCGATGGCCAGCCCGATGCCGCTGCCGCCGCTCTCCCGGGAGCGGGACTTGTCGGCACGGTAGAAGCGCTCGAAGACATGGGGGAGATCGGCGGCGGGGATGCCGCTGCCGGTGTCGCTGACCCGGATCGTGGTCTTCTCGCCGCCGCGCGCGGAGAGGGTCACCCTGCCACCCGCGGGTGTATAGCGCAAGGCGTTGTCCAGCAGGTTGATGAGCACCTGCTGCAGCTTGTCCCCGTCGGCGAACACGGTGATGCCGTCGCTGCATTCGCAGGCGAGCGTCACTCCCTTGCGGGAATACTGGGGCTGGAAACGCTGCCGGGTGCGCTTAAGTAGCGGCAGCAGCGGCAATACCGCCATCTCCAGCTGCTCGTCGCCGGATTCCGACCGCGACAGCTGCTGCAGGTCGTCCACCAGCCGCGCCAGCCGGTCGGCCTCCTTGCGGATCAGCTCGTAGGTCTCGGGCTCCGCCGCCACCACGCCGTCCGCGAGCGCTTCCATGTACCCGGAGATGCTGGTGAGCGGCGTGCGCAGCTCGTGGGCGATGTTGGCCATCAGCTCGCGGCGGTTCTGCTCCGCGCCCTCCAGGCTCGCCGCCATGCGGTTGAGGCTGCGCGCCAGCGAGGCGACCTCGTCGCTGCCCTCCGCCTCGACACGGCGGCTGAAATCGCCGGCGGCTATCCGCTCCGTCACCGCCGCCATCCTGTGGATGGGCTCGGTGATGCGCCGGGAGACGAGCATGCCGGCCGCCGCGGCGGCGGCCAGCGCCGCCAGCCCGCCCCACAGGAGCGCTTCGTTCAGGGCCCTGCGGAAGGCGCTGTCCAGGTCGGCGGTCATGGAAGACATCATTCCTCCCATGATGCCGTGGGCCATCTCCTGCAGGTGGCTGCTGTAGCTGCTCAGCGTCAGCTGGCGGGTGACCAGGATCACCGTGCCCAGGCATACGGCGATCACGACGATGTAGGAGGCGAGCAGCTTCCACTTGATGCTCATCTTGAATGTGCCGCTACCCGCCATCATGCTTCCAGCTTGTAGCCAAGGCCCCTGATGGTCTTCAGGAAGCGGGGGGAGCCGCTTTCCGGCTCCAGCTTCTTGCGCAGCTTGGCGATGTGCACGTCCACCACCCGCGGATCTCCGAAGTAGTCGCCGCCCCAGATATCCTCCAGGATCTGCTCGCGCGACAGGACGATGCCGGCGTTGCGCGCCAGCACCTGGAGGATGGCGAACTCGCGCGCCGTCAGGTCCAGCCGGCGGCCGTCCACGGTGGCCACGTGGCTGCGGGGATCGACCTCGATGGGCCCCACGGTTAGGACGTCACCGGCGGGAGAGGTACCCCGGGCGCCCCGGCGCAGCACCGCCTTTACCCGGGCCACCAGCTCGCGGGGGCTGAAGGGCTTGGTAAGGTAGTCGTCGGCGCCCATGCCCAGCCCCACCAGCTTGTCGGCCTCCTCGGCGCGGGCGGTGAGCATGATCACCAGGGGGCCGTCATCGCCACAGACGGCGCGACAGACCTCGAGGCCGTCCTTCCCCGGCAGCATCAGGTCCAGCACCATCAGGTGCGGACGCTCGCTCCTGGCCAGCTCCACGGCGCGCAGGCCGTCTGCTGCCTCGCTGACCTGGTAGCCCTCTTTTTCCAGGTACGAGCGCACCAGCTTGCGCACGGGGGCCTCGTCGTCGACGACCAGTATTCTCTCGCCGCTCATGGGTTTCGCATACCCGCTGTGGTGAATTTCCTACCGTGCCGCCGCGGCGTCATGCCGCCGGGGGCGGTGATGAATGTTTCGCCGCCCGCGGGCGCATGCCTTCCACCGGGGAGCGCGGTCCTGACCATGAAAGTGCGTGGGCGCGGGGCTGCGGCAGGGGGCGGTGCTTCAGTGTCTAGCAAGGCAGCTCTCGCCGCCGCGGGAGGAACTTCTTCCGCTTGCGGCCGGGACGGTTCCGGCGACCGGCGGCGTCAGGCGGCGTGCCCGATCCCCGGCTCGATCCCGGCCCCTGCTTCCGCCGATGCCGCGGCCGCCGCCTGCTCGAAGGAAGCTTCGAAACCGTCGCCGGCCCCGGAGCCGTCCTCCAGGTCTACCTTGCAGGCGTCGCACATGTGCAGGCCCAGGCAGAGCTCGTAGTCGAGGGGACAGTCGCAGCTGATGCAGGTTTTGAAGTGACGCTTGAGCATTACCCCCACCCCTGAAGGTATACTATTCATATATCCACCGGCAGCGGCGATAAACATTGGCGGGTCGCTTCTGCTCCATCCGCGGGGCCAGGCGACACTCATCCCAATGAGCAGTTCTCTCTTCAGGCCGCCGCCTGGAAGGCATGGTGCCAGTCGAGGACCAGCTCCGATTTCGGTGCCGGCGGCAGCATGCCGCCCGCCTGAACGTCGTATGCAGCGCCGGTCAGCTCTTCCAGGCTCGATTTCAGCCAGCGGTCGAAGGGATGCCTCGAGAATGCCAGCCCCCGTCGCCACTCCCGGGGATCTTCGGCGAGCGCAAAGGTGATCAACTGGTCTCCCGCCGGTGTCGATTCCAGGAACCATGCCTGCCGCGCCAGGCCCGCCCGCTCCAGGTAGGCGGTGGTTTCCCGGGCCCGCGGGCCCTTGAGCTCCGCGAACCATTCCCGCAGCCGGGCCTTCTTTTCCGGTCTCACCGGGGACACGTCCGCTACCGGCACGGCATGGGCGACGGCGTCCACCTGGAAGTCCGCGGTCTCCGCCGGCGCCGGCGGTGCCTGACGGGGATCGCCGAAATCGATGCCGGTGGTATAGCGCAGCTGCTTTTGCAACCAGAGATCGTAATCGGTAGTGGCTCCCGCCCAACCGCGAACGGCCGCTTCCACGTCGCCCGCTTCCAGGTAGACTATGAGCCGGTCGCCGCCGACCTCTTTCTGGATCCAGGCAAACTCGCGGGCGATGCCCAGCCGGTTGCAAGAGTCGGCGAGCTCCGCCCGGCGCTTGCCCATCGATTCGCTGAATATCAGCCTGGTATCGTCGGTCATCCCGGGAAGGATGGGGGCCGAAAAGGCTGTCGATCTCATGACGGCCACCTCCTGTGATTTCGTAAAATGCTTCTACTTTGTTCGTTCCCGCG
>JAJRWQ010000098.1 GCA_024276735.1 Actinomycetes bacterium
CGTGGTGGAACAGGTGCTGGCGGGCGAGGCGCCGGCGGCGGTCGCCGCCGGCTTCCACCGCGGCCTCGCCGCCGGCGTGGTGCGCACGGCGTCGGCGCTGGCCCGGGAGCACGATTGTCACCTGGTAGCCTTGAGCGGCGGCGTCTTCCAGAACCGCCTGCTGCTTGAGCTGGTGCGCGAGGGGCTGGAGAGCAATGGGCTGGAGGTGCTCTTCCACCACCGCGTCCCCCCCAACGACGGCGGTATCGCCCTGGGGCAAGCGGCTTTAGCGGATGCTAGATGCTAGATTCTGGATGCTGGATAAGACCAGCGACGAGCGTTCCCGCGTGTAGGGCCGAGCGATTTTATCCAGTGTCCAGCATCCAGCATCCAGAGTCCGCTTTTATGATACTATCCATTTACCTTGTGCCTCGCCATACCAGCCAAGATCGTTGAACTGGACGGCGCCAGGGCCGTCGTGGAGGTCGGCGGGCTCACCCGCGAGGCCTCGACGGTGCTGCTTCCCGAAGCCGCCGTGGGAGACTACGTGCTCATCCACGCGGGCTTCGCCATTTCACGCGTCGACGAGAGGGAGGCAAGGGAGACGATACGCCTCTTCGAGGCCATGGCCGGCGGCGACGAGGCAGGCGAATGACCATGCCGCTGCCCTTCCTGGATGAATTTCGCCACGCCGACCATACCGCCGCCCTGCTGGAAACCCTCCGCGAGCGGCAGGGGCGGCCGCTGAAGATCATGGAGGTGTGCGGCACGCACACCATGGCCATCTCCCGCCACGGCATCAGGCAGGCGCTGCCGGAGGACATCGAGCTGATCTCCGGCCCCGGCTGCCCGGTTTGCGTCACCGCCAACGCCGACATCGACACCTTCATCGAGATGGCGCTGCTGCCCCGGTTGACCGCCGCCACCTTCGGCGACATGCTGCGGGTGCCGGGCACCCGCACCGGACTGGCCGAGGCCCGCAGCCGCGGCGCCGACGTGCGCATCGTCTACTCGCCGCTGGATGCCCTGGAGCTGGCACGCGCCGACCGCAGCCGCCAGGTGGTCTTCTTCGGCGTCGGCTTCGAAACCACCGCCCCCACCATCGCCGCCACCATCGCCCGGGCCCGCGACGAGGGCATCGACAACTTCCTGGTCTACTCGGCGCACAAGCTGGTGCCACCCGCCCTGGAGGCGCTTTGCGAGGTTCCCGGCCTCGCCGTGGATGCCTTCCTCTGCCCCGGGCACGTCTCGGCGATCATCGGCCCCGCCGCTTACGAGCCCATTGCCGCGCGGGGCCTTCCCTGCGTGATCTCGGGCTTCGAGCCCGCCGACATCCTGCAGTCGCTGATCATGCTGGCCCGGCAGGCTGACGCCGAGCGGGCGGAGGTGGAGGTCCAGTACGGCCGCGGCGTCAGGCCGGAGGGCAACCCCACCGCGCTCTCGCTGATGGACACCGTCTTTACCGTCGCCGACGGCGAGTGGCGCGGCCTGGGGAAGATCCCCGCGAGCACCCTCGCCATCGGGGACGAGTTCGCCGCCCACGACGCCGCCCGCCGTTTCGCAGTGGACGTCTCTTATTCCCGCGAGCCCGAGGGCTGCATCTGCGGTGAGATTCTCACGGGGTTGAAGAACCCGCGCCAGTGCGGCCGCTTTCGGCGCAGCTGCACCCCGGACCACCCCGTGGGACCGTGCATGGTCTCTTCCGAGGGCACCTGTGCCGCCTACTTCCAGTATGAGAGCTGAGGACGAAAAAAGGAGCGGCCCCGGCGACGGCCCGGTGCTGCTGGCCCACGGCAGCGGCGGCCGCCTCGGCCGCGAGCTGGTGGAGTCCGTGTTCGCCACCGCCTTCGACAACGAGGTGCTGGCACGGATGGAAGACGCTGCCTTGCTCGATGTCGGCGGCCGCCTTGCCATGACCATCGACGGGCACGTGGTCTCGCCGCTGTTCTTTCCCGGCGGTGACATCGGCCGGCTGGCGGTGACCGGCACCGTCAACGACCTGGCCATGTCGGGGGCGCGGCCGCTTCACATCGCCGCCGGCTTCGTCATCGAGGAGGGCCTCGAGCAGGAGGTGCTCTCCCGCATCGCCGCGTCCATGCGCGAGGCCGCCGCCGAGGCAGGGGTCGACATCGTCGCCGGCGATACCAAGGTGGTGGAACGGGGAGCGGCGGACGGCCTCTTCATCACCACCTGCGGCATCGGCACCGTGTCCGCGGGGGTGGAGATCTCCGCCGCGGCGGCCCGCCCCGGCGACGCCGTCCTGGTCAGCGGCTCTCTCGGCGATCACGGCACCACCATTCTCTGCCAGCGGGAGGGCATGTCCCTGGAGAGCGACCTGGAAAGCGATTGCGCCCCCCTGAACGGCCTGGTGGAGGCGATGCTTTCCGCCTCCGGGGAAGAGATCCACTGCCTGCGCGATCCCACCCGCGGCGGCCTCGCCGCCGTGCTCAACGAGATCGCCACCGCCTCCGGGGTCGCCATCGAGATCAAGGAAGAACACCTGCCCATCCGCAGCCAGGTGCGCGCCGCCTGCGAGCTCCTGGGGCTGGATCCCCTGGTGCTGGCCAACGAGGGCAAGCTGGTGGCCTTCGTGGACGCAGGCGCCGCCAACGTCGTCCTGGAAGCGATGCGCGCCCATCCCCGCGGCCGCGAGGCGGCGATCATCGGCTCGGTGGCGGCGGCGGAAAAACCCCGGGTCTACCTGCGCACGCAACTGGGCAGCCGCCGCATCCTGGTGATGCCCGCCGGCGAGCAGCTGCCGAGGATATGTTGAAAGCGGATGCTGGA
>JAJRWQ010000099.1 GCA_024276735.1 Actinomycetes bacterium
CCGCGACTACACCATGTCGATGTAGTTGCAGGGACACTCCTCGGCGCACTTCTTGCAGCCTACGCAGGCCTCCAGGCGGAACTCGTAGCGGTCGCCCGTCGGCTTGATCTCGTCCTTGGGCTTCTTCTTCACGGCGCTGTAGGAGCAGAACATGTAGCAGTTGTCGCAGCCGAAACACATGCCGCAGCTCATGCAGCGCTTGCTCTCCTCGATCACCGCGTCTTCGAACAGCGTCTGCACCACCTCGTTGAAGTTACCGCGGCGCTCGTCGACGCTGATTACCTGCTTCTCCACCCTGGCCGCAGGCTTGTAGTGGCCGCTGGCCATGTTCTCGTACTTGACGATCGGCGGCGGGTACTCCTTGGGCACTTCCTCGCCCTTGATGTGGGCGTCTATGGCGATCGCCGCCTTGCGCCCCAGGCCGATGGCCTCGGTGACCGTGCCCAGTCCGGCAGTGACGTCGCCGCCGGCGAAGGTGCCCTCGATGGTGGTCATGCTGTTCTCGTCCACGGCGATCCAGCCGCTCTCGGGATCCTTCAGCTGTTCCAGTCCCTCGTAATCGGGCTGCTGGCCGATGGCGGGGATGATCATGTCCGCCTCCACCACGAACTCCGAGCCCTCGATGGGCACCGGGCGCCGCCTACCGCTCTCGTCAGGCTCGCCCAGCTCCATCTTCTGGCACTTGAGACCGGTGACCTTGCCGTCGCCGTCGCGTTCCACCGCCACCGGTGCCACCAGGTACTCGATCTCGATGCCCTCCTCCAGCGTGTCCTCGATCTCCTCGTATTCCGCCGGCATCTCGTCGCGGGTACGGCGGTAGAGAATCTTCACGTCGGCGCCGTTGCGCCAGGAGACGCGGGAGGCGTCGATGGCGCTGTTGCCGCCGCCGATCACCAGCACCTTCTTGCCGCTGACGTCGACGGCCTCGCCGGTATGGAACTTGTTCAGGTACTCGACGGCGTTCATCACGCCCTCGCCTTCCTCGCCGGGAATGCCCAGCGTCCAGCCTTCCTGGGCGCCGATGCCGATGTAGATGGCGGCGTATTCCGACTTGAGGTCGTCCAGGGATACGTCCTTGCCCACCTTGGTGTCATACTTGATCTCCACGCCCAGGTCCTCGATCGCCGCCACTTCGGCGTCGAGGATGTCCTCGGGCAGGCGGTAGCTGGGAATGCCGTAACGCAGCATGCCGCCCGACTTGGGCGCCGCCTCGAACACGGTCACCGGGTAACCGCGCCGGGCCAGCTGGAAGGCGCAGGAAAGGCCGGCGGGGCCGGAGCCGATCACCGCCACCTTGTCCGACTTGGTCTCGTCGGTGAGCTTCTCGTGCTTGAGGCCCTTCTCGATGCCGTAGTTACCGATGAACCGCTCCACCTGGTTGATGGAGAGCGCCTCGTCCTTCTGGGCCCGGTTGCAGTCGCTCTCGCAGAAGTGCGGGCAGACCCGGCCGAGCACGGCGGGCATGGGATTGGTCTCGGTGTAGAGACGCCATGCCATCTCGAACGACTCGTCGTTGCTGCGCCCGAAGTCCTCGGACTGGGCGATGGCGGTGAGGAAACCGCGAATGTCGTTGTTGCTGGGGCAGGCGTTCCGGCACGGCGGCGTCTTCTCCGAGTAGCGCGGCCTCAGGTGCGACTCTTCGCCGCCGCGCGCATAGGAAGCCGCACCGATGGCTCGTTTCCTTGTCTTCAGTACTACTGCCATAAGCTTCTCCTTTTCCTAGGCGTGAGCGCGTTTCCCGGCGGGGGCACTGCCTGCTGGGGCCCTTCCCGGCCCGGGGAACGCGCCCGCGCCTGAGCGATTCCGCTTCTGTCTACTCGTTCGCGGCGCCCTCGGTACGGGGCAGCTCGATGGAGCTGCCGCCGTAGTAGCCGTAGACGCAGCGGCCGGAGTCGATCAGCTGCTTGATCGCCGCCTTGCAGTCCTTGCGCGATACCGAGTCGCCGTACTTGGCGGTCATGGCCCGGGTGAGATCGCCGGCCTTCAGCTTCTTCTTGCCGGCCGACTCGGCCACGATCTCGTACATCTCGTCGGCCAACTGTTATATCGAGACATCAGCTGCCATTGGTTAACCTCCTAGTACCGGTTATGTAGTGACCGCCTGTAAGTCGTGCCGGCATAGCGGAAGTCATCGAGGTGGTACTTGCTGAACTCGATGCCGGTGAGGTCGAAGAACTTCGGCCAGCCGATGCGCTCGATCCACTCGCCCATGCGCTCGAAGGGCTTGGCGTTCTCGGCGTACACCTCGATGATGTTCTTCACTGCGCTCACCGCTTCCGGCCAACGCGGCGGGTTGTTGGGCAGGTAGGGGATCGCCAGCTTGGTGAACTTGGGTTCACTGCGGGCGTTGGAGATCTTGCCTCCCACCCAGATGGAGACGCCGTCGTTGAGCGGGTCGGCCAGCGGCATCGCCGGGCAGACGGTGTAGCAGTTACCGCAGTACATGCACTTGTCCTCGTCCACCGTCACCGTGGTCTTGCCCTCGATGGAAGTGGGCTTGATGGCGTTGTTGGGGCAGGACGCCACCGTCGTGGGGATCTCGCAGAGGTTGGGCAGCGTCTCGTTGTCGATCCGCGGCGGCGTACGGTGGACGCCGAGGATGGCCACGTCGGAAGCGTGCACGGCGCCGCACATGTTCAGGCAGCAGGCCACCGCCACCCGCACGCGGGCCGGCAGCTTCTCCGAGGTGAAGTAGTCGGTGAGCTCGTCCATGACCGCCTTCACCAGGCCCGAGGCGTCGGTGGCGGACGAGTGGCAGTGCACCCAACCCTGGGTGTGCACCACGTTGGAGACAGCGTTGTTGGTGCCGCCCACGGGGATGTTCATCTGGTTCAGCTCGTCGATCAGGGGATCGATGTTCTCCTTGTCCGCCAGCAGGAACTCGATGTTGTTGCGGCTGGTGAAGCGCAGGTAGCCGTCCGAGTACTTGTCCGCCAGCGCGGTCATCTGGCGGATGAAGTTGGTGCTCGCCAGGCGCGGCGAGGCGCAGCGCACCGTGTAGAGCGTGCCTGCTTCGCCGGTGTGGGCGAGGACTCCGGGCTTCAGCGTCTCGTGGTACTTCCAGTTGCCGTAGTTCGCTTTCATCAGCGGGTGCAGGAACTGCTCGTAATGCGGCGGTCCGATATCGGTTTTTCTCTCGACTTCTGTCGCCATCAGGCTTTACCTCCTGTCACTCGAGTAGAGCCGGGGATGGACTTGCCGGTGTTCGCCGCCGCCATCCCGGGCTCCCCTGGTCTCGTTCTCTACGCGTCCTCGCCTTCGTCTTCCTCGGCGTAATACTCTTCGTAGAAGACGTAGGGATTGTCTCTCGGCTGCTTGACCATCTGGGGCAGCGGCTCCAGGCCGATGCCCTCGAGGAAGGTGGCCAGGCTCACGCGCTCGATGAACTCGCCGATGCGCTCGCGCGCCTTGCCGTGCTCGTCCCAGAACTCCCAGATGCGCTCGATGAGGTCGTGCAGCTCCTCGTAGGGCGGCTCCAGCTTCATGAAGGGCACGATCACCTGGGCGATGAGGGCACCCTCGACGATGGGAGCCTTGGCGCCCAGGCAGAGGGCGGCGCCGCGTTCCTTGCCCGGCGCCAGCGCCTTGGGCATGCGGGCGATGCAGTGCATGCACTTGACGCAGTTGCTGTCGTCGATCTCGATGTCGTTCTCGTCGGCGGTGATGCAGCCGGTGGGGCACATGTCGACGACGTATTCCTTGACGTTGAAGCCGTCCTTGATGTACTCGGCGTAGGCGTCCTTGTCGATCTGGATCTCGTCCTTCCAGACGCCGACGATGGCCATGTCCGAGCGTGCCTGCGAGGCGACGCAGTCGTTGGGGCAGCCGGCCAGCTTGAACTTGAACTTGTAGTTGAACATCGGCCGGTGCAGCTCGTCCTGGTACTCCTGGGTGAGGTTGTAACAGAGATCGAGCGTGTCGTAACAGGCCCACTCACAGCGCGCGGGACCGATGCAGCAGCTGGGCGTACGCATGTCGGAACCGGATCCTCCCAGGTCCCAGCCCTTCTGGGTTAGCGCCTGGAACATCGGCTCCAGCTCCTCGGTACGCGTGCCCAGCAGCACCAGGTCACCGGTGGAGCCGTGCATGTTGGTGAGGCCGGAGCCGTGCTCGTCCCAGAGATCCATGATCTCGTTGAGCGCCTTGGAGGTGTAGACCCAGCCGGACGGCTGGTTCACGCGCATGGTGTGGAAGTGCGACACGCCGGGGAACTCCTCCGGCAGGGCGGAGTAACGCCCGATGACGCCGCCGCCGTAACCGAGCACGCCCACCAGGCCGCCGTGCTTCCAGTAGCCGCGCTTGTCCTCGTATGACTTCTCGAGCTGGCGTAGCAGGTCCCTGGCCATCTCCGACTTGTCGGCGACGCTCTTGATGTCGCTGACGAAGCTGGGCCAGGGCCCCTTCTCCAGCTCTTCCAGCAATGGGATTTTCAAATCATCTGCCATCTCTTCCTCCTTTGATTTTCCAACTGCCGCCTGCAGCGGTTGCGGGTAACGTTGACGTCTTCCTCAATAGCCCTCCCGAAAAACTCGTTTGCTACTTGCCCGTGAGGCTGTCGATGTCCGGCTCCACGCCCGCGTAGTCGTGGCAGCGGTCGCAGAAGTCCGCCCGGTCGGTGTGACACTTGAGGCAGGCGTCGGCGCCGGTGTCCTTGATGGTGTGCATGTGGTTGCGCATGGCCTCGATATCGATGTACTGGTTGCCGGTGGCGTTGCCCAGCGGCCGCGGTGCCCCCTTGCCCATGGCGCCGCTGGCGGCGCTGGCCCAGAACGGTATGGTCAGGATCGCCAGAAAGATTACGAATGCGATGAACGACTTCGTCTTCATTCTTTCTCTCCTAGTTGAATAGCATTGCTGACCAGCTGGTGAATGCCTCCCGCCACGGTCATGGGGATGCCGAACTTGGGCAGCACCGCGGTGAACTGTGCCTTGCAGATGGCGCAGATCAGCGCCATGAAGTTGACGCCGTCGTTCTCCATCACCTTGTGCAGTGCCTGCATCCTGGGGGTCGCGCCCTGCACGCGGATGGTCATGATCTCATCCGTGAGCAGGCCGCCGCCGCCGCCGCAGCAGTAGGTCTTCTCGCGGATGCCGTCCGCGTCCATCTCCACGTACTTGTTGGCGACGGCGCTGATCAGCTGCCGCGGCAGCTCGAACTGGCCGCCGGGCCGGTCGCCCATGCGCGTCGCCCGGGCGACGTTGCACGAGTCGTGGAAGGTGACCGTGAACTCGTCGTTGGCCGACTTGTCCAGCTTCAGCGCCCCCCGCTTCACCAGGTCGAGGGTGAACTCGACGATGTGCTGCGGGCGCGGGTAGGCGGGATCCAGGGAATCGAAGGGGCCGATGAGGGTGTTCCAGAAGGCGTAGGCCACCCTCCAGGCGTGGCCGCACTCGCCCACGATCAGCCGCTTGGGCTTCAGCTCCTGGATCGCCTTGCCGATGCGGGAGGCCACCTTGCGCATCTGGGTGTAGTTGCCGATGAACATGCCGAAATTTCCCGCCTCGGAAGCGGTGGAGCTCAGCGTCCAGCTGATGCCCGCCTGGTGAAAGACCTTGGCGTAGCCGATGAGCGACTCGATGTGGGGCGTGGCGAAGAAGTCGGCGGAGGGGGTCACCAGCAGGATCTCGGCGCCCTCCTGGTCCAGGGGCAGCTTCACCGGCACGCCCGTCTC
>JAJRWQ010000011.1 GCA_024276735.1 Actinomycetes bacterium
CGTGGGCCACGTCGAGGCCGGCTTGCGCACCTACGAAAAATACCGCCCCTTTCCCGAGGAGATCAACCGTTCCCTGATCACCTCCCTGGCGGACATCCACTTCGCTCCCACCCGAACCGCCTGGGAGAGCCTCCGCCGCGAAGGTGTGCCGGAGAACAAGATATTCCTTACGGGCAATACCGTGATCGACGCTCTCTACTCGGTGGTCGACAGCGAGTACGGCTTTTCCTGCAGGGAGCTGGAAGCTCCGGATTACTCGGACAGGAAGGTGATTACCATCACCTCGCACCGCCGCGAGAACTTCGGCGCCCCCCTGCGCAACATCTGCCAGGCCGTGGCCGAGCTCACCGAGCGTTTCCAGGACGTGGAAGTGGTCTTCTCCGTTCACCGGAATCCCAAGGTCAACGTCCCGGTACGCAACTTCCTCGGTGGACACGAACGCATCCACCTGGTGCCGCCGCTGGAATACACGGACATGGCCAACCTCGTCTCCCGCAGCCACCTGGTGCTGACCGATTCCGGGGGACTGCAGGAAGAGGCCCCCGCGCTGGGCAAGCCGGTACTGGTGCTGCGGGAAGTAACCGAGAGGCCGGAGGCGGTCCAGGCGGGTCTCGCCCGGATAGTGGGCACCTCCAGGCGGGAGATCGTCAAGGCAGCATCGGCGCTGCTGGAAGACGAGGAAAAGTATGCTGACATGGCGCGCGGTTTCAGTCCTTACGGGGACGGCGAGGCCGCCGGGCGCATCGTGCAGGCGATTGAATTCACCAACGGGCTCGCCGAACGACCTCCCGCGCCATTCGAAAGCATGCCGGCGGCGGGAGTCGCCACGGCGGGAGACCCGGAATTCGGGCCGGAGGAAGACGAGCTCTTCTTCCGCCAGCTCGACGAGCGTATCGAGGCGGCCCGCCGGAAGCGCCGCCGCCTGTCGGTGGCCACCTTCGACCTGGGCAGCGCCGACCAGCAAAGATTTGCCGACGCCTTCCGCGTCGTCACCAGCCACATGCGTGAAACCGATACCGCGGCCGCCCTGGAGGGCGGCAGGCTGGTGCTGGTACTCCCCGGGGCCGACAAGACGCAGGCACAAAGAGCAGCAGGGCGGCTGGTGGAAAGACTCTCCCGGGACGGTATCGACAGTGAAGTATCCGTGGAGATCAAGACATACGCCGCCGGGGACGATGAAGATGAAGAAGGTACGCTGTCGGGGAGCGACGCCGATTCGCGGCACGAGGCACTCGAGGCCTGAGCTCCCATGAAAGCGACCAGACGCCATGAGCGCGGCACGGAGAAGGGGAGGTGTTTCTAGTGTACGGCGCCTTACTCCCGGTCACCGGCATTGCCATCGGGCTCTACGCGATGGTGGCAGTCGTGGTGATCGTCGTGGGATCGTTGCTGAAGATGAAGAGGAATCGCGGGGACGAGGGTAGTTGAAGCCCACCCGCGGCCGGCGATCCCCTTCCTCTTGCTATCCCACACATAGATGAGCACTGCTCTCCACAGGCGCCGGCGGCGGCTTTCCTTGCGTGAACGTCGCGGCACAAGCACCTTTCTCAGGGCGGGCGCGTCACTGCTGCTGCTGCTTTCCCTTTTCTTCGCGGTATCCCTGACGGCACGGGCACAGGAGGCGGACGCCCCCTGGCTCGACGACATCGCAACCACCTCCCCCACCAGGGTCCTCATAGTCCACGACCAGGGTGACGACGACAAGCTGGCCCGTGAGCTGGCCACGCTCCTGGGGCATTTCTCCCTCACCGCCGACATCGTCGAAGAGTCCGCCTACCAGCAGGGAGCGCTCCAGGGCTACGACACGGTCTTCTACCTGGGCGAATCGCATCGCCCCGTGAACCCGGCCTTTCTCGACGACGTGGCCGGTACCACCAAGACGGTCGCCTGGATGGGGCGCGGCCTGGAATGGCTCGACCAGCGCCACCCGCTGGCCGACACCTACGGCTTCAACTACCTGGGCGTCGACGCCGGCGGCAAGTTCGACAGCGTCGACTACAAGGGTACGAGCCTGGTCAAGAGCGATCCCCTGGCGAACCTGGTGGAGCTCGGGGACGGCTCCCGGGCGGAAGTGCTGGCGACGATGAACGGGGAAGGCGGCAGCTCCCCCTACCTGCTGCACAGCGGCAACCTCTGGTATTTCGCCGATGTTCCCCTGGTGAGCAGGAGCAGCCTGGGCCCGGCGGAAGACAGCGCTTACCTGGTACTCGCCGACGCCCTGCACGATGTCCTCTCCCAGCCCCACCCGGAAGGCCACCAGGCGCTGGTGCGGCTGGAGGACATCCATCCCGACATCGACGTGGGCAAGTTCAACCGCCTCGTCGACCTGCTCTACCAGGAGGGGATCCCCTTCGGCATCGCCCTCATTCCCGTATACGTCGATCCCGAGGCCGGCAAGGAAGTGCACATGTCCGACCGGCCCGAGTTCGTCGAGGCCATCAAGCGTGCCCAGGAGAAGGGCGGGACCGTGGTCCTGCACGGGTACACGCACCAGCTTTACGGCGTCACCGCCGTGGATCACGAGTTCTACGACAACCGCATCGGCGGCTTCCCCCGGGGAGAGACCGCCGACAGCGTGCGCGCCAGGGTGGAGGCGGCTCTCTCCGAGGCCAACAGCCAGGGAATATACCCGCACATCTGGGAGACCCCTCACTACAATGCCTCCCCGCTCGCCCACGACGTCTTCGCGGAGTACTTCCCGGCGATCTGGGAACGTTACAGCGCTCCCTTCCTGCCCTACCCCGTGCGGTTGCCGCAAACGGGCCAGACGATCATTCCCGAGACACTGGGCTACATCCTCGGCGACCGCCAGGCGCCCGACCTGCTGGCGACGGCGGAGAAACAGGAAGTGGTCCGCGACGGTTACGGGGCATTTTTCTTCCACTTGCAGGTAAACGAGCGCCAGATGCAGGAGATGATCGACGGGCTGCGCTCCCGGGGCTACGACTTCGTATCGCCGGCGGAAGTCGCCGGCATGCCGTACACGCCGCCGCAGCCACCTTCGTTCCTGTCTAGGGCAAAATGGTCGGTATCTCAGGCAGTGCGCCCCTTCATTCCCGAGAGCATACGCAACCCGGGCACGGCCACGGTGATGACCCTGCTGGCGCTCTTCATCATCCTTTATTACTGGGGCATCTTCCTGCTCAGCCGCAAGCCCCCGGCGATCGATGGCAAGTACGATCCCGACCTCCATTTCGTCATCGTCATCCCGGCGCTCAACGAGGAGCTGGTACTGGGACGCACCCTCGACCACCTGCTGTCACTGCCGCAGGAAAACCTGACCATCCTCGTGGTCAACGATGCTTCCGAGGACCACACGCGGGAGATCGTCCTCTCCTATCCACGTGACCGCGTCCGGCTCATCGACCACCCGAAATCGGTGGCGCACCAGGGCAAGGGGCGGGTGCTCAATTACGCTTTCCGCTACCCGATGTCCAGCGACCTGGTGAGGGAAAAGGGTGCCGACAAGGTGATCTACGGCGTCCTCGACGCCGACGGCCGCGTAAAACCGAACATTCTCGAGGCGGTCAATCCCTACTTCAGCAGGCCGGAGGTGGGAGCGGTCCAGGTGGGCGTGCGCATCGGCAACGCCGACACCAACGTGCTCACCAAGTGGCAGAACTTCGAGTTCCTGGCGTTTGCCCGCCTGGCCCAGAAGGCGCGCGAACACCTGGGCAGCGTCGGGCTAGGTGGCAACGGCCAGTTCGTGCGCATGTCGGCGCTGGCCAGCCGCGGCACCGATCCCTGGACCGACTGCCTCACGGAAGACCTCGACCTGGGAATAAACCTGATGCTGGCCGGCTGGGAGAACCACTACTGCGCCGAGACGTTCATCTCCCAGCAGGGGGTCCCCGAGCTGCGCCCCCTGATCAAGCAGCGCACCCGCTGGTTCCAGGGGCATCTCACCTGTTGGCGGCACATCCCGGCCCTGATGGAGCGGGAGGGATCGCTCTCCGCCCGCATCGATACCATCTACTACCTGCTGGCGCCGCTGATGGTCTTCCTCTTCCTGCCTAGCTCGCTGCTGTTCGTCTTCTGGTCGGTCTACTACGTCCTTTCCGGGGCGCTGGCAGTGGACTTCGATCCCGCCAGCCTGCTGCCCACCATCTTCATCTGGTACCTGTTCTCCTTCGGGGCCGTGCCCACCGTCGTCTGGACCTTCTGGCGTGAAGAAAAGGACATGAGTGCCGCCAGGGCCTTCTTCTGGGCGCATGTCTTCGCCTTCTTCTACGTCATCTGGTTCGTGGCCGGGATCAAGGCCATCTACCGCCTGGCGCGCGGCGAGGGGTCATGGGTGAAGACCGCCCGCACCCGGGAACCGGTGGCGGCCGGCAGCAGGAAGTAGCGCGGTCCGCCGCTGCGCCTGCAACCTTTCCCGTTCACCGGCGTCAAACCAGTGCAGGAGGGAGTAGCGGTCCGCGGTGCCTGACGGGGCCGCCGCGACTCCCGCGGCTGGTTTAACGGCCGGGGTGCCGGGGGATAATAAAGCGACCACCGTTGTTCATGCATCCACGCCGGGCTGTTTCCGCGAGGGAACGGCCGGCACTCCTCGGCTCGACCGTCCCCGCCTGGAAGAAAGAATGCGTTCGACTGTGCTAGAATAGCCGCTTGGCATCAGCCCGGAATGGGCAAAAAAGGATAAGAAAGAAACGAAGAGAAATAGAGACAGTGACATCGATGACGGAACCACTTACTGAATTGACGCAAAAACTGATAACACAGGGACAGGAGAAAGGGTATCTCACCCTGGACGATATCGCCGATGCCCTGCAGGAGGCGTAGCTCTCCACCGACCAGATCGAGGATATCTATTCCCAGATCGCCGACGTGGGCATCGATATCGTCGACGAGGGAGATGCCGACGGCGACCTGGATCCCCCGGCGGTGGAAAGCGAGGCCGCCCCCGCGGAGCGCCCCGTGGCCACGGATGATTCGCTGCGCATGTACCTGCGCGACATCGGGCGCATTCCGCTGCTCTCCGCGGCCGAGGAGATATCCCTGGCCAAGAGGATGGAGCGCGGCGACATGGAAGCGAAGAGCCGCCTGGTAGAGGCCAACCTGCGGCTGGTGGTGAGCATCGCCAAGCGCCACAAGGGCCGGGGACTGTCCTTCCTGGACCTGATCCAGGAGGGTAACCTGGGGCTGATCCGGGCCGTGGAGAAGTTCGACTACCGGCGCGGCTACAAGTTCTCCACTTATGCCACCTGGTGGATCCGCCAGGCGGTTACGCGTGCCATCGCCGACCAGGCGCGCACGATCAGGATCCCGGTGCACATGGTGGAGAAACTAAACCACCTGATGCGTGCCAAGCGCCAGCTGATCCAGGACCTGGGGCGTGAGCCCACTCCCGAGGAACTGGCCAAGGTCATGGACACGCCCGTGCAGAAGGTGCAGCACCTGATCAAGATCTCCCAGAGCCCGGTGAGCCTCGAGAAGCCGGTGGGCGACGAGGAGGAAGCGGAACTGGGCGATTTCCTGGAAGACGAGGGTACCCCGAGGCCCCTGGAGGCAGCGGTCTCGGAGATCAAGAAGAGCGATCTCAACAAGGTGCTGGAATCCCTGCCCCACCGCGAACGCAAGATCCTGGAGCTGCGTTACGGGCTCAACGGCGAACACCCGCGCACCCTGGAGCAGATCGGGCGGCGCTTCGGTGTCACCCGCGAGCGGATCAGGCAGATAGAGGCCAATACCCTCACGCGGCTGAAGGAGCTGCAGGAGACCCAGCACCTGCGCGAAAGCGCCTGAACACGCGGAGCACGAGCAACAGGAGCGGCGCCGGGCGCCGCTCCTTTTTTCATGCTTCAAGCTGCCGGCGACCCTAACCGGGTGCACCGGGAACGGCCATGGGATTGGCCTGCAGCTGGTCCATGAACTGCTTCGACTCCTGGCCGATGTCGGTGTTGGGGTTCAGCTCGTAGGATCTCTGCCAGGCGGCGATCGCCTCGTCGATCTTGTCCAGCTGGCTGAGCACCAGCCCGTAGACGTGCCATCCCCGCTGGTTCTCGGGAGCACCGGCGACGACCGCCTGCAGCTCCCGCTCGGCGATCTCGTACATGATCAGGTTGTTGTAGGTATAGGCGAGATCGATGCGGGCATCGTAGTCCGTGGGGGCCAGGGCCAGGTAGGCGCGGTAGGCATCCACCGCCTGCTTGTAGCTGCGGTACGCCTCGTTGTTGTCGCCCTTCTCCTCTTCCAGCAGCCCCTTCTCGAGGTAGGCGTCGCCCTTGCTCTTGAGCGCCGCGGCATTGTTGGCGTCGGTTTCCAGCAGCTTGTTCGCCGCGTCTATCGCCTGCTGGCGCTGGTCGATCTCCAGCTGCAGGGCCTGGTCCGGCCCCTCCTCCACCTGCGTGGTGGTGTCTCCGCCAGATCCGCTCAGCCAGCGGGGCACGAGGAAGCCGGCTCCCAGTGCCAATACCGGCACCAGGACCAGCAACGCAATTTTCATCCAGTCTTTCATTGCGCCTTGAGCAGGTGGTCGATCAGCTGGAAGTCCTGGGTGCTAAGCTGGCCCACGACATGGGCCACGATCACGCCGTTCTTGTCCACGATGAAGCTCTCGGGGAACTTGCTCACCTGGTAGAGCTTCCCCACTTCCTTGTCCCTGTCCAGGAGAATGGGAAAGGTGAGGCCGAAGTCCTGGGCGAAGGGAGCAACGTCCTCCTCGCCGCGCCGGTCCTGGTTGATCGCCAGGACCTCGAACGGCTGGTCCTTGAAGTTCTCGTACTGGCTCTCGATGTAAGGCATCTCGTCCCGGCACGGCTCGCACCAGGTGGCCCAGATATTGATCAGCAGCACCTTGCCCCTGTAGTCCGACAGCGATACGTCACCGTCGCCGAGCATGGGCAGCGTGAACTCCGGGGCCATGTCCCCCTCCACCAGCGGCGGTGTCTTCTTCGCCTGGTAAACGAAGAAGCCGACGATCGCCAGGGCGATTATCAGGAAAAAAATGACGACGGCGATGAGTATCTCGCGGGCCTGCCAGCCTTCGTCGGCTTCGCGGTCGCCGGTGGCGGTTCGTTCTTCGTTCTCGCTCATTACTGGACTCCCTCCGCACTTCGAAGCGCACTACCCGCCATCCCCGCGAGCATGTTCTCCAACAGGGGAAAGCAGCGACAAGGCTTCGCCGCGGCATGAGAAAGGTGAACAGGATACCAGCACATATTACCACCTGCGAAGCTGGATCGACAACAGGCGTGGCCGCTACCACCTAGATGTTTACCGAGGGCAGCCAGCGCTGGAGCCACGCGGTCATCACCTCCATCTGGCCGGTCGCCATCATCATCCCGAAGACGATCAGCAGCAGGCCGGAAACGGTCTTGATGGCGTCGAAATGACGCTTGACGACGTCGAAGGTGCTGATGAGCCGGGTAAACAGGAAGCCGGAGACCACGAAGGGCACGCCCATGCCCAGCCCGTAGACGAACATCAGGCTGGCGCCGGCCACGGGATCCTGCGTCCCCAGGGCCAGCATTATCACCGATCCCAGCAGGGGACCGGTGCAGGGACCGATGCCGATGGAAAACACCATTCCCGCCAGCACCACGCCCAGCAGCCCTGCCGGCTTCTTGAGCAGGCGGAAGCGACGCTCCTTCTCCAGCGCGGATACCGGGTAGAGCCCTGTTGCAAAGGCGGCGACCGCCGCGGCCGCAACCAGGAAGTACACGATCACGCTGGTAACGAAACCGCCCGGGCCGGCGCCGGCCACGGCGGCAAGGGCCAGCACCGCCAGCACGGCCGCCGCGAAAATCGCCAGCGCCGTCGACCTGCGGCCGGCGACCCGGTGGCGGAGCACTTCGCCCACTATGTATGCGCCGAAGGCGATCAGCAGCGCGCCCGCCACCACCTCGAGCCCCCTCTTGCCGCCGCCGGTAGTGCTGGTGAAGTAGGAAAGGAAGTCTCCCAGGGCGCTGCCGGCGAAACCGGCCGCGGCTCCCTGGAGGGCGAAGAAGATGGTGAAACCGGCAACGAAGGCGACGCTCGCCAGCGCCACCTTGCGGGTGCGCGCGCCCAGCTCGTCGATGCCGACACCGGATACGTAGGACAGGTAGCCGGGCAGGAGGGGTAGCACGCACGGGGACAGGAAAGACGCCAGCCCGGCGATGAACGCCCAGGCAAAAGCTACCAGTGAGACTTCGGTGATCTGCAAGATCTACGCCCGTATTTCGTTGCGCTCAGCCCCTGCCCGGAATCCCGACCCGCCACGCGCGAACTCGACAGGGCCCGGTGGGAGGCGACGCCTGGATTGAACCGGCAACCGGATCATCAGGAAGGTACCTTCAATATAGCACGGCGGCCTTCGTATCATCAACCAGCCCCCGCCTTTCTCCGGTGCACGTAGAAGAGCGTTACCGCCGCCGCCACCGAAGTCGCCAGCGCCAGCAGCTGCTGTTGCAGCTGGCCGGGCCGCTCGAAGCGGACGAACTCCACCAGGAAACGCTCTCCCCCCGCCATCACCAGGTAGGCCAGGAAGAGTTCCCCGTCACGCTCCAGGCGGGGCCAGAGCCAGAGCAGGGCCAGGAAGATCAGCAGCGAGGCCGCCACCTCGTACAGTTGCGTGGGCTGCACTGTGACCCCCGGCAGCGTCGGCGGCGCGCCGTGAGGAAAGCCCATCGCCCATGGCAAGTCCGATACCCGACCGTAATCGTCACCGTTGAGGAAGCATCCCATGCGCCCAAACGCGTAACCGATGGCCATGGCGGGCGCCCCCACGTCCAGCACCTTCAGCACCGGCAGTTTCAGGATGAAGATGACGGCGCCGGCGGCCACCAGTCCGCCGATGAAGCCGCCGTACCACACCAGGCCGGCACCGCCGAATGCCGAACCAAAGTCGCCGCGCACCTCGTCCAGGTGCAGGAGCAGGTAATGAACCCTGCTCCCCACCAGGCCGCCCGCGGCGGCGGCGATCACCAGCCAGTAGACATCGTCGGTCTTCAGACCCTTGCGACGAAAGCCGCAATGGGCGGTGATGCCGGCAGCGATGAAGCCCAGCGCCATCATCAAGCCGAAACTATGAATGGTGAAAGGCCCTATGGAGAAGAGTTCGGGATACATTGCTTACCAAGACTCTATCATAACTTGGAAAAAACTAATAAAACCCTAAAGGTTTTATTAGAACTTTCCGATAATGGTGCAAACAGCACGTCGATCCACACACGACAAAGGCAAACCCGTCGCGAGGCGGTGGCGCAAAGCCAGGGGTCTCCAAGGGGGAGACAGCCCAGCTGCCGAAGCTTTTGAACTAAGCACGACGCTGGGCTGTCCGCTTGGAAGCCCTGGTTGATCGATGAGTTCAATTGCTTTGGCCATGCGCAAGGCGATTGGACTTTTTTGTTTGCCGAAGCGCGACGGGGATGAGGATTCATCCGCGGCACAACAGTAGGAACGGGAGAAAGGGGTGCAGGAAGGTGAAACGGACGACGAAGATTCTCTTGCTGGTTGCAGGAACGACCATGCTGCTGCTGGGGGCGGCGTCGGTGGTCTATGGGGCTGCCCCCGCCACCGACCCGGTGACGGTCAGCGTCACCGTGGACGACTACATCTCGCTCAGCAACCCGGGCGACGTCACCCTGGCGAACATCGCCGGCACCGGCGGCGCCTCCGAGAACAGCGCCACCTGGACGGTCGCCACCAACAACGACCTGGGCTACAAGCTCGAGGTTTCCGCGTCCGGCTCGCCGGCGCTGACCAAGGGAGCGGACTCCTTCGCCGACCTCGCTGACGGCGGCACGCCGATACCGTGGTCGGTGGCACCGGCGGATTCCGCCTTTGGCTTCAGCGCCGAGGGTGCCGCCACCTCCACCGCGCTGTGGGGAACGCCCAGCAGCGGCTCGGGCAAGTACCGCGGCTTCACCGGCTCGACGCCGATCGAGGTGGCCAACAACGGCAACGAGACCGCCGGCGAAGACACCACGGTGTACTTCAAGGCAGAGGTGGGAGCCAGCCACCTGCAGGCGAGCGGTCTCTACACGGCCAACGTGACGGTTACAGCGACAACGCTGTGATTGTATACACAACTGAATAGCAACACGTCAACGCAACAAGGTTGTGGACCAAAGCCCCCTCCTGCCAGGGGGCTTTGGTTTGCCCGCCCGCATCCCCGGCATGCAGGAAAGCAGGCCGCCGGCCAGAAAAGTACCATTTGAGACTTCCGCTTGCCAA
>JAJRWQ010000100.1 GCA_024276735.1 Actinomycetes bacterium
GGTGATGTTTCAGCTCGCTGGAGAGGACGTCGAGGGCGATGTCGTGGCTACCCACAACCAGGATGGTGGCGGCTATCTCGTCGTGGCTGCGCAACAGCTCCACCTCGCCCTGCTCGCCTGCCCTTATTCCCTCGCTGCTTTAGGGGATCCGCAGGTAGCCGTCGGCGCGCACCAGCGACATCAGGGCGCCGGCGCCGCGCTCTACCGGCATGGCGATCAGCTGGTCGTCCATGAACCCCAGCCTCACCCGCACGAACTCCTCCGCTCCCAGGGGAGAGGCGATCTTGCGGGGCACCCGCACCTGGACCCGTCGCCGCTCCTCCGGGTGACGGCCCTGCAGCGCGAGTATCACCGGCCGGGCAAACAGCTCCATGTCGAGCGCGGCGGAGACGGGAAAACCGGGAATGCCCAGCACGGGCGTATCGTCGACGATGCCCAGCACCAGCGGCTTGCCCGGCCTGATCCTCACGCCGTGAACCAGCACGGTTCCCCGCTTGTTCACCACGTGGGCGGTAAAGTCCTCCCTCCCCGCGGAGGAGCCGGCATTGATGATCACCACGTCGTTGCCGGCGAGTGACTTCGTCAATGCCTGCTCGATGGCGTCCATGTCATCCGGCACGGGCGCGCAAGCGTTGGCAACGGCTCCCCACTGGCGCGCCATGCCGGCCAGGAGCGAGGAATTGAACTCGATGATCTCGCCCCGCTGCGGGCGGCTGCCGGGAGGCACCAGCTCGGAGCCGGTAGGAATGATCGCCACCCGCGGCTGCGGGTGCACCGGTACCGTCACCAGGCCGCCGGCCAGCATCGCCGCCAGGTCCGGGGGGCGGACGAGGTGATTCTCCGGCAGGATCAGCTCCGTGGCCACGATATCCTCGCCGATGGTGCGCACGTGTTGCCAGGGGGTGGCGGGGGAGATGATCTCGATCTCGCCCGGCGAGACATGGTCTACGTACTCGATCATGATCACGGCGTCGTAGCCGGGGGGCAGCGGGTCGCCGGTATCGATCTCCACTGCCTCCTCTCCCAGCTTCAGCCTCAACGGCCGCGCCTCGCTGGCGCCGAAGGTATCCTGGTGCCGCACCGCGTACCCGTCCATGGCCGCCCCGTGGTAATGGGGCGACGAAAGCGCCGCGAACACCGGGGCCGCGGTGACCCGCCCCAGGCTTTCATCTACCGACACCGTCTCCGCCTCGCCGGGCGCCATTGGCCCGCCGGCGGTGAGCGCCTCCAGCCAGGTGGCCAGCGCCTCCTCCAGGGAGACGTTGCTCAGGTAAACGTTTCTTTGCGGACCCCCGGAGTTCAAAGCAGCTCCACCACCACTTCGTCACCGCGGGCGACACCTTCGGCCTCGTAGGGTATGACGGCGACGCCGTCGGCGCGTACCATCAGTGATATCTGCCCCGACTTTCCCAGCAGCGGCTGCGCCCAGAGCTCGCCTTCCTGCCGCACCAGCTCCACCCGGTAACGGTCCTCCCTGCCCGCCACCGAGGACAGGTTGCGCCCGATGCGCGCCCTGGTGGTGGGAACGGGGACACCCTTCATCCCGGTGTCGCCGCCGAGAAGATGTACCACGGGCTCCACCACCAGGCGGTAGACATCGAGGGCGCTCACCGCGTTGCCGGGGAGCCCGAACACGGGCTTTCCCGCCACTACTGCCAGGATGGTGGGCTTGCCCGGCTTGATGGCAAGGCCGTGGACGAGCACGCCCGGCTGGCCGAAGCGGTCGATGACCCTCGGCGTCAGGTCGAGCGCGCCCACCGAGCTGCCGCCGGTGACGATGAGGGCGTCACAGCTCTCCAGCCCCGACGCCATCCGCTGGTAGAGCTCCTCCTCGTCGTCGGGACAGATTCCCAGCGACACCGGCTCGGCGCCGCTGCGGTGGAGGGATGCCACCAGCGTGTAGCGGTTGATATCCCTGATTCGCCCGCCCTCCGCGGCGGCATCGATGTCCACGATCTCGTCGCCGGTGGAGAGCACTCCCACCCGTGCCCGGGCGTGGACGGAAAGTTTTTCGATCCCCAGGGAGGCCAGCGCTCCCAGCTCCTGCGGCCTCAATATTTCCCCCGCCCGCAGAACCGTCTCTCCGCTTTGAATATCGTCTCCGCGGCCGGCGAGGTTTTCCCCGGGGCCCACGGGGCGCGTGACCTCGATGGTGCCGGCGCCGATGCGGTTGCAGTATTCGCTCATCACCACCGCGTCCGCTCCTGCCGGCAGCATGCCCCCGGTGGCGATGGCCGCGGCGGTGCCGGCACGTACCTTCACCTCTGCTTTCGCTCCCATGGCAACCGTCCCCGCGACCTCCAGGTACACGGGGTTGGCGGCCGAGGCGCCAAAGGTATCGCGCGCCTTGACGGCAAAGCCGTCCATGGTGGAGCGGGTGAAGGGCGGCACGTCCTCCGGGGCGGTGACATCGCGGGCGAGGTACCGGCCCAGGCAGTCGGCAAGGGGAAGCTCCTCCAGCCTGGGCTCGCGGGAGGGCAGGTGCTCGCGTATGACTGCCAGCGCCTGCTCGGGCCTCAGGACATCGAACAGTTCCGCCCGGCCCTCCAAGCGGATCACCGCCCCCTGGAGTTTGGCGCTCCTGCCGGCTGCGTCCACTCGGCCACGCGGCGATGCACCTCGAACACGTCACCGCTCTCCCGGTAGAGGCGGATCTGCCGCTGGGCACCGTTGCCGCGTTCGAGGACATCGGCCACCCGGTCCATGAAGCGGCCCAGTCCCAGCTCCCGGTGCAGGGGCCGGGTATATTCCAGCAGCGAATCCACGGCCTCTTTCGTGGGCACCTCGCATCGGCGCCCGTAGTCCACGAGGCCGCCGTCGAGGCCGTAGCGGATGGCCCGCCAGAAGTTTTCTTCCACCTGGTTGACGCTCATCACCGGCAACGTGGCTCCCTCGTCGTAATCGCGCGCCAGCCTGGCCGCCGTTGCCAGCACCAGGGCGGCAACGGCAAGCGTGTCGTTCACGTTGCTCTGGCAGTCACATATCCTGACTTCCAGGGTACCGAACTGGGGATGGGGCCGCACGCTCCACCAGATCTGGGTGACCTCGTCGATGGAGCCGGCGGCAAAGAGCGCCTGGACGTAATCGACGTAATCATCCCAGCCGGCGAAGGGGCCGGGTATGTTGCAGCGGGGAAAGAACTTGGTGAACAACTGGGTGCGGGTGGAGTGGAGGTAGGTGTAACGCCCCTCGGCGAAAGGAGAGTTGGCCGAGAGTGCCAGTACCTGCGGCAGGTATCCCCGCATGGCGTTGAAGGCGGCGATCACCCGCTCCGCCCCGCTGATGCCCACGTGCACGTGCATGCCGAAGGTGGTGTTCCGCCAGGCGCAGTAGCGCAGCCGTTCCTCCACGGCCCGGTAATGGGGGGTGTCGAGAATCCGCTGGTCTCGCCAGTCGGCGAAAGGGTGCGTGCCCGAGGCACAGAGGCGGATTCCCAGGTCGCCGGCGGTTTCGAACAGCCGTTGCCGCTTGTCCAGCAGGTCGCTTTCGGCCGCGGCCATGTCGATGTTCTGGGCGGTGCAGATCTCGACCTCGGAGGCGATCAGCTCCCCCCGGATGCGGTCGCCCAGGGAGCGGCGCGCCGCTGCCTGCAACTCCTCGAAACGGTGGGTGAGTGCGAGCGTTTCCGGGTCCAGCAGCTGGAATTCCTCTTCGATGCCCACGGTAAAATCCCGTGATTCCTCGAAGCGGCGGGCCGCGGCCTCCATGTCGTGGGCTGTTTCCGGCAAGCTGTTACTCCAACCGCTCGTGCAGGCGGATGAGGTCACCGTAGGTTTCCCTGCGGATCACCTCGCGGGCGCTGCCGTCGCTGGCGAAGACGACGGCGGGGCGTGGCTGGCCGTTGTAATTGTTCGCCATGCTGTACCCGTAGGCCCCGGTCGCCGGCGTCACCAGGATGTCCCCGGGGTGAACCTCGGGGAGTCGCGCGTCCTTGACCAGCAGGTCCCCCGACTCGCAGTGCTTGCCCGCCACGGTAACGGTGACCTTCGCCGGCGCGCCGGCCTTGTTGGCCAGCATGGCCTCGTAGGCGGCGTCGTAGAGCATCACCCGCAGGTTGTCGGACATGCCGCCATCGACGGCGGCGAAGGTGCGAACGCCCGGCACCGTCTTCACCGACTGTACCGTGTAGACGGTCAGCCCGGCGTTGGCCACGATGGATCGCCCCGGCTCCACGGCCAGCCGTGGCAGCGGCATGCCGGCGCGTTCCGTCTCCCGCTTCAGGGCGGACTTCAGCTCGGCGGCGAGCCGGGAGATGGAAGGGGGATCGTCCCCGGGCCCGTAGACGGCGCCGAGCCCGCCGCCCACGTCAAGCAGGCGGAGCTCGAACCCGTAGCGTTCGCGGCACTCGGCCGCGAAGTCGATCAGCACGGCGACGGTGTCGGCGTACGGCTCTAGGGAGAAGATCTGCGAGCCGATGTGGGCGTGGAGCCCCACCAGCTCCAGGTTTTCCGCGGCCATCGCCCGGGAGACCGCTTCCATGGCCACGCCGTCGGCGAGGCAGAAACCAAACTTGGAATCCAGCTTGCCGGTCTGGATGAAGTCGTGCGTATGGGCCTCGATTCCCGGCGTGATTCTCAGCAGGATCGGCTGGACGATGCCGGCCTCGCCCGCGATCCCGTCGAGTGCCGCCAGCTCGTCCAGCGAGTCGACCACCACGTGGCCCACCCGGGCACGGATGCATGCTTCCAGCTCCGCGGCGGTGTTGGCGTTGCCATGGACGAAGATCCTTTCCGCGGGAAAGCCGGCCTCGAGGGCGATGTGGAGCTCACCCCCGGAGGCAACGTCCAGCGACAACCCCTCGCCGGCCACCAGCTGGCACATGGCCAGGTAGGTGAACGCCTTGCTGGCGTAGATCACCTGGCAGCCTTCCTGGTCGGGGAAGGCTTGCCGGTAGGCACGGCAAACGTCATGGATATGCTGCTGGTCGTAGACGAAGAGGGGCGTACCGAATTCCGCCGCCAGCTCGACGACGTCACAGCCGGCCACTTCCAGGTGACCGGCATCGTTGATCCGGCTCGATGACGGCAGTGGCGGCGTGGGTGGCTCCATAGGATGGGAAAGTAACACAGCGCCGCGGGCACGGTCAAACATGCGGGGCTTGAGAGGCTCTTTCCCTCTCTGTTATAGTCATAGCGAATGGTCGAGAATGGGTTCAAGTTCCGGAACTACCAGGGAGATGCTCCTCCCCGTTTCGCCAATACCAGCGAAGAGGAATGCGCCCGGATTCTCGACTACTACGAGGTTCCCTGGATGTACGAGCCCCGTACCTTCGTGCTAGAGCGCGACGAAGAAGGCAACGTCATCGAGGCCTTTACCCCCGATTTTTACCTTCCCGAGCAGGATCTTTTCATTGAGCTCACTACCATGAAGCAGGCCCACGTCACCAGGAAGAACACCAAGATCCGCAAGCTCAGGGAGAGGTTCCCGGAGATAAACATCAAACTCTTCTACAAGCGCGACTTTCTCAAGCTGGCCGAGAAGTACGGCCTGAGAACGGAGCGGGAGTGACCGCGTCCCCCGCTGGCCGCCGCGCGCCGCGGTGCCGGTGCCGGCCCGCTGCATGCGCGCATCGCTGAAGAAAGGAAACCGTGGAGACAGGGCAGGAAGGGGAGCTTTCCGGTTACTACCGGGACCTGGTGGGCCGCAAGCTGCTGGATGAAGAGACCATCGCCGCCAAGGTGTCCGAACTGGGCAGGCGCATTTCCGCTGATTACCGGGGCAGGGAGCTCCTGCTGCTCTCGATTCTCAAGGGAGCGGTCTTCTTCCTGGCCGATCTTGCCCGCGAGATCACCGTTCCCCTGAACATCGACTTCATTGCCATCTCCAGCTACCGGCGCGATCGCCGCCGGGGGCAGGAGACCAGGAGGGTGCGGTTTCTCAAGGACCTGGACCAGGACATCGAGGGACGCGACCTGCTGATCGTCGAGGACATCATCGATACCGGCCTGACGCTGAACTACATAGTGCAGAATCTCTGGCTGCGGAACCCCGCCAGCCTGGAAGTAGCGACGCTGCTGGACCGACCCTACCGGCGGCTGGTGGACCTGCCCGTCAAGTACCAGGGGTTCCAGGTGCCGGACGAATTCATCGTCGGTTACGGCTTCGATTACCGGCAGCAGCTGCGCAACCTGCCATACATCGCCGTGCTCGAGCTGGGGCCGTAGGGCGGCTACTGGAGGATGGTGTTTACCATCCTGTCGAAGGTGGTCTCCGAAAGGGGGCCCACCCAGAAGGTGGAGATGGTGCCGTCGCTCTTGATGAAGAAGGTAGTGGGTATGCCGGTCATGGATACGCGGCCGGCCTTCTGATAGGAATAGATGATGTCCCCGGAGGGATCCAGCCCGATGGGAAAGGTCAGGCCGTGTTTCTGGGCGAACGCCCGTTGGCTGTCCTCGTTGTCCCTCACTGCTATGCCGATGAAGACCACCCGGTCCTTGTACTTCTCGTAGCTCTTGGCGAGGATGGGCGCCTCCAGCTGGCACGGGCCACACCAGGAGGCGGCGAAATTGATTACCATCGGCTTGCCCGCGTAGTCGGAGAGGGAGATGGTGGTGCCGTCGATGCTCTTGACGTTGAAGTCCGGCGCCTTGGCCACGGGAGGCTTGGAGCGGGAGCTGGCGCTGTCGCTGGTGCTGCCGTCGGCCGTGGTCCTCTGGGTGGCGCTGCAACCGGCAACGACGATCGCGGCGATCATCAGCGTCGCGGCGGTGATGATGGCTGCTACCCTGGTTACAGGGCTGATTCTCGATAGTTTCACGATACTGGTTTCCTGTGGGGCCTGGTGAAAGGGAGTCGGCGTTCACCCGCCCGGCGAACCGCCGGGCCTATATGCCTCAACTGCCCTTGAAGCCGACGGTAACCCGCTCTCCTTCCACGATCACGGGTACCCTGGCCTCGCCGGCCAGCCTGATGGCTTCCTCGCGGGCGGCAGGATCCGCCGTCACGTCGCGCTCGATGAAACTGATCCCCCTGCCGCCCAGGTCTTCCTTGGCGGCGGCACAGTAAGGACAGCCCGGCTTGGTGTAGATGGTCACCGTCTCGTTCATATCAAATAATTGACGACAGCTAGCATTTTACCACAATCGCCGCCGTGGTTGCTTTTCCCGCGTGCCTCTTGAATAATGTTTTCCTGTTCAGCCTTGCTGGCGGGCATGGCTTGGCCTTGCCCGAGTTTTCACGGGGAGGGAGATATGAGCGCTAGGACGCCCGTTATCGCCGGAAACTGGAAGATGCACAAGACCACCACCGAGGCGCACCGGTACGTGAACGAACTCGTGGAGCTGATCAGGGGGGTCGAGGGCGTCGAGGTCGTGCTGTGCCCCCCGTATACCAGCCTTCCCGAGGTAACGGCGCTGGCCGCCGGCAGCGGCATGCGGGTTGCCGCCCAGAACATGCACTTCGAGGAGAGCGGCGCCTTCACGGGCGAGATCTCGGCGGCGATGCTGGTGGATATCGGCGTCAGCGACGTAATTCTCGGCCATTCCGAGCGCCGCCAGTACTTTGCCGAGAGCGACGACGACCTCGCCAGGAAGGTTCCCGCCGCCCTGGCTGCCGGCATTCGCCCGATCCTGTGCGTGGGCGAGAGCGATGAAGAGCGTGAGGCAGGACAGACCGAGGAGAAGCTCGAGCGCCAGGTCACCCGGGACCTGGAGGCGGTCTCCGGGGAGCAGGCAGCGGGAATCATCGTCGCCTACGAGCCCATCTGGGCGATCGGTACCGGCAAGACGGCGACGCCGGCGATCGCCGGAGACGCCTGCGGCTTCATCAGGGAGACACTGGCAGGGATGTTCGGCAGGGAAACGGCGGAGGCCGTGCGCATTCTCTACGGTGGCAGCGTCAAGCCGAACAACATCGGCGAACTGATGGCCGAGGAGCATATCGACGGGGCGCTGGTGGGCGGCGCCTGCCTGGATCCCGGCGATTTCTCGCAGATAGTCCGCTTCGGCTAGGATCGGCGGCATGTCCCCGGCGCCACCTGCTCTCGTTTGCCTGGTAGTAATGGACGGGTGGGGGCCGGCCCCGGAAGGGCCTGCAAACGCAGTCTATCTCGCCAAGACTCCCAATTTCGATCGCCTGGAACGCCGTTACCCGCATACCACCCTGGTTGCCTCGGGCGAAGCCGTGGGGCTGCCGCCGGGGCAAATGGGCAACTCGGAAGTGGGGCACCTGAACCTGGGAGCCGGCCGCGTCGTCTACCAGGACCTGACCCGCATCAACCTCGCCATCGAGAACGGTTCCTTCTTCGAGAACGAGGTTCTCACCACCGCCTTCGACCGCGTACGCAGCGGCGGGGGTTCTCTCCACCTGCTGGGCCTGCTTTCCGACGGCGGCGTGCACAGTGACATCGGTCATATCGAGGCGCTGCTGGAGATGGCATCGCGGCAGGGGGTGGAGCAGGTGTTTCTGCATGCCTTCATGGACGGCCGCGACACGCCGCCAACCAGTGGAGTCGAGTACATGCGGCACATCACCGGGGTGATGTCTGCGAGAAAACTCGGCGCGGTGGCTACCGTGTCCGGCCGCTATTATGCCATGGACCGAGACAACCGCTGGGAACGGGTCAAGCGGGCCTACGACGCCATCGTGAGGGGCGAGGGCGAACACGACAGCGATCCCGTAGGGCTTCTCGAGCGCTCGTACGCCGCCGGGACCACCGACGAGTTCATCGTCCCCACCGTGGTCCGGGAAGAAGAGGCGGCCCGGATCAGGGACGGCGACAGCGTCATCTTCTTCAACTTTCGCCCCGACAGGGCGCGCGAGCTCACCCGCTCCCTCACCGACCCGGGGTTCGAGGCCTTCGACCGTGGACCCGGGCCGCCAATGCCGTATTTCGTCAGCATGACCGAGTACGACGCCGAGTTCACCGTCCCCGTTGCCTACCCTCCGGAAGAGCTGCGGCACGTGCTGGCGGAGGTGCTCTCCGAGTCGGGCAGGAAACAGCTGCACATCGCCGAGACGGAGAAATACGCCCATGTCACCTTCTTCTTCAACGGCGGCATCGAACGTGCCTACCCGGGCGAAGAGCGGGTACTGATCCCGTCGCCGACCGAGGTGGATACTTACGATCAAAAACCGGAGATGAGCGCCCGCGAGGTGACCAGCTAGCTGTGCCGGAGGCTCGAAGATGGCGGCTTCGACTTCGTGATCGTCAACCTGGCCAACTGCGACATGGTCGGTCATACCGGCAACCTGGAGGCCACCATCGCCGCCGTGGAGGTAGTGGACGAGTGCATCGGCATCATCACCGACAAGGTCTCGTCGCTGGGCGGCGTCAGCCTGGTGACTGCCGACCATGGTAACGCCGAGATCATGCTGGCCGAGGGGGGCGAGCCGGAGACCGCCCATACCAGCGACCGCGTTCCCTTCATCATCACCACCCCGGCGCGCCTCGACCGTGACTGCTCGCTGGCCGACGTGGCGCCCACGATTCTCGAACTGCTGGAGATACCGGTACCGCCGGAGATGACGGGCCGGTGCATCATGCTGGGGCGCTGATGCCTCGCCTGCAACTTGCAGGCGGGCGGTACAGTGGCTATCATCATTGCAGCTGCAAGCAACGAAAGGTTACTCATGGCGTTCGTCGCTATCGGAATACAGACGATCCTGGCGGTAGTACTGGTGGTGCTCATCCTCCTGCACTCGGGCAAGGGGGGTGTCTCGGGCATCTTCGGCGGCGGCATGGCGGAGACGCCCTTCGGCGGCACCAGCGTGATCGAGAAGAACCTCACCCGCGCCGCCGTCGTGGTTTCCATTCTTTTCTTCATCAATACCGGGCTGCTGGTATTCGTCATCATGAAGTAAGGCCCCGGGTTCTCCCCGACCGGGCGGCAGCTTCCCGCGTGGTGTTTCCTGCCGGTGGTGGAAGGGGTTGCTGGTTTCGGTGCCCGGCGGGTGGTTCGAGGTAGCAATCGCTGCGGGAGGAGTCATTGGTGATCACCGGTACGACCGGCCTGGCGGGCATAATCGGCGATCCCGTCTCTCACAGCCTTTCACCGAGAATGCACAACGCCGCCTACGCGGCAATGGGCATCGACATGGTATACGTTCCCATGCGCGTGGACGGTGCCGATCTCGAGGCGGCGGTCGCCGGCATCCGGGCCCTGGGCTTCGTGGGCGTCAACGTGACCATCCCCCACAAGCTGGCAGTCGCCCCGCTGCTCGACGGCCTTCACGACAGCGCCGTGGCGGCGGGAGCGGTGAATACCATCGTCCGGGATGGAGAGGCCCTCATCGGTCACAATACCGACGGCGAGGGCTTCATTGCCGCCCTGGAAGAAAGTTTCACTCCCGACTACCCTTCTTCTCCGGCCCTGATCGTGGGCGCGGGCGGCGCCGCCCGCTCGGTAGGCGTGGCCCTCGCGGAGAAAGGCATCCCCTCGTTGCTGATCGTCAATCGCAGCCGCGGCCGCGCCGAAGAATTCCAGGAGCTGCTGCGGGAAAGGTATCCCCACCTGGAAGTGGAGATCCATGTTTCCAGCTCTCTCGACCCGGATTCATTACGGGAAAGAAGGATAATAGTCAACGCCACACCGCTGGGTATGAGCCCCGACCTAAAGCCCCTTCGATTGCCCGTCGATAGATTATCGAAGGATCAGGTGGTCTGTGATCTCGTCTACGCGGGGTCCGGGCGGACTCCTCTGGAGTCGCAGGCGATCGAAAAAGGGGCGGCCACCATGGGCGGACTGGGCATGCTGCTTCATCAGGGCGCGGCGGCTATCCAACTATGGACGAAGAGGAAGCCTCCCCTCGAAGTCATGAGGCAGGCAATTGAATCCCGGCGAGGCGACATCCCGCAAGCACCATAAGAAAAAGCTGCAACCGATCGGCGAGATCCTCGTCGCCAGGGGGGTAATTGATCGCGAACAGCTGCAGGAGGCGCTCAGGGAGCAGAAGGAAAGCTCGAAGCGGCTGGGCGAGATCCTGGTGGAAAAGGGCTTTCTCACCAGCGAGCAGCTGAACGAAGCGCTGGCGGAGCGGCTGGGAGTGGAGAATATCGACCTCGAGGAAGAGGAGGTCGATTCGCTGGCGGCGACGCTGATCCCGGAAAAGCTGGCCCGCCGGTACGGCGCCATCCCCGTCAGGTTCCTGGACGACAACACCCTGCTGGTGGCGATGGTCGATCCCACCAACGTTTTCGCCATCGACGACTTGCGCATGATGACCGGCTACGACATCAAGCCGGCCATCGCCGCCGCCGAGGACGTCTTCGACGAGATCTCCCGTGTCCACAGGCTGGGCGACGCCGTGGACGAAGAGGCGATGGAAGAAGCGGGAGAGGAAGAAGAAGAGTCGGTCACCGACATCCGCAACGTTGCCTCCGAGGCGCCGATCATCAAGCTGGTCAACGGCATCATCAGCCAGGGAGTGGACGATCGCGCCAGCGACCTGCACTTCGAGCCCCAGGAAAAGGAGCTGGTGGTGCGCTTCCGCGTCGACGGCGTCCTGCACGAGATCATGTCCATTCCCAAGCGCATGCAGGCAGGCGTGATCTCGCGCCTGAAGGTGATGGCGGATATCGACATTGCCGAGCGGCGGATACCCCAGGACGGGCGCATCGGCCTCACCGTGGGCGGCAAACCCATCGACATCCGCGTGGCCTCGATGCCCACCGTCTACGGGGAAAAGATCGTGCTGCGGCTGCTGGACAAGAGCAGCGTGCTGCTGAACCTCACCGACCTCGGTTTTTCCGAGAAGGCGCTGGCGAGGTTCGAGAAGTCATATCGAAAACCGTACGGTGCCATCCTGGTCACCGGCCCCACCGGCAGCGGCAAGTCGACCACGCTCTACGCGACCCTCAACGTCCTCAACACGAAGGAAAAGAACATCATCACCGTGGAGGACCCGGTGGAGTACCGGCTGGCGGGGATCAACCAGACGCAGATCAACCCCAAGGCCGGCCTGACTTTTGCCTCCGGCCTGAGGGCGATCCTGCGTTCCGACCCCGATATCGTGATGGTGGGCGAGATTCGTGACAAGGAGACGGCCCAGATCGCCATCGAGTCCGCCCTCACCGGTCACCTGGTGTTGAGCACCCTGCACACCAACGACGCGCCCGGGGCGCTCACCCGTCTCACCGAGATGGGCGTGGAGCCGTTCCTGACCGCTTCGGCGATCGAGTGCGTGCTGGCGCAGAGGCTGGCGCGGCGCCTGTGCCCCGAGTGCAAGGAGCCGTTCCAGCCTACGGACGAGGCGCTGCGGCAGAACGGCTTTCCCGAGGAGGTGATCGGCACCGGCCTCACTCTCTACCGGCCCCGGGGCTGCCCCCGCTGCAACAACACCGGCTACAAGGGCAGGCTCGGCATCTACGAGGTGATGCTGGTGAGCGAGGCCATCGAACGGCTAACGGTGGAACGCAAGAGCGCCGATGAGATTTCCCGGGTGGCACAGGCGGAAGGCATGGTCACCCTGCGTGAAGATGGCATCGACAAGGTGATACAGGGACTTACCTCGGTGGAGGAGATCGGCCGCGTGATCATCTAGCGGCCGGATCGCAAGGATTGAGCAACGAAGGGGGAAGCGCGAATGGACCTGGTGGACATCCTTATCGAAGTACTGGAACGGGAAGCATCCGACCTGCACCTCACGGTGGGGTCGCCGCCGATCGTGAGGGTGGCGGGAAAGCTGATCCGGCTGGATTACCCCCGGCTGACGAGCAATGACACCAGGGACCTGATCTACAGCATTCTCTCGCAGGACCAGCGGCAGCGGCTCGAGAACGAGTGGGAGATCGACTTTTCCTACTCGGTCCCCGGCCGGGCGCGCTTTCGCGTGAACGCTTATTTCCAGCGCAACAGCATCGGCGCCGCCTTCAGGCTGATCCCGGCGAAGATAAAGTCGGTGGACGAGCTGATGTTGCCGGCGGCCCTGCACAAGATGGCGGCGAAGCCCCGCGGTTTCGTGCTGGTCACCGGCCCCACCGGGTCCGGCAAGTCGACCACGCTGGCGGCGATCATCCAGGAGATCAACGAAACGCGCGAAGAGCACATCATGACCATCGAGGACCCGATCGAGTTCCTCTACCGGCACGAGAAGTCCATCATCAACCAGCGTGAAGTCGGTACCGACACCAAGTCCTTCAACAGGGCGCTCAAGTCGGTGCTCAGGCAAGACCCGGACGTCATCCTCGTGGGAGAGATGAGGGACACGGAAACCATGCAGACGGCGCTGACGGCGGCGGAGACCGGGCACTTGGTGTTTGCCACGTTGCATACCCAGGACGCCCCCCAGACCATCGACCGCATCATCGATGTCTTCCCGCCGCACCAGCAGGGACAGATCCGCGTGCAGCTGGCATCGTCGCTGATGGGCATTTGCACACAGCAGCTGCTGCCGGTGATCGACGGCGACGGCCGCGTTCCCGCCTGCGAGGTGCTGATTCCGACGCCCGCGGTGAGAAACCTGATCCGCGAGGCGAAGACACACCAGATCTATTCCGTGATTCAGACCGGCTCGCAGTACGGAATGCAGACGATGGATGCCGCCCTGGCCAGCCTGGTGAAGCGGGGAATAGTAGCCAAGGACGTGGCCCTGAAGAAATCGAGCAATCCCGAAGAGGTCGAACGCCTGATCTTGGGCATGAAGGCGGCATGACCGATAGTCGTTGAGAGGAAGGACCATGAGTACTTTCGTCTACAAGGTTCGTGACGTACGCGGCGTACCCAGCAAGGGAGAGCTGGAAGCGGAAGATCGCGCCAGCGTGGCTGCCAACCTGAGGAGCCGCGGCTACACGATCCTCGACATATCGGAAAAGGGAAAGGGCTTCTCTTTCAGGGAGCAGCTGGCGCAGTCCAAGCGCATCAAGTCCAAGGACGTGACCGTCTTCTCGCGCCAGTTCGCGACGATGATCAACTCCGGCCTGGCGATGTTGCGGGCGCTGAGCATCCTGGAGAAACAGACTCCCAATCCCAAGCTCCAGGCGGTCATCTCCCGGACACGCGCCGACGTGGAGGCGGGGATGTCGTTGTCCGACGCCATGGAAAAGCATCCCCGCGTCTTCAGCCGCCTCTACGTGAGCATGGTGCGAGCAGGCGAGGCGGGCGGTATCCTCGACGAGGCACTGGACCGCATAGCCGCCCAGCTGGAAGCGGAGGACAGCCTCAAGCGGCAGATCCGCTCGGCGATGGTCTACCCGCTGCTGATCGCCGTCTTCGCGATAGTGGTGATGATGGCGATGATTCTCTTCATCATCCCCATCTTTTCAAAGATGTACGCGGACCTGGGACACAAGCTGCCGCTGCTGACGCGCATCATGGTGGGCATCAGCGACACCATGCGCAGTATCTGGGGCGTCTTCATCATGGCGGCGATCGCCGGTGCTGTCTATGGGCTCGTGCGGCTCAAGCGGACGCCTCGTGGCATGGCCGTCTGGGACCGGATGAAACTGAAGATTCCCATGGGTATCGGCGACATCGTGCGCAAGGTGATCATGGCGCGGTTCTCGCGGACACTCAGTACGCTGGTATCGAGTGGTGTGCCCATTCTCCAGGCGATTGAGATCACCGGCGAGACGGCTGGCAACGTGGTCGTTAGTGAAGCCATGGCGGAAGTGAAGACGAGCGTGAAGGAAGGTCGCCCCATGTCCGAGCCGCTGGCGAAGGTGGACGTGTTCCCGGCCATGGTCACCCAGATGATCGCCGTGGGCGAGGAGACCGGTGCGGTAGACACCATGCTCACCAAGATCGCCGAGTTCTACGAGGACGAGGTCAACGCCTCGGTGAAGTCGCTGACTTCGATCCTGGAGCCGATCATGATGATCGCCGTCGGCGGCTTGGTGGGCGTGATCGTGATTTCCCTGTACCTGCCGATATTCAACCTGATGCAGATACTGGGCAAGTAGGCGGTTACCGGGTGCCGGCAAGAAAGAGGAACTTGAATGTGAGTCCGGGTGCGGAGGCGGGTGCCTCCGCCGCCCGGGGACGGCCACGGCGCGGGGCCAAGGTGATAAGGCTGCCCCGCAGCGACAGGGTAGAGCGATGCAACGAAGAGTTGGTGCGGCAGTACCAGCAGGATCGCAGCCCCGAGGTACTGCAGGAGATCCTGGACCGGAACGACGGCCTGATTCACGCGGTGCTCAAGCGCTTCCCCTACTTTCCCGATCCTTACGAGGACCTGGTCCAGGTGGCCAGGCTGGGCATGATCAAGGCAGTGCAGCGGTTCGAGCTCGACCGGGGAGTGGAATTTTCCAGCTATGCCACCGCCGTGATCGACGGCGAGGTGAGGCACTACCTGCGGGACAGCACCCTGATGCACCAGCCACGCTGGCTGCGCAGCTGCGAGAAGCGCATCGAGCAGGCGTCCATGGAGCTGGCCAGGAAGCTGAACCGGACCCCCACGCTGAAGGAGATCGCCGAGGAGGTGAATATCACCGAGGAGGGAATAGCGGAGATCCTCCGGGTGCGAGCCCTCACCTCGCTTCACCGGATCGACGACCCTGCCACGGCGGATAATTTCAACCCCGACCCCGACCGGGACAGCATCAGTTCCCTGCGTTACGAGTCCTTTTCCCTGCCTATCGAAGACGAGATCGCGCTGCACGAGGCCTTTAGGGCCCTCAGTGGTTTTCATCGCCGCCTCGTGTACCTGCTCTTCTACAAGGATCTCACCCAGACGGAGGCGGCGCGGCAACTGGGACTCACGCAGAGAAAAGTCTCCCGCGAGGTCGCCAAGGCGCTCACTGCCCTCAAGGCGGCGCTCAACACCAAGGTTTTCTAGCCTGCCGGATTCAAAGCGTTAAAGTTTAGCCCCGCTCCTTCCGATACATAGCGCGACTTCACCCGGGGGCGGAGCGAATAGGGCGGAAGTGGAAGCGGAAAAGAGTTCGCGGGAAGTGTCTAAAAGCGTGGCAGTCGGGTAGCATAAGGGTGAAGGTGATAAGGGCAAACCACTCGTAAGGGTGGGACGCAAAGCTACAGGGCCAAGCGATTGGTCGGCTGAGCTGCCACCGGAGATTCGACACGAATCCGTGGTTTGCCGGCAAGCCACGGATTTTTTCGTGGTTTGCCAAAAAAGTGAAGAAAGTCAGGAAGGGAGGTGACAGTTGTGAACACCAGGATCGGGAAAAGGATGCAGGTAGGCGGTGAGGGCGGTTTTACGCTCATCGAGCTGTTGGTGGTGATCATCATCATCGGCATCCTGGCGGCGATCGCCATCCCCATGTACCTCAACCAGAGGCAGAAGGGCTGGGAAGCGGCCGCCAAGAGCGATCTCCGCAACGCCGCGGTGGCGCAGGAGAGCTACTTCACCGATAACGCTACGTATACCTCGACCAGTAGCGATCTCGAGGATCAGGGCTTCAACCCCTCGGCGGACGTGACGCTGAGCATCGTGTCTGCTGACTCGAACGGCTACTGCATGTCGGCGGTACACAACAGCGGCGGCGACACGTACTACCTTGACAGCGACACCGGCGAACCATCGACGACGGCATGTACGTAGTAACCGCCGAGTAGGTGACTATCGCTATCCAGGGAAGGCGGGCCTGCAAGCAGCGGTCCGCCTTTCCAATTACTACCTTCTCACAGTTCTCACAGGCCATGTGGTACGGATTTCACAGCGAAACAGGATCGACAGACCGGGAGAGCGGAGGAAGAAGGACGGCCTCGGCCGGTGATGAGCGGGGATTCACCATGATCGAACTGCTCACAGTGATCATAATAATTGCCGTGCTGGCGATGATTGCGATATCCGTGTTCCTGGGCCAGAGGCGGAAGGCGTGGGACGCCAACGTGGAGAGCGACCTGCACAACGCCGCCGTGGCCCAGCTGACCTACTACGAGGGCGCCGGATCTTACACCTCCCAGCTTTCCGAGCTGCTGGACGCCGGCTACAAGGAATCTTCGGCCGTGACCCTCACCATCGTCTCCGCCGGCAGTGAATCCTATTGCATGGAGGCATATCACAGCGGCAACCCTTCCCGCGTGTGGTACGTGGTCAGCGGCGAGGGAAACCCCAACCCCGAGCTCGGCAACTGTCCCTGATTTTGTCATCGTGATACTGCTTTGGTGCCACTAGCCTCGCTCCCGTATCTAATTTTTTTCCTGTAATTTCCGATAAAAACATGAGCGGAGAGTTCTGGCAGAGGTCAGAGTGCACCGGCGCCGATCCTGCCGGAATAGCGGCGGCGGCGAAGCAGCGCAATCACACCCCAGATGGTTGACTGCAAGGGGGAAAGAAGTGAAAGAAAAAGACCACGGCGGCCGGAACGGCAACGGTTACACCATCATCGAGGTGCTGATCGCCCTTTCGCTGCTGGTGGCGGCGATGATTCCACTGGCGGTGGTGCTCTCCACTACCTTGCGATCTACAGTCACCTCCAAGGTGAACATGCAGGCCCGCGAGCTCGCCTCGAGCGAGATCGACCAGGTCAAGGGCATGGATTTCGGCGCCATTGGCATCAGTGGTGCTCCCGCATCCTTTGCCGATGCAGCCGCGGGCGAGACGGTGGCACCGGAAGAGGGCTATCCGGGCCTGGACGCCGGTCCGGAAACCGTGGAGACGGCTGCCGGGTACACGTTCGAGGTCACCCGTTCGGTGACCAAGAACGTCAACACCACCCGGGGGAACGCGGCTGCCACCAAGAAGGTAGTTATCACGGTTTCCTGGACACAGCCGGAGCCCGCGGGATCGGAGACCATGTCCACGGTGATCGGGCCGACGGGAAAGGCAGAGTAGTCTTGCCATGCCCAGGACAACGGCGGGAAAAGTTTTGGAAGGTCGGCACGGCGGCGAAGCCGGCATCACCATCATCGAGCTGCTGGTGGCGATCGTCCTGCTGGCGATCGCCGTCGGCGCCATCACCGGCATGGTGATAATGAGCATGCGTTCACAACAAAAGGTTAGTGCTGAATTCCGCGCACAGCTCAATGCCAGGCAGGCACTGTACGACATGGAGAAGAACATCGCCGAAGCCAAGCGACGCGACTCGGAAGGGAACGAGCCGATTTTCCACGACGATCTCATTTCGTTCCCGTCGCAGAACGGCGATGAATGGATTACCTACATTTACACGGACAGCCATCCCCACAGCGGTGGTGCCACCATCGTTAAGGTAGTAACCGACGGCATGCCCACCCTGCCGCTGGCGATCGAGGCGTCGGACAAGCAAATGATAAACACTGACCCCGGCATGTCCGAGGTGGCCGCCGTCGAACCAGTTACCGAGGGCGCCCCCATATTTTCCTACTTCGACGCCGCGGGCGGACAGCTGGCGACGCCGGTGAGCAACCCCCGCGAGGTCCGGTCCGTTGGAGTAGCTTTCAAGACCGTTGTCAGCACCGGGCACGCGCAACAGGAACCGACGATTTCCACCATCAGGATCAATTTGCGCAATTTCTAGGAGGAAGAGATGAGTTCGCGTATCTGCTGGAAAAAGGAGCGGGGGGCGGCACTGATCATCGCGCTGGGCGTTTTGTCGATCATGATCATCATCGGTATCACCCTGGTGGCCCTGGCGATGAACAGCAGCAAGACCGTGTCTCACGACGTGCGTCTCACCGAGGCCCAGAACGTGGCCGAGGCGGGAATCGACGACGCCATAGCCGTGACCCTCGCCAACTACGACGAGATCTACCCCGGAGGGCAGATTCCGCAGGGCCAGGGAGACGGTGA
>JAJRWQ010000101.1 GCA_024276735.1 Actinomycetes bacterium
CAACGGCGAGGACGCCCTGATCATGTGGCGCGACTCCGAGGACATGCTGGCGTGAGTTCCCGGGCATGATCCTGGCCATCGAAACCTCCTGCGACGATACCTGCGCCGCCGTGCTCGGCGGTGACCGCCTGCTGGCGAACGTGGTCTCCTCGCAGGCGGAGTTCCATGCCCGCTACGGCGGCGTGGTTCCCGAGGTGGCCTCGCGCCACCACCTGCTGCTGGTGAACCAGGTGGTGGATGCCGCCCTCGCGGATGCCGGCATCGGCCTGGGCGACTGTGACCGCGTCGCCGTCACCACCCACCCGGGCCTGATCGGCGCCCTGCTGGTGGGGGTGGCCACCGCCAAGTCGCTGGCCGCGGGCACCGGCGCCGAGCTGGTCCCCGTGGACCACCTGCATGGCCACGTGGCGGCCAATTTCCTGGGCGAGCACCCCGCGGCGCCGCCGTTCGTCTGCCTGGTGGCCTCCGGGGGGCACACCTCGCTGCTGCACGCCGCCGACTACGCCGATTACCGCCTGCTGGGGCGGACGCTCGACGATGCCGCCGGCGAGGCGCTGGACAAGGGAGCGCGCCTGCTGGGCCTGGGATACCCCGGCGGCGCCGAGCTGGACCGCCTGGCCGCCGGCGGCGATCCCGGCCGCTACGATTTCCCGGTGGGGCTCCGGGAGCGGGGCAACCTGGATTTCAGCTTCAGCGGCGTGAAGACCGCCCTCCACTACCACCTCCGGGATGCCGGCAGGGAAGCGATCGAGCGCAACCTGGCGGACATCGCCGCTTCCTACCAGGCCGCCGTGGTGGAAGCGCTGGTGGAGAAGACCATCGCCGCCGCCGGGGCCGCAAAGTGCGACCGGGTCTGCATTTCCGGGGGCGTCAGCGCCAACAGTTTCCTCAGGCGCCGCCTGCGGGAAGAGTGCCGGCGGGCCGGCATCGACCTGCACATGCCGCCGCCGGAGCTTTGCACCGACAACGCCGCCATGATCGCCAGCGCCGCCCGCCTGCTGCCGGGGATTCCCTACCCCCGTTACCTGGAGCTGGGCGCCGGCGGCGCCGTCTAGCAGGTTTTCACCGGCCCGTCCGGAGCTTGTGCATGCCACCGGCTCCGTGTTAGCCTCAACCTGGCGGAGCACGAGGAGTCGCAGCATGTTCTTTCATGACAGGCAGGACGCAGGCCGGCGGCTGGCAGAGCTGCTGGAAGACTACCGCGGCGACGCGTCGGCGCTGGTGCTGGGCCTACCCAGGGGCGGCGTGGTGGTGGGGCTGGAGCTCTCGCGGGCGCTGGACCTGCCGCTGGACGTCTGGGTGACCCGCAAGATCAGCGCCCCCTTCAACCGGGAGCTGGCCATCGGCTCCGTGGACTCGGACGGCGAGGTGCTGCTGGACGATAACACCGCCCGCCTGTACGAGATCAACGAGCGCTACGTGCGCGAAGAGGCGGCGGCCCCGGCGGCCGAGATCGAGCGCCGCTACCAGGAGTACCGCGGCAGCAGCTCGCCGCCGGAGGTGGAGGGGAAAACGGTGATCGTCGCCGACGACGGCATCGCCACCGGCTACACGATGATGGCGGCGATCAAGTCGCTGAGACGCCGCGGCGCCGGGAAAGTAGTCTGCGCCGTGCCGGTGGCCTCCCCGCGGGCCATCACCGACATGCGCGAGCTGGCCGACGCCGTGGAATGCATCTCCACGCCCTCGTACTTCAGCGCCGTGGGCGAATTCTACCGCGATTTTCGCCAGGTGAGCGACGAGGAGGTCGTGGCCTGCCTGGAGCGGGCGCGGCGCCCGGCCTAGGCGCCGCCGGCCGGCGCATCGGCAGCCGCCGTCGCCATCCCCGGAAACCACCGCCCGCGTGAATCCTCGCTCAGGTTTCACCGTCCAAATACCGAATGCATTAGCGCGGAGTGCCGTGCCGCCACGGAAGCCCCGAGGTGACCGGCGGCGGCTGAGCCAGGGAGGAGGATACCATGTCGGGCCGAGCCATTGTCTGTGCGGTAATCCCCGAGAAAGCCGATGACGAACGCCGGGAGAAATACCTGGTGGTGGCACCCGAGGACCGGATCGTCTGGGTGGCGGCCCCCGGCGATGAAACCGACTCGGTGACCATCAGCGAGGAGAGAAAGCAGGCCGTAACCCGGGCAAACATCGCCAGCTTGACAATGAAGCTGGAACGTGAGCAACAGGAGCTGTCCGCGGAAGAGGCGGACATCCTGGACATCAGCGACGAGCAGCTGGACTGCCGCGAACGCAACGAGGGTATCTGCGAGCGCTACCCGCGCCTGGCAGGAGCCTGCGATGCGGAAGGCTCCGAGCTCTGCGACGACGAGTGCCGCGAGAACGTGCTCGAGTGCTGGCTGCTGGAAGAAGAGGTGGACTAGGGTCCCGCGGACCCGCGTGAACGGTAACGGCCCCGCCCGGCGGGGCCGTTTTCAATGCCTGGCGCGGTACCGGCGCCCGGCGGGGCGGGAAGGACCACCGGTGACGATACCGGCGAACACCAGGGTGCCGCCGACGGCCTGCATCACGGCAAAGGCGGTGAAGCCGCCCTGGGTGAAGGCGATGTCGGCACCGTAGACGGCCACCAGGGCGCCGACGGCCGCCAGCACCGCCTTCCTCCGGTGGGAGGATACGTAGACGAAGGTGGCCGCCGCCGCCGCCAGCAAGATGAGAATTCCCAGGCTCCTCAGGGCCACGCTCAGCCCCAGCAACGCCCCGGGCTCCTCCAGGCCCTGCCAGGCTGCCTGGCCCGCCGCCGGCGAGGCGTCGGTAACGCCGGCGGCCGCCAGCATCAGCAGCAGCGCCACCGCGGCCAGGGAAACGATAACCGCCCAAACATGCGCCACCGCCCGGGGCACCAGCAGGTACAGGGAGCCCAGCGCCAGCAGGGCCACCACCAGCGCCTCGGCGAGCAGGAATACTGACAGCAGGAAGTGGGTCCAGCCCTGCCCCAGGGCAAAGAACAGGGCGGCCTCGCCGGCGGACATCAGCAAGAGGGCCGCCGCCCATGCCCACCTTTCCGCCCGCGTGGCGGCAGCCGCCGGTGCCAGGGAGCCGCCGGCGAAGAAGGCGGCCAGCAGCGCCGCCGCCAGCGCCGCCACCCGGGTCATCGCTCCTCCCGTGGCGACGGACGCTCCAGCCCCAGGCGCTGGTGGGCCTTCTTGATGCAAAGGTCGGAAACGAATTCCATCCCCGCCCCGGCGGCGATCGCCGCCGCCTCGTCGCTTTCGATGCCTTCCTGGAGCCAGAGTACCCTTGCCCCGGCCTCCGCAGCCTCGCGCGCCACCCGGGGACAAGCCTCGGGGCGGCGAAAGACGTCGACGACGTCGATGGGGCCGGGCACCTCCCTCAAGCCGGGGTAGCAACGCCTGCCCAGGATCTCCTTCACTGCCGGGCGCACCGGCACCACCTCGTAGCCCTGTTCCAGCAGGTAGCGGGCCACCACGTTGCTGGGCCGGGCAGGGTTGGGAGAGGCGCCCACCACCGCCACCACGCGGGCGCCGGTGAGGATCTTTCTCAGCCTGTCATCATCGCGTGCCATTGCCTACCCGAGACTATCACAACCGGGGCGCAAACCGCAGCGACCCATCTGGCAACCGGCGTCGGCAATCTGGTAGAATACCTTGGCCTTGCCGGGAGGCTTTCCCGGCAGGCTCCAGGAAAGGATGGGCCTCTGCTGAACGCCGCCCTGCAAAGGCCCCGGGCGAGGCGCGGCGATGTCAAAGCTCGAGAGAAAGGATCTCGGTTTGGGTGCTGTAACCATGAAAGAACTGCTGGAGTCCGGGGTTCACTTCGGCCACCAGACCCGGCGCTGGAACCCGCGCATGAAGCCATACATCTTCACCGAGCGCGGGGGAATCTACATCATCGACCTGCAAAAGACGATCCGGCTCATCGACGAGGCTTACGATTTCGTCAAGAACCTGGCGGCGGCTAACAAGAAGATCCTCTTCGTGGGCACCAAGAAGCAGTGCCAGGACACCATCACCGAGGAGGCGCAGCGGGCGGGCATGCCCTACGTCTCCCACCGCTGGCTGGGCGGGCTGCTCACCAACTACGCCACCATCTCCAAGCGCATCAAGCGCCTGCACGAGCTGAGGCGGCTGAAGGAGGAGGGCCAGCTGGATCTCCTGCCCACGCGGGAGCAGATGAACATGCTGGCGGAGCTGAGAAAGCTGGAGACCAACCTGGGCGGCGTGGCCGACATGGACCGCCTGCCGGCGGCGGTGTTCGTGATCGACACCCGGCGCGAGGCCATCGTCATCAAGGAAGCGCGCAAGCTGAAGATCCCCATCGTCGCCCTGGTGGACACCAACTGCAACCCCGATGAAATCGATTACGTGATACCCGGAAACGACGACGCCATCCGCTCCTGCGGCCTCATCATCAGGGCCATGGCCGATGCCGTCGTCGAGGGCAAGCAGCTGTTGAGCGAGCGCGAGATGACCGCGGGCGCGCCCGTTGCCGCGGCCAGTGGAAACGCGGGCGCCGCCACGGCCACCGCCACCGCGCCGGCAGCGACCGCCGCCGCCACCGCCGACCCGGCGCCGGCGGCGACCAAGGAAGCGCCCGCCGCGGAAGCTGAAAAGGCGGAAGCGGAGAGCGGGGGAGAGGAGCCTGCGGCCGGCAGCGAGGCCCAGCCGGAGAGCAAGGACCAGGAAGCAGAAGCCAGCGAGGTGGAAAGTGACGATTAGTGCCAAGGAAGTAAAGGAGCTCCGCGAGCAGACCGGCGCGGGGATGATGGATTGCAAGCGGGCCCTGAGCGAGTCCGGCGGCGATTTCGACGAGGCGGTGAAGCTGCTGCGCACGCAGGGGCTGGCCGAGGCCGCCAAGCGCAGCTCGCGGGCCACCAACGAGGGGCTCATCGAGAGCTACATTCACGCCGGCGGCAAGATCGGCGTGCTGATCGAGGTGGGCTGCGAAACCGACTTCGTGGCCCGCAACGAGGACTTCAAGAGCTTCGTGCACGACCTGGCGATGCACGTGGCCGCCGCCGCCCCCCGCTACATCACCCGTGACGACGTTCCCGAAGAGGTGGTGGAGGCGGAGATGAACATCTACCGCGAGCAGGCCAAGGCCACGGGCAAGCCGGAGAACATCCTCGAGAAGATCGCCTCCGGCAAGATGGAAAAGTTCTACCAGCAGTTCTGCCTGATGGAACAGCCGTTCATCAAGGACGACAAGCAGACGATCGAGCAGCTGCTGGGGGAGCTGGTGGGCCGGATCGGCGAGAACATCGAGATCAAGCGCTTCGTCCGCTACGAGCTCGGCAAGGAAAGTTGACCACCGACGGCAAACCCGGCGCCGGCCCGGAACCAGACCTTCCCGCCGCCGTCTTCCGGCGTATCCTGATCAAGCTCTCGGGCCAGGCGCTGCAGGACGAGAAGGAGCACAGCATCGATCCCGGCCGCGTGCGCGCCATCTCCCAGCAGATCAAGCAGGCCTGGGAGCGGGGAGTGGAGATCGCCGTGGTGGTGGGCGCCGGCAACATCTTCCGCGGCGTGGCCGGCAGCACCCGGGGCATGGACCGGGCCACCGGCGACTACATGGGAATGATCGCCACCGTGCTCAACGCCCTGGCGCTGCAGGACGGCATGGAGAAGCTGGGGCTGGAGACACGCGTGCAGTCGGCGATCGAGATGCAGGAGGTGGCCGAGCCGTACATCCGCCGCCGCGCCATCCGCCACCTGGAGAAGAAGCGGGTGGTGATCTTCGCCGCCGGCACCGGAAATCCCTACTTCACCACCGACACCGCGGCGGCGCTGCGGGCGCTGGAGATCGGCGCCGAGGCCATCCTGATGGCCAAGCGGCGCTTCAACGGCGTCTACGACTCCGACCCGGAGGAAAATCCCGATGCCGTCTTCCTGCCCCGGGTGACCTTCATGGAGGCCATCGAGCGCGGCCTGAAGGTGATGGACACCACGGCGCTGTCGCTCTGCATGGACAACGATCTCCCCATCCACGTGTTCAGCATGAACGACGAGGAAAACATCCAGCGGGTGCTGAGCGGCGAAAGGGCGGGCACCATCGTCAGCCGCTGAGCGGAGCCGGCCGGCCCCGCCGCCGGCAGCGGCCACGTTGGCTTTTTACCAGCGCTTCGTATAGGTTATTAGGGACGGCGGCGAGCCGCCGCCGGGTACCGGCAAACGACCCGAAACCGTCATCATGAACGAACTCGTCGAAGAACTGTTTGCAGACGGACGTGAACGCATGGACAAGGCGGTGGTCGCCTGCCGCAACGAGTTCAACACCGTGCGCACCGGGCGCGCTTCCACGGCGCTGCTGGACCGGATCAACGTCGACTACTACGGCACCAAGACCCCCCTGCGGCAGCTGGCCAACGTCAGCGCCCCGGAGCCGCGGCTGCTGGTGGTGACCCCCTACGACAAGTCGGCGATCAAGGATATCGAGCACGCCATCCTCGAGTCGGAACTGGGCCTCAATCCCAGCAACGACGGCAACATCATCCGCCTGGCCATTCCCGAGCTCACGGAGGAGCGCCGCCGGGAGATCGTGAAGATCGTACGGGGCATGGCCGAGAACGGGCGCGTCGCCGTGAGGAACATCCGCCGCCAGGTGCTCAACGACCTCAAGGATCTCAAGAAGGAAAGCATCATCTCCGAGGACGAGCTGCACTGGGCCGAGGACGAGCTGCAGAAAATCACCGACGAGCACACGCAAAAGATCGACGAAATCCTCGAGCGCAAAGAGGAGGAGATCCTGGAGGTCTGACTTGAAACCGTGGTCCCTCCTTTCCAATCTTCGCCGGCAGCGGGAGAAGCGCGAAGATTTTTTGTTAGCGGCGGACGCACCTTCGTACGTGGCGATCATCATGGACGGCAACGGCCGCTGGGCGGCGGAGAGGTTCCTGCCCGCGGTGGCCGGCCACCGCGAGGGAGCGCGCGCCCTGAAGCGAACGGTCAAGGCCTGCCGACGGGCGGGAGTGAAGGAGCTCACCGTCTACGCCTTTTCCACCGAGAACTGGCGCCGGCCGGCGGAGGAGGTCTCGTCGCTGATGCAGATGTTCAGCGAGCTCATTGAAAAGGAAGTGCCCGAGCTGCACCGGCAGCAGGTGCGCATCCGCTTCATCGGCCGCCGCCGGGACCTGGACGACAACCTGCGCCGCAAGATCGAGGAAGCAGAGGCGCTCACCGCCGGCGACGACGCCATGACCCTCTTCGTGGCCTTCAACTACGGCGGCCGCGCCGAGATCGTCGACGCCGCCCGCGCGGCGCTGGCCGCCGGGGAGATCGACTCCGACGACGATTTCCGGCGCTACCTCTACGCGCCGGAGATGCACGATCCCGAGCTCTTAATCCGCACCAGCGGCGAACAGCGCCTGAGCAACTTCCTCCTCTGGCAGTGCGCCTACACCGAGCTCTATTTCAGCGACCGCCTCTGGCCCGCGTTCGACGAGAAGGACCTGGCGCTGGCCTTCGCGGAATACAGGCGCCGGCAACGGCGATTCGGGGCCAGGTAGCAACGATGCTGGTCACGCGGGCACTGGTAGGCATCCTGGCCGTTCCCCTGGCCATCCTGGTGGTGTACAGCGGCGGCCTGCCGCTGCTGGCCTCGCTGCTGGTGCTGGCGATCCTGGGCCTGCACGAGTTCTACCGCATGACCCGGCACTACCGTCCCCACCTGCTGGCCGGTTACCTGGGCGCCGTCTTCATCCTCTGGGGGGCGTACTCTTCCCAGATGGCGGGCGTACTGCGCGGCGTCGTCCTGCTCTTCCTGTTCACCTTCCTGCTGCACGCCCTGCGGGGGATGAACGCGGACATGGTGAGCCAGATGGCGGTGACCTTCTTCGGCTCCGTCTACGTCGGCGTGGGTTTCGCCTACATGATCCTGCTCAGGAGCCCCGAGTACGGCATCAGCCTGGCCATCGTGGTGCTGCTGGCAACCTGGACCTCGGACACTGTCGCCTACGCGGTGGGTCACTTCTACGGCCAGCGCCGCATCTCGCCGGTGGTGTCCCCGAACAAGACCCTGGAGGGCACCGCCGCCGGACTCCTCGGCACCGTGCTGGTGGTGCTGGTGGCCGGCAAGTCGCTGGGATGGATGGAGTCCTGGCAGTTCTTCGTGCTGGGGCTGGTCATCGCCGTGGCCGCGCCCATGGGTGACTTCTTCGAGTCGTACCTCAAGCGCTCGGTGAACGTCAAGGATGCCGGCAACATCATTCCCGGCCACGGCGGCGTGCTCGACCGCTTCGATTCGCTGCTCTTCGCCGCCCCGGCTGCCTATTACCTGGTGCTGATGCTGGCGGGATCCGGGTAACATGTAACCGGCCCGGCCAGGCGGGCGCCAGTGGTGAAACGAAAAACGTCCCGGGAGCCCGATTCCTTGAAGAAAGTACTGATACTCGGCTCCACCGGCTCGGTGGGAACCCAGGCGCTGGAGGTGATCGCCACCAGCCCGGAGCTGGAGGTCGCCGGCCTGGCGGCACACGGCAATCCCATGTTGCTGGAGCAGGCGCGGCGCTTCGAGGTGGAGCAGGTGGCGGTGGCCGACGAGGAGGCCGCCGGCCGGGCCGCCGCGGCGCTGCCCGGCTGCCAGGTGTTCGGCGGCCCCGGCGGCGCGGTGGAGCTGGTTGAAACCACTGAATGCGACCTGGTGCTCAACGCCATCGTGGGGGCGGCGGGCCTGGAGGCCACGCTGGCCGCGGTGGAGCGGGGGATCGACCTGGCCCTGGCCAACAAGGAGAGCCTGGTAGTGGGGGGCGAGCTGGTAATGGAGCTGGCCCGGCAGGGCGGCAGCCGCGTGCTGCCGGTGGATAGCGAGCACAGCGCCGTCTTCCAGTGCCTGCAGGACGCCGCCGCCAACCGGCCGGAGAAGATCATCCTCACTGCCTCGGGAGGGCCCTTCCATGGCCGCAGCGCCGAGGAGCTCCAGCACGTGGGCCGCGAGGAGGCGCTGCGCCACCCCCGCTGGGACATGGGCAACAAGATCACCATCGACTCGGCGACGCTGATGAACAAGGGCCTGGAGATCATCGAGGCGCACCACCTGTTCGAGATCGACTACGAGGATATCGAGGTGGTGGTGCATCCCCAGTCGATCGTGCATTCGCTGGTGCGCTTCCGCGACGGCTCGGTGCTGGCGCAGCTGGGGCTGCCGACGATGAAGCTGCCCATCGCCTACGCCCTGCACTATCCCGAGAGAAGGCCCGTGGACGTTCCCCGCCTGGATCTCGCCAGCTGCGGCGACCTGACGTTCACCGAGCCCGACACCGAGGCCTTCCCCTGCCTGCGGCTGGCGCGGGAGGCGGGGGAGAGGGGCGGCGCGGCGCCGGTGGTGCTCAACGCCGCCAACGAGGTGGCGGTGGCGGCGTTCCTGGACGGCGCCATCGGCTTCATGGACATCGCGGCCGTGGTGGAGGAGACCCTTTCCCAGGTGGAAGGGGAACCGGACCGGCCCCTGCGCACGCTGGAGGAGATCAGGGCCTTCGACGAAGAGGCCCGCCGGCGGGCAAGCCGGCTGGCAGGGAGGTAGCGATGCTGGTGCTGATCGCCATCCTGGGCCTGGGCCTGCTGATCTTCGTGCACGAGCTGGGGCACTACCTGGCCGCCAGGGCCTGCGGCATGTACGTGGAAAAGTTCTACCTGGGATTTCCGCCGGCGATCCTCAAGACCCGACGCGGCGGCACCGAGTACGGCATCGGCGCCATCCCCCTGGGCGGCTACGTGAAGATCGCCGGCATGAGGCAGGACGACGAGGTGCCGAAGGCAGCGGCGGGCCGCACCTTCTCGTCCCGGCCCTACTGGCAGCGGGTGGTCACCATCGCCGCCGGCGCCACCATGAACCTGCTCCTGGCCTTCCTGCTCTTCTTCGTCTTCTACTGGCACTACGTTCCCCGGTTCGAGCCGGACAATACCGTGGCGGTGGTGCTGGAGAACAGCGGCGCCGCGGCGGCGGGCATCGAGCCCGGCGACGAGATCCTGGCGGTGGGCGGCGTGCGCTCGGACGATCCCCGGGAGCTGCGGGCGGTGCTGCTCGAGAGCCCCGACCAGCAGGTGGAGATCGTGTTCCGGCGCGACGGCGAGACCCGGACGGTGCCGGCCCACGTGGGTCGCCAGGAGGATACCGGCCAGGGTCTCCTGGGAGTGGCCTTCGAGAACCGGCGCACGTGGACGCTCAGCCTGCCGCCTGCCGAGGCGGCCACCCACGCCGCCCGCGACCTGCCGGAGATCACCCGCGAGGTCTTCGGCTTCCTGGGGAACCTGGTGCACCGGCAGGGGCTGGAGGAGATCACCTCGCCCATCGGCATCGTCGCCACCTCCACCGAGACCATCCGCCTGGGCCTGGGCATCTACCTGCGCATGCTGGGCTTCATCAGCCTGCAGCTGGCGATCCTCAACCTGCTGCCGCTGCTGCCGCTGGACGGCGGCCACATCGTGATGATCCTGGCGGAGAAGATCAAGGGCTCGCCGGTGCGGCGCGAGGGCTACGAGAAGATATCCGCCGTGGGCCTGGCGCTGTTCTTCATCCTCTTCGTGATCGCCCTCAACAACGACATCCAGCGGCTGCTGGGTCCCGGGTTCGGGCTGCAGCCATAGGCGGCAGGCCGGCGTCGCCGCGCGTTATCGCCCGCGCCGCGCCGCCCACAGCTGCTATCATTTGCATGAAGGCCCGGCGTAACTTTTTCCGTTAAAAGGAGGCCCGAACGTCAATGGCCAGCAGCATACAGGTGAACGTGGGCGGGGTGCCCGTGGGCGGCGGCGCCCCGGTATCGGTGCAGTCGATGACCAACACCGACACCCGCGACGCGGAGGCCACCCTGGGGCAGATCCGCAGCCTGGCGGCGCACGGCTGCGAGATAGTGCGGGTGGCGGTGCCCGACGGGGAGGCGGCGGACGCCCTGCGCCGGATCGCCGCCGAGTCGCCGCTGCCGGTGGTGGCCGACGTTCACTTCAAGGCGGAGCTGGCGCTGGCCGCCATCGGCGCCGGCGCCGCGGCGCTGCGCATCAACCCGGGCAACATCGGCGCCCAGGAGCGGGTGCGGGAGATAGTCGAGGCCGCCGGCGCCGCGGCGGTGCCGATCCGCATCGGCGTCAACTCCGGCTCGCTGCCCCGCAAGATGCGGGAGCTGGCCGAGACCGAGCCGGCGCGGGCGCTGGCGGAAACGGTGATCGAGCACGCCCAGGCGTTCCGCGAGTGGGACTTTCGCAACTTCAAGGTCTCCGCCAAGTCCTCCTCGGTGCGCGACACCATCGAGGCCAACCTGCTGCTGGCGCGGGAGCTGGACAATCCCATCCACCTGGGGGTCACCGAGGCCGGCACCCTGAAGACGGGCCCGGTGAAGAGCGCCGTGGGCATCGGCGCCCTGCTGGCGCAGGGAGTGGGGGACACGGTGCGGGTCTCCCTCACCGCCGACCCCGTGGAGGAGGTGCGGGTGGCCTACGAGATCCTGGCGGCGCTGGGCCTGCGGGAGCAGGGCACCAACCTCATATCCTGCCCCACCTGCGGCCGCACCGAGATCGACCTCGAGACCATCGCCGCCGAGGTGGAACGCCGCCTGGAAGAGCTCGACGCCGCCATCGAAGTGGCGGTGATGGGATGCGTGGTGAACGGCCCCGGCGAGGCCCGCCGCGCCGACTTCGGTATCGCCGGCGGCAAGGGGGAGGGGCTGGTGTTCGCCCGTGGCAAGCCCATCAGGAAGGTGCCCGCCGAGGAGCTGGTGGACGCCCTTTTCGAGGAGATCGAGCGCCGCCACGGCCGGGACGGCGACGGTCGCTGACGGCCGGCGGCGGCCCCGGGGGCGCCGGTCCAGAAGCAGCGCCCGATATGCTAGGCTATTGCCGCAAGCGGCAAGCAGGCGAGGAAGGTGACCGAGGCAGACATGAAAGCATCGAGGCTCTTCATCCCCACGCTCAAGGAAGACCCGGCCGAGGCGGAAGCGATAAGCCACAAGCTCTCGGTGCGGGCGGGGCTGGTGCGCCAGCTCGCCGCCGGCCTCTACATCTTCCTGCCCCTGGGGCTGCGGGTGATGGAGAAGATCAACCGCATCATCCGCGAGGAGATGAACGCCATCGGCGCCCAGGAGATCTCCATGCCGGTGCTGCACCCCGCCGAGGTCTGGCGCCAGACCGGCCGTTACGACCAGATCGGCCCGGAGATGTTCCGCCTCCAGGACCGCGGCGGCCGGGAGATGGTGCTGGGGATGACCCACGAGGAGATCGTCACCTGGCTCGCCGCCCGCGAGCTGCGCTCCTACCGGGACCTGCCCCAGATCTGGTACCAGATCCAGACCAAGCTCAGGGACGAAGCCCGTCCCAAGAGCGGCGTGCTGCGCACCCGCGAGTTCGTGATGAAGGACTCCTACAGCTTCGATACCGACGAGGAGGCGCTGGAGGAGAGCTACCAGCTGCACGTGAGCGCCTACGAGCGCATCTTCACCCGCGCGGGCATCGAGTTCTACATGGTGGAGAGCGACCCCGGCATGATGGGGGGAGCCACCGCCCACGAGTTCATGGCTCCCAGCCCCGCCGGCGAGGACGAGGTGGCGCTCTGCCCCGCCTGCGGCTACGCCGCCAACGTGGAGCTGGCGCAGTCGGTGCCGGACTACCCCGAGTTCCCGGAGGCGGGGATCGAGGAGGTGGAGACCCCCGGTGTACGCACCATCGCCGAGGTGAGCGGCTACCTGGAGGTGGAGCCGGCGCTGCTGATCAAGTCGCTCCTGGTGATGGCCGGCGACGAGCCGGTGCTGGTGATGGTGCGCGGCGACCAGGAGCTGCAGGAGACCAAGCTGGCGCGGGTGATCGGCGAGTTCCGACCGGCGCAGGCGGGGGAGATCCGCGAGGCCACCGGCGCCGACGCCGGTTTCATCGGCCCCGTGGGACTGGAATTGAGGAAGATCGCCGACGAGTCGCTGGCCGAGGGCGTCTACGTCACCGGCGCCAACCGCGACGGCTACCACCTGCGGGGCGTGGTGCCGGGCGAGGACTTCCAGGCGGAGCTCCACGACATCCGGCGGGTGAAGGACGGCGAACGCTGCCGGCACTGCAACGTCGACCTCAAGCTGGAGCGGGTGATCGAGGTCGGCAACATCTTCAAGCTGGGCACCAAGTACAGCGAGCCGCTGGGCGCCACCTACCTGGACGAGAGCGGCCGTGAGCGGCCGATCGTCATGGGCAGCTACGGCATCGGCCCGGCGCGGGTCGCCGCCGCCGCCATCGAGCAGCAGGCCGACGGGAAGGGCATCGTCTGGCCCGCCGCCATCGCCCCCTTCCAGGTGCACCTGGTGCTGGTGCAGCCGGGAGACGGCGCCCAGGCCACCATGGCCGACCGGCTCTACGCCGAGCTGGCGGCCGCCGGCATCGAGGTGCTCTACGACGAGCGTGACCTGAGCCCCGGCGCCAAGTTCGCCGACGCCGACCTCATCGGCTGCCCGGTCAGGGCCACCATCGGCAAGCGCTCCGCCGCCGAGGGAGCGGTGGAGGTGCGGCTGCGACCGGGGGGAGAGGAGCAGAAGTTCCCCCTCGAGGAGGCAGCGGAGGCCATCGCCGGCCTGCTGGCAGAACCGCCGGGAGACGGCGGCATCCAGGCCGGCCAGCCGTAAGAAGCTGCTTCTCCTCGCGCCTGCCGGCGCTGCTTTTCCCGCGGCCGTACCCTCCTAGGGGTTTTCCCTGAATTGCGGCAAAATCGCCAACAAAGCCTTCATTTTTCCCCGCGGGAATGCTATCTTTTTCCTGGTGCTAATCGAAGTAATGTTAATTGAATACTATTATTAGTTTCAGCTGGTTGGCACCGCGGGGGGAGGCTGTCCGTTCCGGCGGACGGCTTTTCCTGGCGGCGAACATGGCGCTTCGCCGGCGGCCCGCAAGGCACCACGGCCGACCCGCCCGGAACCTGCCGCCCGGCGGCAATGCAAGGTTTTCGGAATCGAGAAAGAGGAGGTTCGTCTTGGACAGACGTATCACCGGCATCATCGGCGCCACCGGCCTGGGAGTGGTCCTATTACTTGCCTTTGCAGTTGTTTCCTACGCCGCAGGCGTGGGCGGCGGCGTGGCCGCCTATTACCAGTACTGCTCCGCCTGCCACGGCAGCGACGGCACCGGCACCGCGTACGGTCCCGGGATAGCCGGCAAGAGTATCAGCGAAGTGGAAAAGACGGTGCGCAAGGGCGACCGCGAGATGCCTGCCTTCGGCACCGGCACCATCAGTGACGCCGACCTGGCGCTGTTGGCGGAATACGTTTCCGGGATGCAGGACGGGGGTGCCGGCGGCCACCAGTACGGTGACAACCACGGCGACAACCACCAGCAGGACGGCAAGCACGACCGCCACGGCCACGACGGCAAGGGCGACAAGCATGGCAAGCACCACGACGGCAACCACCAGGACCGCCACCGCGACGGGCAGCATGGCGACCACGGTGAAAACGGCGGTGACGCCTCGCACGGCCAGTACGGCGAAAACCACGGCTCCCGGGACGGTGACGCCTCGCGGGGACAGTACGGCCACGGGCGCCCGCAGCTGTCGCTGACGGTGGCCGCAAGCCAGTGGCAGAGCCTCGCCGAGTACCACGAGGGCATGCTGACGGTGGTCTACCGGGTCGAGAACCGCGGCGGTGACGACGCGGAGCTGGTGACCATCATCGCGCCCACGGGCGCCGGCGCCGGGGCGGAGCTGGTGACCCGCCTGCCGCTCTCGGTGGGACCGGTCCCCGCCGGCCACGGTGACGTCTTCAAGCTGAAGTACAAGGTGGAAGACGGGGTGCACGACTACCGGGCCATCGTGCACGCGGCAGCGATGACCGCCGACGGCACCTACTACCACTACCCGGAAAGCAGCGACTGAGGCCGCAACAACCAGTAAAACCGAGCGGCGGCGCCCCGGCGCCGCCGCTTTTTCGTACCCCGGGGCCGCGCCGGCGGCCCTCAGGGCTCGAGCGACAGGGCCACCGCCAGCGCCGCCTGCTAGATAGCGTCGTCGAGCGGCGCCAGCTCCGTGTCGGCGCCGGCGTGCGCCAGCGCCCGCCGGATCAGCTCGTCGGTAAAAGCGGTGTTCTTGGGCAGCAGCGGGCCGTGCAGGTAGGTGCCCACGGCGTTTCCGCGCACGGCGCCCTCGCCGCCGTCCTCGCCGTTGTTGCCATGCCCCCTGATCACCCGGCCCAGCGGCCTGGTGTCCTCCCCGAGCCAGGTACGGCCGCCATGGTTCTCGAAGCCGGCTATCCTCAGGGGCGCCCCGGTGAACTCGGTCTCGATCACCTCGTTGCCGATGAAGCGGCCCTCGCCGGCGATGGTATGCGCCGAGAACAGGCCCACGCCCTCGAGCTCCCCGCCGCCGGCGTCGCGGTAATATTCACCCAGCAACTGGTAGCCGCCGCAGATCGCCAGCAGTACCGCGCCCGCCTGCACCGCCTCCACCAGGCCCGCTCCCTTGGCCGCCAGGTCCCGGCAGACCAGGTTCTGCTCGCGGTCCTGGCCGCCGCTGATGTAAAAGAAATCGTACGCGTGCCAGTCGGGCTCCTCTCCCAGCCCGAAGCCCTCCACGCGCACCGCGATGCCCCGCCAGCGGCAGCGCCTGACCAGGGTGATGATGTTGCCGCGATCGGCGTAGATGTTGAGCAGGTCGGGGTAGAGGTGGGAGATTCTCAGCTCCATACCAGGTCCTCCAGCCGGCCGTCGGTGGCAAACTGCCTGCTGATCACGCGCCGGAGCGCCAGCATCGCCGTGTAGGTGGGAAGCACGTACAGCGTCTCTCCCGGCTCCAGCCGCGAGAGCGCCGCGGAAAGCGCCGCCGCTAGGTCCCGGTGGATCTCCAGCCGCCCGGGGGAGAGGCCGGCATACTTGAGCCTCATCGCCATCTCCTCGGCCCGGGTGCCGGAAACCACCGCCCGGCTCACCATGGCCGCCGCCGGTTCCAGGTCCACGTCCCAGATCCATGAGATGTCGCGGCCGTCGGCGATGGCGTCGTTGAGTGCCAGCATCAGCTGTTTTTCGCCGGGCTCCTCCAAGAGCGTTCTCAACACCTCGTTGAAACCGGTGGGGTTCTTCACCAGCATCAGCACCACCGGGTGTCCTTCGACCTGCAACCGCTCCTGGCGGCCGAAGGCGGCGGAGAAGTCCGCCAGGCCGGCGGCGATGGTTTCCAGGCCCACGTCCAGCACCCGGCAGGCGGCGGCGGCAGCCAGGGCGTTGTAGACATTGTAGAGCCCCGGCAGCGAAAGCTTCACCGCCACGGCTTCTTCGCCGGCAACCAGTTCGAAGGTGGTGCCCTGCATGCCCTCGCTGGTGATGTTCCGTGCCAGCACGTGGGGCCGGGGCCGCCGGTGGCCGCAGTCGGGACAACGGTAATGACCCAGGTGCCCCATGAAAACTCCCTGGTAATCGTAGGCAGCGCCGCAATGGCGGCAGAACTTGGAGTCCGCCGCCGCCTGGATGGGTGAAAACGCCCCCTGGTCCTCGATGCCGAAGAAGACCACGCCGCCGCCGCGGCCTACCGCCAGGTCGGCCACCAGGGGATCGTCGGCGTTCAGTATGGTCTTCATGGCCGCCGGCATCCGCATCAGCATCCGCTGCCAACGCTCCGCTATCGTTTCCAGCTCGCCGTAGCGGTCCAGCTGGTCCCGGAACAGGTTCATCAGCATCAAAGCCCGTGACTGGCAGTTTTTCGCCACCTCCGGCAGCGCCGCCTCGTCCACCTCGAAAAGGCCCAGTTGGGCCTCGTAAGCGGTGCTAAGTCTTGCTTCCTTGAGCAGCGCTGTGGCTACTCCCGATGCCAGGTTTGCGCCCTCGCGGTTGCGGATGATGCTCTTGCCGTCGCGCTCCAGGATCAGCGCCATCATTGAACAGGTGGTGGTCTTGCCGTTGGTTGCAGATACGAAAACCACGCCCTGTTCCAGCCGCCGGCAAAGCCGCGACGATATCTCGCCGTCGAGCCTCAGCACCAGCCTTCCCGGCAGCGTGGTGCCGCCGTGACCGGTACGGGCGCTGGCGGCGGCCACCAGCCGCGCCGTGGCGATCTTGGCCGCCATCACTGGTTTTCGGTCATGTATCCGGCTCATTCTCTAATTCTCTAAATTTTCTCTCCTGGAGCATCGGCCCCCGGCAAGTATAGCAATCATCGCCGCAGGCGTTCATTTCCCGGGCCCCCGGAGCTGCCGTCCTGCTGGACGGCCCAGGCATCGGCCGCTCCCCCCAACAATGCACGATAATATATATTATGTAACTATAGATATTTCCGGGACTGCTCCCCTGCCTCCCTGCATGCCGAAAGCGTTTTTTCCAGGGCGCTTTTTGTATTAAACTCTTCACTCGTGCTGTCGATTAAAGCTCTGAAACCAAGGGCGAGGGCAAATCTTATGCAACTTTCGGCATACCTTAAAGCACTGTGCATCGGCCTGCTCTTGACGGCCGTGGCGCTGGTGCCTACAGCCTCAGCTTCACCGGGTGACACGAGCGACGCCGACGATCTGGCCGCGGCCTCGGAGTACGTGGCCGACCTGGAGGCGCAGCTGGCAGAGCTGGACGCGCAAATCGCCGCCAGGGAGCAATACCTGGACCAGAACCGCGAGAAGCTGGCAGAGGCACGGCTCCTGCTCTCCCAGGCCGAAGACCGTTACGCAGCCACCCTGGAGCTCTACGAGCAGCGGATCACCGCCATCTACAAGATGGGCGAAGACCGCTTCCTGGAGATCCTGCTGAGCAGCGAGGACATCAACGACGCTTCCTCCCGCGTCTCCTACATGCTCACCATCTCCGAGAACGACAAGAAGCTGGTGAAGCAGGTGAAGCAGGAGGCGGAAGAGGTGCGGGCCATGCACGCGCGCGTCGACGAGCTCAAGCAGGAGAGCGACCAGGGCATCGAGGAGCTGCGCCGGCAGCGCGGGGAGCTGCTGGGCCGGGTAGAGTCCGGCAAACAGCAGGTGGAAGAGACGAAGAAGCGCCTGGCATCCATGCCACCGGTCCCGGAAACGAGCGCGGCCGACGCCCCCTCCGTCGACATCTACGACAGCCTGCTGGCCCCCACGGTAGTGGTGAGCGACAGCCCGCCGCCGGGGCTCCGGCCCACGGGCGCGGTGCTGAGCGGCGTCGCCAGCTGGTACGGGCCCGGTTTCCACGGGCAGCATACCGCCAACGGCGAGATCTACGACATGTTCGCCTTCACCGCCGCCCACAAGACGCTGCCCTTCAACACCTGGCTGAAGGTGAACTACCGCGGGCGCTCGGTATTCGTGCGCATCAACGACCGCGGTCCTTACGTGGGTGGCCGCTTCCTGGACCTGTCGGCGGCGGCCGCGCAGGCGCTGGGCCTCAGCGGCATCGGCTACGTTTCCGCCGAAGTCTACCGCTAGGCGGCTACTCGGAGTCGTACTGGATCAGGCTCTTGACGTCGTAGCCCTCGAGCTTCTCCCGGCCGCCCAGGAACGCCAGCTCCACCACGAACGAAACCCCGACTACCTCGCCGCCCATTTTCTCCACCAGGTCGCACTTGGCCTTGGCGGTGCCGCCGGTTGCCAGCAGGTCGTCGTGCACCATCACCCGCGTGCCGGGAGCGATGGCGTCCTCGTGGATCTCCAGGGTGTCGGTGCCGTATTCCAGCTCGTACTCGGCGCCCACGGTGTTGTAGGGCAGCTTCCCCGGCTTGCGCGCGGGAATGAAGCCGGCGCCCAGGGTGTAGGCAAGCGTGGCGCCCAGGATGAATCCCCGCGCCTCGGCGCCCAGGATCAGGTCCACCTTCTTCCCCACCGCGAATTCCGCCAGCTGGTCCACCGCGTAGCGCAGCGCCTCGGCATCGGCCAGCAGCGGGGTGATGTCCTTGAAGACGATTCCCTCCTTGGGAAAGTCGGGAATGTCGCGGATATAGGCAGCCAGGTCCATCTATTCTCCTTTCTCTTCCTGAAAGCGCGGCGCCGCTCCGGATCGGGGCGCCGCCGGGACTACGAAATGAAACGGCGCAGTTCCTGTACCAGCAGCAGGTACTTCAGGTGCGTGGAAACGGTGGCCAGGTTCTCCAGGGCCTTGACGCCGTTCTTGCGCGACTGGGTGTTGCGCGACTTGAGCGCCGGCGAGAGGATCTGCAAAAGCAGCGCCGATTCCCGGTCCACCGAGCTCTTGAGCGTCTTCAGGTTCCGGGCCTCCACCCCGTACCGCGACAGCTCCGCCGCGGCGGCCATGATCTCCACTTCCAGCTCGTCGTAACGCTTCACCCCGCCGCTCGACCTGCCGCTGACCAGCCCGTACTCCTCGAGCTCCCTGGCCGTTCCCTCGTCGATGCCCGCGGTTTCCAGCGCTGCCTCCAGGGTGAACGACCGTTCCTTGCCGGGCCCGGCGGCCAGCTTCACCTTGCGGAAGCTGCGGCTGCCACCGGGGCGAATGGCCGTTGCCTTGCGCCGGGAAAGCTCGCGGCGGATGACCTTCAGCGGCATGAACTCGTCGCGCTGCAGGGTGAGAATGGTTCTCAGCCTCTCCACGTCCGCCTTGCCGAACTTTCGGTAACCCCCGGGCGATCGCTTGGGCGAGATCAGGCGCATCTCCTCCAGGTACCGGACCTTGCTGATGCTCAGGTCGGGGAACTCGTCCTTGAGCAGGTCCACCACGGCGCCGATGTTCAGGGGTTTGCTGTCCGGGTTATCTTCCGCCGCACTCATCGCTCGATGTAGGTGAGCTTGTACTTCCCGATCTGCAGCTGGTCGCCGTCGTACAGCTTCTGGGTCTCCACCCGCACCCGGTTCACGTAGGTGCCGTTGAGGCTGCCCTGGTCCTGGATGTAGTAACCGTCCGCCTTCCGCACCAGCAGCGCGTGGTTGCGGGAGACGGTGATGTCGTCGAGAAACACGTCGCTGTCGGGGCTGCGGCCGATGCTGGTCTCCTTGCCGGCAGGGGTGAAGATCTCGCCGGCGCGCCCTCCCCCGCTCCGGACCACCAGCGACACGCCGCCCCCGGGCTCCGCCAGCGGCGGCTGGCCGTGCTCCTTTTCCTCGTCGTCCAGCGAGTACTTGAGCGTCGCCTGCTCGGTGATGCTCTCGTCCGGCAAGAGGGCCCCGCAGCGGCGGCAATACTTTCCACCTTCCTTGTCACGGTTTCCGCACTCTGGACAGTAAACCCTAGCCACTGCCCGGTTCACTCCCGTGCTCGTCGAAGGCCTTGGCCAGCTCCTCCTCCACCGCCTTGACTATCTCCGGCCGGTCGAGGATCTGCCGGCGCCACTCGGCGCTAGTGTTGTTCTGGATGTAGGCCTCGTTCATGGCTTCTTCCAGGCTCTTGCCGTTGTGGATCTCCTGGACGATGAATCGCACCATGCGATCCTCCACCACCTCGACGCCCATGTCTTCGAAAAGTCTCTGGATGGCGTTCACCACCCGCTTGACGCGCTCAGGCACTTCGCCGCCTCCTCTCCTTTGCGACCGCCGGCAGTGTTACCGCGGCTCCCTGTTTTCCGGATTCCCCCCTATCGGGAAAGGTTCGCTACGCGACAGGATCTCGCTCAGGCGGGACACGTCGTCGTCGCTGATCAGCGACTCGCCCGAGTCGCGCTTGCGGGACAGGCGCTGCACCAGCTCCGCCCTGAGGATATCGATCTTGCCGTGCAGCATCCGCCTCTGGAAGCTGAGCTCCTGTTCCTGGGAGCACAGGTCCCGTATCAGTGCCTTCAGTTCCTTGTCCGACAGGCTGGACAATTCAGGCAGGCTTTCCAATTTGACCTCCACTTCATCTCGGGTACACGTACATTCTATTCTCCGGCAATCCGAGGTTCAACTTTAGCTTTAGAAACGACTTTCACACTCCCCGGCGATGCCGATAAGCAGTATTGAAGGGTTGCGGCCCGCCCCGTCGAAACATCGCTCCGAGCGAAGCAGCCGCCAGCGGTCAACACCCTCTCGGGACAATACCATATTACCCGTTCCGCATGAGTGAAAAACAAACCATCGACAGCGACAGCTACCGGGCCGCCTGCCGCATCCTCGAGGGCGTCAGGCGCGCCGTATCGCCGCATTACCTGGGCCTGGTCTCCAGCGACGGCCACCCGGTGAGCTCACTTTCCGAGCCCGGCTTCGAGGCCAGCGATGCCATGGCTTCGCTGGCCGCCGGCGCCTATGCCGCCACCAGGCAGCTGGCGTGCCTGGTGGGCGAGACCCGGTTCACGATGATGCTTCACGAGGGAGAGCGGCTCAACGTGCACATCGTCCAGGTTTCCCCGAACATGCTGTTGGTAGTATGCTTTGGCAAAGCGGCCGAACTGGGCAAGGTGCGCCTGCTGACCTGCAGGGCAGCCCGCTCCCTTTCACGAGTTTTTACCGACGACAAAGGAGGGAGCGGTGCTTCTCCGCCCAGGGCGCGTCCGGCGGCCGGCACCGTCCCGCGAAACAGGGAAGGATAGTGCGAGCATGGCGCTGATCAACCTCGCCGCCGGCGAGATCAACTACAAGATCGTCTACTACGGCTGCGGCCTCGGCGGCAAGACCACGAGCATCCAGTACGTCTACAAGAAGGTGAACCCCGAGGTAAAGGGCAAGCTGGTCTCCATCGCCACCGAGGAAGAGAGGACCCTCTACTTCGATTTCCTGCCCCTCACCCTGGGCAAGGTGCAGGGGCTGAAGACGCGCATTCACCTCTACACGATACCCGGCCAGGCGCAGTACCGCGCCAGCCGCAAGCTGGTCATACAGGGCGTCGACGGCATCATCTTCGTGGTGGACTCGCAGATCAGCCGCCTGGACGACAACGTGGAGAGCTACCTAGACATGTGGGAAAACCTCGAGGAACAGGGGGACAGTCCCCTGGACCTGGGCCTGGTGCTCCAGTACAACAAGCGCGACCTGGTCGACATCTTCCCCGCCTCGGACCTGGATGAGCTGCTGAACCAGACCAACGCCCCCGCCTACGAAACCTGCGCGCTGACCGGCATGGGCATCTTCGAGGCCCTGCGCAACGTCTGCAAGCAGGTGATTGCGCGCACCGAGGAGCAGGCCGCCTCGCGCAGCTAGCCGCTCAGCGCGGCGCCGCCTCCCGGCCCGGTAAGGTTTCCCGCCGCCGCACCCGGTCCAGGAAATCCGCCGGCCCCGCCAGCGGCACCCGCACTTCGGTCCAGCAGCGCATCAACTGTGAACGGTGATGGGCGTCGCTGCCTCCCATGGCCGCCAGGCCGTACCTCTCCGCCGCCGCCAGCGCCCGGCGCGAGGCCGCCTCGTCGGGCCAGTTGCCGTTATAGACCTCGATCCCGTCCACCTGCGCCGCCACCTCCCGCACGTGGGGGTCGGCAGGTGGCAGGCCGCCGGCGATGCCGGCAAAGGGATGCGCCCAGACGACGATGCTGTCACCACCGGTACGGAGGCCGCTCATATCCTCCGCCGCCGGGCCCAGCTCCTCCAGGAAGCCCACGTCGGTGGAGAAAACCAGGAAGTCGCCCGCGGGCGTGGATACCTCCACCCCCGCCACCAGCAGTGTCTCCGGGGGCAGGAGCGCGGCCAGGGCATGGAAGTCGCGCATGTCCCCGTGGTTGGTGAGGAAGACCGGTGCCGGCGCCAGGGCGGCGGCCGCCCGGGCGTATTCCTCCACGCCCATGCGCGAGCAGCGGCTGCCGGGAGTGGTGTGAACGTGAATGTCCAGGCGCGTCAAGGGGCTTCCCGCCGCCGGCGCCCCTACTCCTCGCCCTCGTGCTGGGCGATGATCTCGTCCAGCCGGGCCGTGTACTGCTCCAGCAGCGCCTCGGAGTCCTCGCGCGTCTC